>NZ_JBFAHP010000002.1:0-326956 GCF_040654255.1 Streptomyces sp. NPDC050732
GTATGTGCGTACTCGCTATCCCTGCGCCGCGGCACACGGACAAAGACGCCGATGTGTGCTCGGTGCTCCGTTCGCACATACCCCCACGTCCCCTCCGGAGCGCTTGCGGCTGTCCGGCCGGTGGGGGCTTGGGTCTCCGGCGGGCCGGCCCGGTGTCATCGTTCGCTGCCCGCGGCGATGTGCTTCGTGAACTCGTCGTGGCCGGGCCAGGAGAGGACCAAGGTGCCGTTCTCCATATGGGCTTGGGCCAGGACCGGTGTCATGTCCTGGGAGGGGGCGGCGTCGAGGGCCGCTTTGGGGGTCGGGTGGGCGGTCAGGGCGCGGAGGGTGGCGATCGTGGGCGGCATCATCAGGAGCTCGCCCTCGTCGTAGCCCGCGGCCGCCTCCGCCGGGCGGATCCAGACCGTGCGGTCGGCCTCCGTGGAGGCGTTGCGGGTGCGCTGGCCCTCGGGGAGTGCGGCCACGAAGAAGAACGTGTCGTAGCGCCTGGGCTCGAACTCGGGGGTGATCCAGCGGGCCCACGCGGCGAGCAGGTCGCTGCGGAGGTACAGGCCGCGGCGGTCGAGGAACTCCGCGAAGGAGAGGTCACGGGTCACCAGGGCCTCGCGGTCCGTCTCCCAGTCGTCGCCCGTGGTGTCGCCGACCACCGTCTCCGGAGTCGGTCCCGCGAGCAGCACGCCCGCTTCCTCGTACGTCTCACGGACCGCCGCGCAGACGATGGCCTGGGCCGCGGCCTCGTCGTCGACGCCCAGCCGGGCCGCCCAGGACGCGCGCGTGGGGCCCGCCCAGCGCACCAGGTGGTCGTCGTCGCGCGGGTCGACGCCGCCGCCCGGATACGCGTACGCGCCTCCGGCGAAGGCCATGGAGGCGCGTCTGCGCAGCATGTGTACTTCAGCGCCCTCCGCGCCGTCCCTGAGCAGCATGACGGTCGCGGCGCGGCGCGGGGTGGCCGGAGTCAGCTCGCCGCTCGCGAGGGCGCGGATGCGGTCGGGCCACTCCGGGGGGTACCACTGCCCATTTGCCATGGGCGGAGGCTATCCCCTAGTGGGCTGATGTTCGAGAGGCAACAATCGTGCCCTACGGAGCGCCGCTCGGTGTGAACGGCCACTCCGGAGGGACCGTTTTACGCCTCTGTGAGCTCGACCTGGAACTCGACCTCGACCGGGGCGTCCAGCGGCAGCACGGCGACGCCCACGGCGCTGCGGGCGTGCACGCCCTTGTCGCCGAAGACCTCGCCGAGGAGTTCGCTGGCGCCGTTGATCACGCCGGGCTGGCCGGTGAAGTCCGGGGCCGACGCGACGAAGCCGACGACCTTCACGACGCGCGCGACGCGGTCCAGGTCACCGGCGACGGACTTGACCGCGGCCAGCGCGTTCAGCGCGCAGGTGCGGGCCAGGTCCTTGGCCTCCTCCGGAGTGACCTCACCGCCGACCTTGCCGGTCACGGCGAGCTTGCCGTCCACCATCGGGAGCTGGCCCGCGGTGTAGACGTACACGCCGGACTGGACGGCCGGCTGGTACGAGGCCAGCGGCGGCACGACTTCCGGCAGGGTCAGGCCGAGCTCGGCGAGGCGGGCCTCGACTGCGCCGCTCATGCCTGCTTCTCCCGCTTCAGGTAGGCGACGAGCTGCTCGGGGTTGTTCGGCCCGGGCACGACCTGGACCAGCTCCCAGCCGTCCTCGCCCCAGGTGTCCAGAATCTGCTTCGTGGCGTGGACGAGCAGAGGCACGGTTGCGTATTCCCACTTGGTCATGTGGCCGACTGTAGTCGGTGCGGAGGGCTGCTCAGGGTGGGCTCCTGCATGGTCCGGGCGGCGACTGGTTAGGCTCGGAAGGGTGAGCAGGCTCCAGGTCGTCAGTGGCAAGGGCGGTACCGGCAAGACCACGGTGGCCGCGGCCCTCGCGCTCGCCCTGGCGACGGAGGGCAAACGCACCCTCCTCGTCGAGGTCGAGGGCAGGCAGGGCATCGCGCAGCTCTTCGAAACCGAAGCGCTGCCCTATGAGGAGCGGAAGATCGCCGTCGCTCCCGGGGGCGGGGAGGTGTATGCCCTCGCCATCGATCCCGAGCTCGCGCTGCTCGACTACCTCCAGATGTTCTACAAGCTGGGGGGCGCGGGCCGGGCCCTGAAGAAGCTCGGCGCCATCGACTTCGCCACCACCATCGCGCCGGGCCTGCGGGACGTACTCCTTACCGGCAAGGCGTGCGAGGCCGTGCGTCGCAAGGACAAGAGCGGGCGGTACGCGTACGACTGCGTGGTGATGGACGCCCCGCCGACCGGCCGCATCACCCGCTTCCTGAACGTGAACGACGAGGTCGCCGGGCTCGCCAAGATCGGGCCGATACACAATCAGGCACAGGCCGTGATGCGGGTCCTGAAGTCCCCCGAGACGGCCGTGCACTTGGTGACGCTGCTCGAAGAGATGCCGGTCCAGGAGACCGCCGACGGGATCGCCGAGCTGCGGGCCGCGCAGCTGCCCGTGGGGCGGGTCATCGTCAACATGGTGCGCCCGGCCCTGCTGGGCGACGCCTCGCTGGAGCTGGGCCTCGACCGGACGCCCCGTACGGCCATCGCCAAGTCGCTGTCGGCCGCCGGGCTCGGCGGGGCGCGCCGCGGCGGAGGTGCCGAGCGGCTCGTCGACCCGCTCCTGGAGCAGGCCGCCGAGTACGCCGAGCGGTACGCCCTGGAGCGCGACCAGCGCGCCCAGCTGACCGAATTCGGCCAGCCTCTGCACGAACTCCCGCTGCTCGCCGGCGGGATGGACCTGGCGGGCCTCTACGAACTCGCCACGGAACTGCGGAAGCAAGGGATCGCATGACGAGCAGCCAGGAAGCGGCACGGAGGCTGGCCCCCGGGCGGGCGCTGGACGTGGACGCCCTGATCGGCGACCCGAAGACCCGCATCGTGGTGTGCTGCGGCTCCGGCGGCGTCGGCAAGACGACCACGGCGGCCGCCATCGGGCTGCGCGCGGCGGAGCGGGGCCGCAAGGTCGTCGTGCTCACCATCGACCCGGCGCGCAGGCTCGCCCAGTCCATGGGCATCGACTCGCTCGACAACGTTCCGCGGCAGGTCAAGGCGATCGACGGCGCCGGTGAGCTGCACGCCATGATGCTCGACATGAAGCGCACCTTCGACGAGATCGTCGAGGCGCACACGGACAAGGAGCGCGCCAGGGCGATCCTCAGCAACCCCTTCTACCAGTCGCTTTCGGCGGGCTTCGCGGGCACGCAGGAGTACATGGCGATGGAGAAGCTGGGGCAGCTGCGGTCCCGGGACGAGTGGGACCTGATCGTCGTGGACACGCCGCCCTCGCGTTCGGCGCTTGACTTCCTCGACGCCCCGAAGCGCCTCGGGTCCTTCCTGGACGGGAAGTTGATCCGGCTGCTCATGGCGCCGGCGAAGGTGGGCGGCCGGGCCGGGATGAAGTTCCTGAATGTCGGCATGTCGATGATGACGGGCGCCCTCGGCAAGCTGCTCGGCGGGCAGCTGCTGCGTGACGTGCAGATGTTCGTGACGGCGATGGACAGCATGTTCGGCGGTTTCCGTACGCGGGCGGACGCGACGTACCGGCTGCTGCAGGCGCCCGGCACGGCGTTCCTGGTGGTGGCCTCGCCGGAGCGGGACGCGCTGCGGGAGGCTGCGTACTTCGTGGAGCGGCTCGCCGCGGACGACATGCCGCTGGCCGGTCTCGTACTGAACCGGGTGCACGGCAGCGGCGCCGCTCAGCTGTCGGCCGAGCGGGCACTCGCCGCCGCGGAAAATCTTGAGGAGAGCGGCATTGTGGATCAGGGGGACGGGAAGGTAGGAGATCGTAACTCCCCCGAAAATCAGATCACTTCAGAGGACTCCGCCACCGATCCCTCCGTGACGACGCCCGATCCGTCCGTGGTGACGCCCGACCCGTCCGTCGAGCAGTTGACCGCGGCTCTGCTGCGGCTGCACGCGGAGCGCATGCAGCTGCTCACGCGGGAGCAGCGCACGCGCGATCGCTTCACCGCGCTCCATCCCGAGGTGGCGGTGGCCGAGGTGGCCGCGCTGCCCGGGGACGTGCATGACCTTGCGGGGCTCCGGGCCGTAGGGGACCGGCTGGCGGGCTGACGGAACGTGGGGTGCACCGGCCCGGACGCCCCGGCACGGGGCTCATCGCCCCGTACGTGGGTTCCCGCGCGTCTCACTCTGCGGGTTGCATCAGGTGTTCTTGCGGGTTGCGTCAGGTTTCATCGCCCTGACGGCCTACCCCACCGCCGCATAGCTCTCGTACGTCTCCTCGTCCTCCAAGTCCACGGGCAGCAGGCCCGCGCCGCGCTCGTACTCGGAGCGCGCAGTCTCCAGGAGCCTGCGCCATGAGGTGACGGTGGGACGCCTGCGCAGCAAGGCGCGGCGCTCCCGCTCCGTCATGCCACCCCACACGCCGAACTCGACGCGATTGTCCAGCGCGTCGGCCAGGCACTCGGTCCGCACCGGACATCCGGTGCACACCGCCTTGGCCCTGTTCTGCGCTGCTCCTTGAACGAACAGTTCATCCGGATCGGTAGTGCGGCAGGCCGCCTGCGCACTCCAGTCGGTTACCCAGCCCATACCGGCGCCGTCCTCTCCCGAATCGAGGCTCCCCCACGGCGGCAGCGGCATATGCACCGCCGCCAGTTGAGGACGTTACGGAAGGTGGGCACAGCGCAACACCCCCTTCGGGCCCAATCTTGGATGGCCCGAACGGACTATGCGTAAGCGGCAGATCACCCGACGGAGTGAGCGGGCGACATCCGTGAGGAACCCGGCATTCCGGGACAGTTCAGTTAAGTCACAACGGACGCCGGGCGCCACATAAGGCGAATTCGGACAGGAATTCGTCGGATCCGGGAGCGATGCAGGGCTTGTTGCCGAACCGCACCGCTGTGACAGTTGGGAGCAGCTTAGGCCAAGGCATTAAGGCGTGTCCGGCGAATCAGAACGTAGGCTGCCCTCATGGGAAAGAAGCGCTCGGGCGGTGGTCTGTCACCAACTCAGCAGGCCGCGAAGTTCCTAGGAGTCAGCGTCCTGGCGGGTGCGGTGCTGGCCGGGATCGCCCTGCCCGCGGTCGGGGCACTGGGCCTCGCGGCCAAGGGCTCGGTCGAGGGGTTCGACGAGATCCCCGCCAACCTCAAGCAGCCGCCGCTCAGTCAGCGCACCACGATCCTGGACAACAAGGGCGGATCGATCGCGACGGTCTACTCACGTGACCGCACGGTCGTGCCGCTCAAGGACATCTCGCCGTACATGCAGAAGGCGATCGTCGCGATCGAGGACGCCCGCTTCTACGAGCACGGCGCGGTGGACCTCAAGGGCATCCTGCGCGCCCTCAACCAGAACGCGCAGAGCGGCGGCGTCTCGCAGGGCGCGTCCACGCTCACGCAGCAGTACGTGAAGAACGTCTTCGTGGAGGAGGCCGGCGACGACCCGACGAAGGTCGCCGAGGCCACGCAGCAGACGCTGGGCCGCAAGATCCGCGAGCTGAAGTACGCGATCCAGGTCGAGGAGAAGCTCGGCAAGAAACGCATCCTGAAGAACTACCTGAACATCACCTACTTCGGTCAGCAGGCGTACGGCATCGAGGCCGCGGCCCAGCGGTACTTCTCCAAGCACGCCAAGGACCTGAAGGTCCAGGAGGCCGCGCTCCTCGCCGGCATCGTGCAGTCGCCCAGCAGGTACGACCCGGTCAACGACGCGGCCGAGGCCACCAAGCGGCGCAACGTGGTGCTGCAGCGCATGGCCGACACGCACGACATCTCGCAGGCGGAGGCCGACGAGGCCAAGAAGACCGACCTCGGCCTGAAGGTCAGCCGGCCCAAGAACGGCTGCATCACCTCGGTCAGCGGCGCCGGTTTCTTCTGCGACTACGTCCGCGAGGTGTTCCTCAACGACCCGGTCTTCGGCAAGACGAAGGAAGAGCGGGCCAAGGTCTGGAACCGGGGCGGCCTGAAGGTCCGCACGACGCTGGACCCGCAGGCCCAGGACTCGGTGCAGGCCTCGATTAAGAATCACGTGAACAAGACCGACGACGTGGCGACCGCCGCCACCATCGTCGAGCCGGGCACGGGCAAGATCCTCGGCATGGGCCAGTCCCGTCCCTACGGCTTCAAGAAGGACGAGACCACGATCAACCTCTCCGTGGACGACTCCATGGGCGGCGGCGCGGGCTACCAGCCCGGTTCGACGTTCAAGCCGATCGTCGCGGCGGCGGCCCTGGAGGGCGGCAAGTCGGCGGGGCAGAGCTACTCGTCCCCGTACGAGATGCCGTATCCGCAGCGGGTGGCCACCTGTGGCGGCAAGCAGTGGGTGAACTCGGGCGGCGCGAAGCTGACCAACGAGAACGAGTCCGAGGTCGGTCCGTACGGCATGGAGGAAGCGACCGCGAAGTCGGTCAACACCTACTACGTGCAGCTCATCGGCGACATCGGCATCTGCCCGGTGACGAAGCTGGCCGACAAGATGGGCGTGAAGCGGGCCGACGGCAAGGAGATCGTGCAGGCACCGTCGATCGCCCTCGGCACCCAGGAGATGTCGCCGCTGACGATGGCGGGCGCGTACGCGGCCTTCGCCTCGCGCGGCACGTACTGCACGCCGATCGCCATCGAGACGATCACGACGCTCGGCGGCAAGTCGCTGCCGGTGCCGAAGTCGACGTGCTCGCGCGCCATGTCGGAGAAGACGGCCGACACCATCAACACGCTCCTGCAGGGCGTGGTCGAGGACGGCACGGGCAAGAAGGCCGGTCTCGGCTCCCGCCCGAGCGCGGGCAAGACGGGTACGACCGACTACCGCTACGCCGCCTGGTTCGTGGGCTACACCCCGAACATGTCGGGCGCGGTCTGGGTCGGCGACCCGATGCACAAGCGGCAGATGGTCGACATCACCATCGGCGGCGTCCCGTACGACAAGGTCTTCGGTGGCGAGGTGCCGGGTCCGATCTGGCGCGACGCGATGAGCGGCGCCCTCGCGGGCAAGCCGGCGCCGGGCTTCAACACCGTCCACATCCCCGGCGGGGGCAAGGACAAGGACCGGGACCACGGCGGCGGCGGTCACGACGACGGCAAGCCGGGCGGTGACGGCGGAAACGGCGGCGGAAACGGCGGCAGCGGCAACGGTGGCGTCGGCGGCGGGATCGGCGGTGGGGGCGACGGCGGCGGCGATCCCTGGCCCGGCTTCTCGATCCCGCCGGACGTTCTCGGCGGGAACGGGAACGGTGGGAACGGTAACGGGGGCGGTCACGGCGGCGGCGGGAACGGCATCGGGGGCGGGATCGGCGGCGGCTGGCCCCGGTAGCCTCCCGGCTCCCCGCTCGACGGTCTCTCCTGTACGTGGATGAGGGCGCCCCCTGCTTCAGGGGGCGCCCTCATCGGCGTATCAACTGAGCGATCGATCCGCTCTCAGCCCGCGAGGAGCTTCTTGACCGTGGCGGCGACGCGGCCGCCCTCGGCCAGACCCGCGACCTTCGGGTTCACGATCTTCATGACCTGCCCCATGGCGCGCGGCCCCTCCGCACCGGCGGCCCTGGCCTCTTCCACGGCCTGGGCGACGATGTCCTGGAGCTCGTCGTCGGAGAGCTGCTTCGGGAGGTACTCGGCGAGGATCTCGCCCTCCGCCTTCTCCTTCGCGGCCTGCTCGGCGCGGCCGCCGTCGGCGAAGGCCTCGGCGGCCTCGCGGCGCTTCTTCGCCTCGCGGGCGATGACCTTCTGCACCTCGTCGTCGGAGAGCTCGCGCGCCTCCTTGCCCGCGACCTCCTCCTTCGTGATCGCGGTGAGGGTCAGCCGGAGCGTCGAGGAGCGCAGTTCGTCGCGCCCCCGGATCGCGGCGGTGAGGTCTTCGTGCAGCTTCGCCTTGAGGGTGGTCATGGGTTGATTGTGGCAGGTGCGGGGAGTTGCCTGCCCCTCGATTTCCGCCGGGTGGGCCCGTGGCGGGCGGGGGTTGGGCTCCAACGCCCTCCGGCCGGCGGGCCGGCGGGGTCTGACACGATGGGGGGATGCGCGCGCGATACGCAGTACCTCTGGGCATCACGGCGACGGCCGCGGCCGGTCTCGCCTACTCGTTCGGCATCGAGCCCCGTTCCTTCCGGTTGAGGCGGGTCACGGTGCCCGTACTGCCGTCGGGGATGCGTCCCCTGCGGGTCCTTCAGGTCTCCGACATCCACATGGTGTCCGGCCAGCGCAAGAAGCAGCGGTGGCTGCGCTCGCTGGCCGGTCTGCGGCCTGACTTCGTGATCAACACGGGCGACAACCTGTCCGACCCGGAGGGCGTCCCGGAGACGCTGGACGCGCTCGGCCCGCTGATGGAGTTCCCCGGGGCGTACGTCTTCGGCTCGAACGACTACTACGGCCCGAGGCTGCGCAACCCCGCCCGCTACCTGCTCGAAAAGGCACAGGGCAAGCACGGCCTGAACGGCAACGCCCCCGCGGTCGGCGTCATCCACAACCCGTGGGAGGGCCTGCGCGACGGCTTCGACGAGGCGGGCTGGGTCAACCTCACGAACACCCGCGGCTCACTCAAGATCGACGGCTACGAGATCGGCCTCACCGGCCTGGACGACCCGCACATCAAGCGCGACCGGTACGCGCAGGTGGCGGGCGGCCCGGACGCCGGCGCGGACTTCTCGATGGGCATCGTGCACGCCCCGTACCTGCGCTCCCTGGACGCGTTCACCGCGGACGGCTACCCCCTGATCCTCGCCGGCCACACCCACGGCGGCCAGCTCTGCATCCCCTTCTACGGAGCCCTGGTCACCAACTGCGACCTGGACACGGACCGCGTGAAGGGCCTCTCCCGCCACGAGGCGGAGGGCCGGAAGTCGTTCCTGCACGTCTCCGCGGGTTGCGGGGCGAGCCGCTACACACCGATGCGTTTCGCCTGCCCTCCGGAGGCGACACTGCTGACGCTGGCACCCCGCGGCTGAGGCCCGGCCCCACGGCTCGGGAAACCGGATTTCGTCTCCGGCCGCCGGTCCGCTAAAGTAATCGATGTCGCCACGGCCTGCCCGTCAGGCCAGTGGAGCAACGACATCGGGGTGTAGCGCAGCTTGGCAGCGCGCTTCGTTCGGGACGAAGAGGTCGTGGGTTCAAATCCCGCCACCCCGACAGCTGAAACACCAGGTCAAGGGCCTGATCCTCTCTGAGGGTCAGGCCCTAGCTGCGTCTCTGGAGATCGTTTGGGAGAAATCTGGGAGAAGATCTTGGTCGGGGTCTCCCAGACGGTCCTGCATCTCGCACCCAGCGCACGTCAGCCGTCACGCCGCTGAACCTGTGCGTTCGCCAATCGGTATCTGAGGTGCCCGCAACAGGGGCTCCGGAAAGTTGGCCTGCGTACGCGGTATTCCCTCACTTGCAGATCCCACTTATCCTCGCGATCACGCTACCGGGGGGTGGTCATGGCTGCTGAGGCAACGAGCTGGCAGAAGGAGCAAGTCAGTCGCGCTTACGTGCATGCCTTAGCAACGCAAGGCGGGTACACGATCTGCGACTGGAACGTGGACAAGGATGGGGTCGACGTCACACTCCGTTCCCGCGGCCTCATGGTCGATATCCAGCTCAAGTGCACACAAAGCCCACGCACTATCAGGAGCGGCTACAGCTTCGACCTGGACATCGAGACCTACGACAAGTTACGTGACCCTGAGCGCTCTGCGCCTGGTCACCTTGCGCTGCTCATCGTTCCGCCCGACATCGGCCGCTGGGTCATCCACCAGCCGGATTCGATAGTCCTTGCTTGCCACGGCTACTGGTCCTCCCTTCATGGGATGGGAGAGGCCGCTGGCAGCTCTACTACCGCGATCCACCTTCCTGAGCACCAGGAGCTCACCGTGAAGGCCATGGGGACCATGTTCGATGCTGCGCGTCGCATGACCCACAGCGCTGGTCTGGGGTTGAGCTGACATGGCGGACATCACCCCTGACTTCGGCCCTGAAGAGATTCGCAGCTATCTCAAGGTAACCGGATGGGCACCCGTATCGGGCGGAGACGTGGCCGAGCTATGGAGGCTTCCAGGGCCGGCGGACGAAGTCGTCCTGGTTCCGATGAAGCCGGGCGCACCAGACTTCGCCAAGAGGGCTCGGATCCTGATCCAAGACCTGGCGAGGATCGAGTTCGAAGACATCCAGACTGTCCACGACGCCGTCGCCACGGTCTACAACGACGTCACCGACCTCCGGGCCTCCCACCCGTCAATGAGCGACGGATCGATCCCGCTTGAGTCCGGGTACGAACTCTTTGTCTCCGCCAAACGCCTTCGGGTGGCCTCGGCGGCGGCAACGATCCGGCGTCAAGGGCACTTCCGGAACTTCCCGACTCGGGCGCGTGATCAGGCACGAGAGGTTCGCCTGGGCCAGACTCGTCGCGGCTCCTACATCGTGCCCATCATCAGCCAGGCGCGCTCCCCCGAGGACGTTTACTCACCCCGTCAGGATCACATCGACGTCCAGGTCGAGGAGACTCTCTTCGACCGCCGGGTGACTGCCACGATGTCTCGCGCACTAGGCGTACTTGAAGACATGGCAGGCGCCGACCACGAACCCACGCCCAGCGAGATCAATGACTCCATCGGCGAGGGGGTCTCCTACGAACTGTGTCAGGCCCTCGCCAAAGTCGTGAACACCGAGTCCGTCAGTGCACTCGACGTGGCATTCAACTGGTCCCGCGTAGCTGCACCACCGCCAGGTACGCCAGCGCGCGTTGAGTTCAACCGCGATGCGATCGAGATCGTCGACCTGGTGTCCGAACAACTCAAGACCAAGGTCTACACGCGGGAGCACTTGATCTACGGCGTGGTCACAGACCTCAGTCGCCACCCCGATGACGACACCGGGCGCGTCGGGGTCCAAACGCTCATTCAGCGCCGCAGCCGCACGGTATGGATGGACCTCGCTGACAGCGACTATCACACAGCCGTGCACTGCCACGATGCCGGAATCCCCGTCCGAGTGAGCGGCATGCTGACCAGTCCACCCGGCGGGCTTGCCCGCATGAAAGTCACCGGCTTCGGACCTGACCCATCGCTGGGAGCAGACGACTAGCAGCTCAAAACGACGAGGCGGGACTGTTCCAACGACAGCCCCGCCTCTCGCGACTTGCCAGCCGCTCTATCCCCTCGACCTCAGCAGGCGATCGAGAACTCGTACTGGTGAGGACGAGCACATGACCCGACGCGCATCGAGCGCCGCCTCCCACCGTTCGGTAAGGCCGGCCGTAAGGCGCCTGCGCATGCCTGGAGTGACGTGCGCGTACCGGGCTGAGACCGAGCCGTCGATGTGGCCCATGCGTTCGTCCATGAGGACCTTCTCCGTACCGAGGTCCTCCATCATCGTCCGGTGGGTGTGCCGGAGGCCGTGGGGTGTGAGGCCCTTGGCGATCGGGAGCCAGCAGGCGTCCGCCCGAGTAGCGGCGCCTCGGCCTCGGGCCGGGATGCCAGGCCACGGCTCGCCGAGGATCGGCACCGGCCGGGCCTCTTGAGGTGCCTTCCTCGGGTACCAGCCGGAGACCGCCGGAGTGAACAGCCAGGTGGCGAAGCCGTTTCGGCGCCAGTGAGCGGCGTGCTCCGACGTCATGCCACCTCGCACGAACCCGAGCTCAGCGATGGCGAGTTCGACGCGTACGCGGGTGGCCTGGCGTACGCGGTCGGGATGGTTGAGGACGTTGGAGACCGTGCCTGTGGAGACTCCGGCGCGGCGTGCGACGTCGACGAGCTTGGCGCCCTGGTGGCCGCCGGTGCGCGCCGCTCCCTGGCCGCGGAAGACGTACGTCCTGCCGTGGCAGGGGCAGGGCGTCGGCTTCGTACGGGCGATGTGGTTGAAGACCAGGGCCGACAGCCAGTCCGTCGAGTCGATGTCGCGGTAGCTGTCGTCCTTGGGCGGGCAGCGCACCAGCTCGCCGGTGTCGAGTTCGTACAGCTGCCACTCGACGCGGAAGGCGTTGGGCCGGACGAACTCCGTTTCCAGGCCGACGATTTCGCCCCAGCGCTTGCCGGTGTAGCCCTTGAGGACCGTGGCGACGAATTCGTCGTCGCGGCCGGAGAGCAAGGAGGCCCGCTCTGCGGTGAGCAGGATGCCGAGCGCGTCGGTGACGACCTTCTCCGGGCTGCGGTCACGGGAACGTCCGGCGCGCTTGCCTCGCCCACGTCGACGGGCCGCCGGGTTGGACGTGAGCAGACCCTCGTCGATCGCGTCCTCGAAGATCAGGTGGAGCGTCGAGCGCCAGGTCTTGACGCTGGAAGCCGCGTACGCGGCCCGCTCCTTCTTCTCCCAGGCGTCGACGTCCGTGCGCAGGATGCCCGCGAGCGCCTTGTCCTCGAAGTCCGGGAGCAGGTGCTCCTCAATGTGGCGCTTGTAGTTCTGCATGGTCGAGGCGGCCAGGTCCTGGGCGGCGTACCAGCGGCTCGCGTACTCGCCGAACGTCTCCTGCCCGAGGCTCGGGTCGCGCCACTGGCCGCGCCGAACGGTCACCTCTTCCGCGTCTGCGGCCTGCTTGGCCTCGCGCTTGGTGGCGAACTTGACCACGGCGCCCATGGAATCGGCGACGGTGCCGTACTTGCCGTCCTCGATCTTGTAGCGGCCACGCCAGTAGCCGCCGCGCTTTTCTGCGTACCCCACAGATTTCCCTCCCCTCTGTCGTGTGGGGTGCGTTAAGCAGCGGTTCCGTACTGGGACTTGGTCGTCCGGCGTGGCGGGCGGGCCTTGAGACGGACCGTGGGGGCAGCCATCTCGGGCTGCTGCCGAGTGCGCGGTTTCCGGGCCGGCGCAGAGGCGGCGCCAGGGCGCTGCAAAGTCTGAGCCGGACGCTCTTCGTACATGCGGATGATCTCGGCAAGGTGCTCGTCCGAGAATCGGTAGGCGCGGCCGACGCGGGTGAATGGGATGAGTCGCCGGCGGGCACGGTCCTTGACCCACCAGGCGGAGCAGCCGAGTACGGCAGCGACTTCCTCGGGTACGTAGAGGCGCGGTAGCGCGGCCTCGGCGTGCGGAGTCGGTGCGGAGGCAGGGGTTATCGCGGATTGGCGCAAGGGGTGGGTCCTCTTCTGGCGGGCATGGGCGCGGCAACGCCGCCCGCCGGTCGATCGCTAAAGGGATGGGGATGAGGTGCCCGTGCTGGGGGTTTGCGGGTCCAGCACGGGAGTGGGAGCCGGGGGCTACGCCTCGTCGGCGGGATCGGTGTCGCCGCCACCAGCCGGAGGGCCGTGCATCTTCAGCATGGTCTTGCTGGCCTCCTCCGCGATGGCGTTGGAGACCATGACGTCGGCTTCCTCGCGCACGTCAGGGTGCTCGGCGAGGTAGGCGTCGAGGGCGTCGCGCGCCTCGGTGAAGGCCATGTTGGCGCGCTGGGTGGCACGGAACGCGTCAACGATCTCGTCGATGAGCTCCATGGCGCGGGCCTCGGCGGCCAGCTGTGGGGGGCCGACGAGATTGCGCAGGTCGAGGCCGAAGACCTCGGCGAAGCCGATGGTCTCGTCGAGGTTGATGCGGCGCTTGCCGTTTTCGATCCGCCAGACCGCGGACGGGTTCATCTCGAAGCCGGCCTCGTTCATGCGGTCGGACAAAGCGTTGGTGCTCCAGCCGCGCGCCTCGCGTTCCAGCTTGATGCGCACCGCGACGTTGCCCTCACCGCTGAGCAACACGCCCTGCGGCGGGTCTTCATCCGCCATGGCCACCTCCTTCCGTACGTAGCACTCCCCTGCCATTTGCAAGGACCCCCTAACAGTAACATGCGTACTGCGAGATGCAGAACACTTCTGCGATCTGCAATTCGTGTGGCATAGTGGTGGTCCCACCCGACCAACCCGAGGAGCCCCGCACGACCGCACGTCACATGAAAGAAGCCCCCGGCGATGCCGGGGGCTCAAGCGCAAACCTCTCAACCGCCATCCCTAGCGATCAACCTGCGGAGACCGGGATTGCCGTCCCATATGGCCCGCAAGCAGAGGAGCTGATGCCCAGTATGACCGATCCCCAGCCGAGTACGCCATCCCTTCCCGACGCCGCCGCCACGTCATGGCCCCCAGTTGCTGTGCCCGGCCGACCGGCCGACTCCACCGCACCTCCCGCGGACGAGGACCTCGACGACGCCTCCAGGACTGTGCCGCTGCCCGAGGGAGCGAAGATCCTGGACGACCTGCGTACGCAGATCAAGCGGTACGTGGCGATGCCGAGCGAGGAGGCCGTGACGGCGGTGGCGCTGTGGGTCGCGGCGACGCACCTACAGCGCGCGTGGCAGCACGCCCCACGGCTGGCGATCGTCGCTCCGGAAAAGCGGTGCGGTAAGTCGCGGCTGTTGGACGTGGTGACCGAGACCGTGCACAAGCGCCTGATCACGGTCAACGCCAGCGCGGCGGCGATCTTTCGGTCGATCGACGGGGACGACCCGCCGACCCTCCTGGTCGACGAGGCTGACGCCATGTTCAGCACCACCAAGGCCGCGGAGAAAAACGAGGAGGTCCGCGGCCTGATCAATGCCGGGCACCAGCGCGGCCGACCCACCCTGCGGGTGTCGGGGCCGGAGCACCAGGTGCAGGAGTTCCCGACCTTCGCCATGGCCGCGCTGGCAGGGATCGGCGACCTACCCGACACGATCATGGACCGCGCGGTGGTCATCCGGATGCGACGCCGTGCGGCGGGCGAGAAGGTTGCGTCCTTCCGCACGGGCCGGGATACGCCCGCCCTGAACGCGATCCGCGACCGCCTCCACGCCTGGCTGCAGCCGCTGTACGAGCTGGCCATGGAGATGGAGCCGCCCATGCCGGTCGAGGACCGTGCGGCAGACACCTGGGAACCGCTGGTCATCATCGCCGACCTCGCCGGAGGCAACTGGCCCGCGCTGGCCCGTACCGCATGCCGCGCCATGACCGACTATGAGGCTGGCCAGGACGAGGAGGGCGGTCTGCGCACCCGCCTCCTGGTCGGCATCCGCCGGGCCTTCGCCGCCGTCGGTGACCCGGCCGTGCTGAGCACGAAGCACCTGCTGGAGGCGCTCAATGCGGACAAGGAAGCACCGTGGGCGGAGTACGGCGCCAACGGCCTGACCCCGCGCGGCCTGCAGCTGCTGCTCAAGCCGTACGGCATCAGCTCGGCCAACCGCCGCTTCCCCGACGGCGCCCAGGCCAAGGGGTTCGCGCGCAACCAATTCCTCGACACCTGGGCCCGCTACTGCCCCGAGCCCAAGGCGGCGGACACGCCCGCCTCGTCAGCCGACGGGCTCCTGCCCGGCACCGCAGCCTGACTCGACTCCACCCGCATCACTCGTCCCCGCGCAGGTCAGCGCGGGGACGAGTGAGCATCCCGCAACGAGTCGTCTCGACATCACCACGCCACTCGTACCTGTGCTGACCAGGCACGCGACGAGTGGTACGAGTCCCAGCACCTCGCAGCCAAAGCGCCCTGCCCCGCTGCCTTGCCTGCTCGCAGGTGCCCCCACCCATCGGAGGTTCTCCCTGCCCCCGCACGCATCCGGATCCTCTGCGCCCAAGACCGGCGCCATCCGCTTCGGCATCGCCCTGCTCGGCACCATCGGCTTCGTCCTGTCCTATGACGCCCTGCGACAGATGGCCGTCTCCGCCCACATCCGCCCGCTCTTCGCCATCGGCTTCCCCCTCGTCATCGACGGGTTCATCGCCATCGGCATCGGCACCCTGCTCCTGGTGCGCACCGCCTCCACGGCCGCCCGCCTGTACGTGTGGATCCTCGTCATCCTGGCCACCACGCTGAGCATTTGGGCCAACGCGCTGCACGCCGTACGCCTCAACCAGCAAGCCCTGGACGGCGGTCTACAGCTCAGCGACTGGACCGTAGCCGTGCTCTCTGCGCTCCCGCCGCTCGCCCTGGCCGGCGCGGTGCACTTCTACCAGATCATCCAGCGGGACCTCGCGCTGTCCGCTGAGCAGGAGAGTGCCGAGCCGGTCCCCAGCGGCGCCCCTGCCGACGTCCACTCGCCTACAAGCCTCAAGGTGGCGGGCGGCTCGGCAGACGTGGCGGAAGAGGCTACCGATGTGGCAGATTCCACCGCCACTTCCCGCGCGGACGACGAAGCGGATACGGACGCCATCGACCCCGATCTGCTCGCCCTCGCCCGCCGTGCGCCTCGTGGGCGCGGAGGCAAAGCCTCGCGCCGCCACATCGAGGACACGGTCCGCGGCACCGGCCGCTCGATCGGCAAGGACGAGGCGGAACGCGTCAAGGACGCGCTCCAGGCCGAACTCGACAAAGCCGCCGCAGCCAAACCGAGCGAGACCGCGCCAGCAGCGATCGCCTCCTGACCACAGGCCGCTGCCAACCGCATCCCGCATCTCTCGTCCCCGCGCACGTCAGCGCGGGGACGAGTCTCCCTTCCGCGACGAGTCGACCCGACATCACCGCACTCCCCAGACCACACCACCACCGAGTAGGTCACGATGCCCGCACCACAGCACGAACTGCCCACCGCACACCAGGACATAGCCAAGGCCACAGCACCCACGATCGCGTCAGCAAGGTATCCCGCTGGACCGTCCACAGGCCGGTCCCACGGGGAAGCCTCCGCCCCGGGGGTGGCGAAGGCACTCGGGCACCAGGGGGTGCCCGAGGAGGAACAGCCGACGAACACCGATCCCGCCGCTGATTCCGACGCGCTGTTGCCACGTGCTGCCGACGTCGCCGCCCTGCACCGTGTCGCCCGACGTCGCAAGCCCGACGTGAACGGCCAGCGCAAGAAGCGGGTCGATGCCCGCTACAGCGTCGAGGAGAAGGCCGCCATCCTCGCCAAGGCCAGGTCGCTGAACGTCAGCGGCGCCCACTACGTTGCGGTCGTCACCCTCGCCCACGTCCACGGCGACCTCACCGTGCCCGGCCAGCGCACCCCGCTCGACGACTACATCGACGAACTCAACGCCCTGCGCCGCGAGGTCGCCGCCATCGGCCACAACGTCAACCAGGTCGCCAAGAAGCTCAACTCCGGCGGCCACCCCCACCCTGGGGACAGCGCCCTGCTGGCCCAAACCGACCGCACCCTGGACGCTGTCGTTACGGCCGTGCGCCACATCGCGGCAGCCGCCAACCAGGCCGTCGGCCACAAGGCGGCCCCGTGATCGCGAAAATCAGCAGCGGCAAGAGCACCACCGGCCTGATCCGCTACCTGTACGACACCAAGAAGGCCAAGGACCACACCGACCCCCACCTGGTCGCCTCCTGGGACGGCTTCGCCCCCGACCCCGGCCGCACCGACGACTTCGCCGCCACCAAGAAGCTCCTCGTCGCCGACCTCGACCTACACGTCAAGCAGGCCGAACGCCTCGGCCGCGCCCCCGAGCAGCACGTGTGGCACTGCTCGATCCGTGCCGCCGAGACCGACCGGCACCTCAGCGACGAGGAATGGGCCGACATCGCCCGCCGCGTCGTCGCCACCACCGGCATCGCGCCCGAGGGCGATCCGGACGGCTGCCGCTGGGTCGCCGTCCGCCACGCGCCCGATCACATCCACATCGCCGCCACCAAGGTCCGGTCCGACCTGCGCACTGCCCGCCACTGGAACGACTACCTCACCGCCGACCGCGAACTCGCCGCCATCGAGGAGGAGTACGACCTGCACCAGGTCGCGCGTGGGGATCGCACCGCCGCCAAACGGCCCACGCGCGCCGAGCAGGAAAAGACCAAGCGCGCCGGCCAGGCCCGCACCGCACGCGAACGCCTGCGCACCACGGTGCGTACCGCCGTGGCCGCCGCCGCCAGCACCGAGGAGTTCATCCACCTGCTGGAGCACACCGACGGCATCCTCGTGGACGTCAAGCACTTCCCGTCCGGAGACGTACGCGGCTACACCGTCGCCCTCGAAGGTGACGTCAACACCGTGCAGGAGCCGGTCTGGTACTCAGGCTCCGAGCTCTCTCCCGACCTGTCCTTTCCCAAGATCCGCAAGCGCCTCGACGCCACCGAACCGCGACAAGGCCCACGCAAGACCAACTCGTGGCATCAGGCCACCGCCGCCGTGGAGCGCATCCCCCATCGCCTTGAGCACGGTGAAGGCACAGCGGCCCAAGCCCACCTTGCCGCTTTGGGCGAAGCCCTCGACGCCCTGCCCCTTCGCGCAGCCCAGGCAATTCAGCCCCAACTCCGTCAAG
Organism: Streptomyces sp. NPDC050732; assembly: GCF_040654255.1. Classification (NCBI taxonomy): domain Bacteria; kingdom Bacillati; phylum Actinomycetota; class Actinomycetes; order Kitasatosporales; family Streptomycetaceae; genus Streptomyces; species Streptomyces sp. NPDC050732. The sequence continues at coordinate 18,095 of NZ_JBFAHP010000002.1, forward strand.
CAGCCGAGGCGTTCGAGCGCGCTACTCGCTCCCGCATCCAGGCCGAGCACCGGCACGCCCGCGCCCTGCGCGGTGCCGTGCGAGCCATGGTCCGCGAGCCCACCCCCAAGGACGGCACCCTGTTGGCGATGTTCCTCGACGCCGCGATCCTCGCCGTCACCGCCGCCGCCCGCTGGCACCAGCTCCGCCACCACGACCAACAGGTGGTCGCAGCCCACCAGGCCCTGGCCCACCTCCAGGCCGCCTACGAACAAACTGCCATCGCGCCACTGACCGTGCTCGCCCAGCGCAGGCCACCCACGCAGGTAGTGGAGCGGCACATGCTCCTCATCCGGCAGACAATGCCCGATCACGCGGAACGGGTGTTGGAGGATCCGGCCTTCGACGCGCTCGCTGCCGTGCTCGCGGACTCAGAGAAGGCCGGGCACGACCCGAAGCAGCTCCTGCAACAGGCCGCCGACCAGCGTTCGCTCGATGATGCCCGCCGGCCCGCGCGGGTGCTGACGTGGCGCGTCGAACGCCTCCGTACGAGGTCGGCGCCCAGCGCCCGCGCACGTGCGGCACAGGCGCAGAGTGCGGCACGGCGGTCGAGCACGCTGGTGCAATCTCCACCGGCTGCTCCGGCCGCTCAACCACAGTCGCCCCAGGCGCGGCGACGTTGACACACCCACCGCGAGCCGCACGTGGAGTCCGCGCTATGCGGCTTCGACTCCACGTGCGGCGCCGGGTACGCCGCCTGCCCGCCGCTCGCAGCGGCACGGCCCCGTATGGGTCGTGCTGCTGACGGCCTCCGGACCAAGACCCTGGCGGCCTTACCGCTCCCGGGCCTCGGTGAGCGCCGCCACCAGTGCGTCCAGGTCGCCGGTGTAGACGATCACGTCTTCGTCGTCGGCCGGGGGGTCGAAGCGGGCGAAGAAGTCGTCCAGGGCTTCCGGGGTGACGGTCAGCGCGTTGGCGTCCTCGCGTGCGTTGCGCTCGGTCAGGCGCCGCAGCAGTTCGTCGCGGTCGGCGGGGAGGTAGACGACAACGGGCAGGCCGCCTGCTTCGCGGGCGGCCTGTCGCCAGGCGTCGCGCTCGGCGCGGCGCCACAGCCCGTGGTCCAGGATGACGTCGTTGCCAGCCTCGATCTCCTTGATGAACCGGTCCCGGGTCGCTTCGACGACGGGCCGTTCGCGCTCGAAGTAGGTGTGTTCGGGGTAGTCCACGCCGTACCGGCCGTGGAGACGGTGGACCTCTTCGTCCACGGACAGCCGGAGGTAGCCGCGGTCGGCCAGGGCCTGGGCGACGGTGGTCTTCCCGGAGCCGGTGAGGCCGGCCAGGAGTACGGCGAGGGGCACGTGGTCATCCTTCCGCGACGTGGTGTCCGCGAGTGAGAGTGTCGCTGTCAATCCTGGCCGCTGTGGGCGTGCGGGCGCCAGGTGGTGAAGATGTTGCGGGCCTCGGAGGGCCAGCTGAAGGGCATCCGGTCCAGGCTTACCCGCCGGAAGGCGAGCCGCGGATCGCTGGTGTTGATCACGCCGCCGTGCTGGCCGACGTGGGCCAGCAGGCGGCCTGCCTCGTCGCGGACGGCGGGAGTGTGTTCCTGCCAGGTGCCGGAGGCGAAGTGCTGGACCCGGCGGCGCAGTTCGTCCAGGACGCCCGAGCGCCACTTGAAATGGTGAACCGCGCAGATGCGGTCCGCGTCCGGCCGGTGGCCCGGAGCGCGGTGGTTGCCGGAGGAGACGGTGACGTCGTGGCGGGCGAGGACGATCTTCCTCGGGTCGCCGTGCAGGAGCCGGTGGGTGAGGTGGCCGCCGAGAGGATAGGCGAGTTCGAGTCCGCCTTCGGGCCGCCAGCCGGTCAGGCGTCCGCTCGCGGCGACGCGGTCGAGCATCAGACCGCCCACCACAGGGTTTCCGGACTTCTCGGCCTGGGCGATCACCTCGTTCAGCGGGGCGGGGTATTGCTGGAACTCGTCGGCGTCGGCAAACAGGTGCCAGCCGGGACCGGCCCGGTGCCGCAGGGCGTCGCGGAGCTGAGTGTTGGTGTGCTCGTGCCAGGGGCCGGTGCTGGTGCCTGTGGGGATGATGCCCAGCTCCCGGCACGCGGCCTGGAGTTCGTGTCGTTGCCGGTCGGGGACGTGGTCGGGGAAGTGGAAGGCGATCAGGAACCGCTCGACGCCCAGCCACCGGTAGTGGCGGGCCCAGGCGGCCAGCAGCGGCGGCTCGACGGGGCCGACGACGGCGATCAGCGCGGGAAGCGTGCTCGGCATTCAGGACTCCTTCGTGCGCAGGGGGGCGAAAGTGCGGGTGAGGAAGTCGGCCTGCTCGGCGGCGGACCGCATCCCGAGCAGAACCGGGGCCTCCGGTCCGGGCAGCGGGGGCGGCTGGCGGATGACGGTGTGCAGGACGTCTGCGAGGGCGTCCGGGTCGCCGGCGGGGAATGTCAGGGCCCAGGGCTGGCCGTGCAGGCGGGCAGTGAGGGCGCCGTCGTGTTCGGAGACGATCAGGGGGACGCCGAGGCGGGCGGCGTCCATGACGAGTCCGGATTCCTTGCCGGTTCCGGGGCGGCGGGTGACGAGGGCGGCGTCGGCGGCGGCGTACACGAGCCGCAGCACGGAGTCGCTGACGGGGCCGGGCACGGTGTGCACCCGCAGACCGGGCAGACACCGCCACCGCTGCAGGACGGCTTCGTCGAGCGGGAAGCCGGTGACCACCAGGTGCAGGGGCTCCTTGAGCCGGGCCAGGGCGTCGTCGACGACGGTGATGTCCTTGTAGGGCCACCAGCCGCCGACCAGGCAGACCACCGCCTCGGCGGCGGGGATGTCGAACGCGGCCCGGCCTCCGTCGCGTTCGGCGTCGCTCAGGCGGCGGCCGTCGTCGACCGCGAAGGCGCCCACCACCGCGGGCAGGTCGGCGAAGGCCGCTGCGAACTGATCGCCGACGACCTGGGTCGGGTACACGGCGATCACCCGTTGTTCGCCCCGGCGGGCGAGTCGGCCCAGTAGTCGCACGACGGCATCCTCGGCCGTGACCGCCTCGTGGACGAACCGCAGGTGCGGCTGCCCGCCGAGCAGGGCGGCGGCCCCGTGCAGGGCCTCGCTCGCGGTCAGGATCACCACCGCGTCGGCGCCGGACACCAACCGGCGCGAGGACCGCAGGGCGGACGCCTCGGTCAGGCAGCGGGCGAGGAGGGTGATCTGGTGCGGCACCCTCCGCAGACGGCGGGGCCAGCGGCGCGAGCGGAACACACGCTGTCCGGCCGCGGAGAGCCCCGCCACCACCCGGGAGACGGCCAGCAGCACGGTTGCCGCCGACCCGGCCGGTGCGGTCACCAGGCGGGCGTCCGCCTCGTGCAAGGCACGTACCGATTCGGAGGCGATCCCGTGCGGGGCGATGACGAGGCTGCCGGGCCGAGCTTGGGCGAGGGCCACCAGTGTGCGCTGGTGGTGCCCGCCCAGGCGGTTCGCGTACGGCTCGATGAGCACGAGCCTGCCCCTCATCCGGACACCGCCTGGTCCCCATGGGCAGCGGTGAACCTCTCCCGCAGCCAGGTGGGGTCGTTGAGGCGGTCGAACTGCTGCGGGTCACGTGCGGCCTGGCGGGCGAAGGAGACGCCCTCCCTGGCCCCGGCAGCGGCGTAGGTGGCGAACTCGCCGCTGCGGCTGCGCATCCAGGCATCGACGCGCTGGTGGGCGTCGTCGTCGGCCATGCCGTACTCGCTGCCGCGGGCGAGCATCGCACACTCGCGGAATCCCGCCTTCCAGGCGTGGAAGGGGCTCTGGTTGAACCGCGTGATCCCGGCGGTGTGCTGGGCGAATTCGATCCGTCCGGGCAGAGCGGCAAGCACGTCCACGGCGTCGCCCATCTCCCGCAGAGCACTGCGGCGGATCAGCTTCAGGCCGCCGTAGCCGTAGGTCAGGCCGTTGACCGGGTTGACCGCCCGCCACACCCGCATGGAGACGCCTTCCTCCAGTGGTTCGACGGTGGCGGGGTCGAAGTCGGTGTCGATGGCGAAGTCTCCGTCGGCGAGGAAGAACTGCTCGCGCTCGACGACCTCGGCGCACAGCCGGTAGGCCCGGCGCATCCCGTGGACCCCGTGCAGGCGCTTGACCGTGCCGCCGAGCGTCCGCTGGAGCCGGGAATGCAGGGAGTTGGCCATCGGCTCGTCGTAGGAGAGGAACACGGCGTCGAAGCCGGTCACGAGATCGCCTCCAGGTAGCGGGCGGCGACCAGGGCGGGGGCGAAGTCGGCGGTGGAGGCGTGCGCCCGCTTGGCGTGGACGGCGTGGAACTCGTCGTCCGTGGCAAGGCGTTCGGCTAGGGCGGCGGCTTCGGCCGGGGTGGTGAAGCACAGCTCAGGGTCGATGTGTTCGGCGAGCCAGCCCAGTCGGGGCGAGATGACCGGCAGGCCCATGCCCTGACAGTCGATGACACTCATCGACCAGGGGCAGCCGGGCCGGAACGGGGCGATGCCGAAGCGGGCGCCGGCCAGCAGGTTCTTGTAGCGGACGCGGTCGCCACGGTCGGAGACGACCTGCACGTGCGGCAGCGCGGCAAGCTTCTCGCGCATCTTCTCGGGACTGTCGTCCAGGCCCTTGCGCTCGGCCCGGCGCTGGCCGAACAGGTCCAAGACCCGCAGTCGCACGGTGCCGGAGTCGCTGAGCTGGCGGGCCAGATCCACGAACTGCTCGGTTCCGTAGTGCGCGTACAGCCGGTGGTTGTAGACACCGATCGCCGTGCCGGAGGCGGCCCGGACTGTGGCGGGGGCGCGGACCAGGAGCTCGTCACGCGGTGCGGGTACCACCCGTAGCCGGTCGCCGAGGTCCAGCGTCATCCGGGCAGCGGCGGCCGACACCCACGAGGCGGCCGTGGAGGAGTGGACCATCACTCGGTCGCACGCGGCCAGGCCCGCGGCGAACGCCAGCAGGACCGGCCTCCCGAGCCCCGCATCATCCAGCGACGGGTCGAGCAGCATCTGCCCGCCGCCCGCGAACGAAAACGGCAGGTAGTGGCAGTACCCGGCCAGCAGCGCATCCGACCCGGCCTCCAGCAGAGCCGTGCGGACAGCCGGGGCCTCCTCGATCTGGTTGGCCACCACGACGTCCGGCTTCTCCGCGCCGATCAAAGCCACCACCTCGTCGATGTCCGCCGAGAACCGGGCCCGGTACTTCGTTCCCGGTACCTTCGTCCGGTGGAATCCGCAGCGGGCATCCCCGGGCGCCGCCGGGGCCGCAACAGTCACTTCCGCCCCAGCGTCGACCAGGGCCGGGGCCAGCAGATCCGCGAAGATCCAACCCGAGTCCGCAGACAGCCGGTCGGGGTTGGAGATGTTCAGCAGATACAGCACGCGCATGGTTGCGTCGCCTCCCTCATCCGCCCGGGGTCGATCCGGGCCGCTGAGGGAAGGAAAACGGCAACGTACGCCGTGACGGAATGATGAACTTGGATCACTCACGGTTCATTCATGCTCACCAAGTGACGCGGAGCGGGGCTTCGATGGACGCGCATAGCGAGGAGATCACCGTCGAGCAGGCGGCCGAGGACTTCGCGGCCGAGGTAGCCAGATGGCGGGAAGTACGCGGCTTGTCCAAGCGGGCATTAGCGCTGGCCATGGGCTTCGACCCGTCCTACGTCAGCCACGTCGAGTCCGGGCGCCACAAGCCCACCGAGGAGTTCGCCAGGCTCGCCGACGAGCACCTGAACGCCGGGAAGGCGATCTGGCGGCGCTGGTGCGACTACGAGCAGGCCCGGACGAAGTCCCGGCGTCAGCCCACGGCTCCGCCGACCCAGCGCAGGCCCGAGCAGCCGTACGCCACCGGGTCCGCCCTCGTCGTCGAACACGACGCCGCCCGCCTCCATTACGACGGCCACTCCTACCGGCTCACCATGAGGCGTTTGCTGCGGAACACCGGCGACGAACCGGTGACCCGCTACCTGATCCGCATCTCCGTCGACCGATACCCAGGCGACCCGGAGCAGTCCAACGCCCACTACCGAGTCCACCCGCTGACCTGGGATGAACTCGATCTCACCGCCACCTGCCGCGGCGAGACGATGCGCTGGCAGGCCAAGCACGACCGCGACGCCTTCAAGGAAGTCTGGCTGCTGTTCGACAACGAACACGGCCGCTTCCCGCTCTACCCCGGCGAGTCCGTGTGGATCGAGTACGCCTACACCGTCGGCGACGACAAATGGGGCAACTGGTTCCAGCGGGCCGTCCGCCTACCCACCGAACAACTCGAAGTCCAGCTCGCCTTCCCCGCCTCCCTCGACCCCGTCGTGTGGGGCACCGAGACCTCCATGACCGCCGAAGCCTCGCCCCTGCGGACTCCGCCCGTCCGCAGCGACGACGGTGAACTGAGGCAATTCACCTGGATCACGGCCACGCCCGCCCTCCATGCTCGGTACCGTCTTGAGTGGAGGTTCCGGGCACGGCCCGAACACAACACGGAACAAGGGGACTTCAGGTGATTGACGTGCGGCCCAGCCAGAAGATGCGCGATCTCGGAGTCGTCCAGCACGGCGCCGGCATCCTGGCCGAACCGGCCCGCGCCTTCACGCTGCCCGACGAGCGCGTCGAAGCCGAGCGCATCACCGACGAGTTGTTCGCCGCCATGGAACGGATCGGCCAGGTCCACCCCTTCGCCAAGGGCATGGGCATCGCCGCCCCGCAGATCGGCATCGGCCGCACCGCCGCCGTCGTCCAGCCGCCCGGCGACGCACCCGCCATCATCCTGCTCAACCCGCGGATCACCGACCGCTCCGACGAACTGGACGAGCAGTACGAAGGCTGCCTGAGCTTCTTCGACGTCCGCGGCCTCGTCCCCCGTCCCCTGAAGATCACCGTCGAGACCACGTCCCTGACCGGCGAGACCGTCACCACCGTGTACGAACGCGGTCTCGCCCGCCTCATTCACCACGAGATCGACCACCTCGACGGCCTGCTCTACACCGCCCGCATGTGCACCGGGGTCGAGCCGATCCCCGTGGAGGAGTACCGGCAGACCGGCAGTGCCTGGGCGTACGAGCAGTAGCCGTCAGCTTCAGGTGGAGGCCGAGACACGGGCTCGCGCTCTACCAGCGCCGCGGCGTGCCCGGCACCGCCGAACTCGCCAAAGATCGCCGGCCTTCACCAGCTAGACGTCAACCGGGTCAGGGTGCCGGAGTTCCGTATACGTGAGAAACCGCGAATCCTGTTCGGACACCGCTACGCGCAGCCGACAGCCCTACCCTCCACACCTGACAGGCATCCCCACTGGCGCGTGCGGAGGGATCACCGCCCTCGCCTAAGGGCCACTTTGGTTGGGCCCCAGGCGGAGAACCGGCCTCGCCGCAAGGTGGCGTTTTCTTGAGTCCCCGCTCAGGCACCGGCGGCGTCGGTGAGCGACCGGTACGAGGGCCTCCTCCGGCGGAGCGGACGCCCGCCCCGCGCCCAGGTCACCCGTCCGGCGATCTGCACGCCTCCGGAGAGGTCCGCCGGGATCTCGGCCCTACCGCCACCTGTCCAGCGACCGCCGCCCCAAGCCCACGGTGACCCGCAAGCTCGCCGTGATGGGGCTGGGGAGGCCCTTCGGGGGTTATCGGGTCCTGAAGCGGCGGTAGAGGTTGCGGGCCACGTGGACTCCCGGGCCGCCGAAGCCGACGATGTCGACGCGGCCGTCGCCGGTGATGTCGGTGAGGAAGCGGGGGTGGCGGCCGACCCGCCAGGCGCCCGCGTCGTCGTTGTACCCGAAGCCCCGGCACACCAGCTGGGCCTGCTCGAACCGACCGTCGCCGGTGCTGTGCGACACCCAGACACCCTCGTTGCCGAAGCCGACGACGTCCGGGTTCCCGTCTCCGGTGACGTCGGCGAGCAGCCGGAGGTGCTTCGCGCCCGTCCATCCCTGGGCGTGCCCGAAGTCGTTCAGGACGAGCTTCGGGGGTTCGAAGGTGCCGTCACCGAGCCCGCGGGCGACGACGACGCCCTGCGGGCCGAAGCCGACGATGTCCAGTGATCCGTCGGCGGTGGTGCTGACCAGGAACCGAGGGTGCTCCTCGGCCGAACTCCAGCCCTGGTCGACGCCGAATTCGTCGAGGACGTACAGAGGCTCGGCGAACGTCCCTTCCTCGTCCTGGAGGGAGACCCAGACGCCGTCCTCATGGCAGCCGCCGATGTCGAGCCTGCCGTTGCCGGTGGTGTCGGCGAGGAAGCGAGGGTGCTTGTCGGCGATCCAGCCACCCGCCTCCTCACCGTGGCCGAACGCGCGGAGAGCGGGTTCGTCGCCGATCGGCGCGTACGTCCCTTCCTCGTCTTGGAGGGAGATCCAGACGCCGTCCTCATGGCAGCCGACGATGTCGAGCCTGCCGTTGCCGGTGGTGTCGGCGAGGAAGCGAGGGTGCTTGTCGGCGATCCAGCCACCCGCCTCCTCACTGCGGCCGAACGCCTTGACGGCCGGCTCGCCGCCCGCGGGCGCGTACGTCCCGGCCTCGTCCTGGGGAGAGATCCGGACTCCGTCAGCGGCGAGCACGACGACGTGGGGGCTGCCGTCACCCGTCGTGTCCGCGAGGGTCCACAGGTCCGCGCCGTTCAAGGAGGGTGCGGGCTGGTGCAGGACGCGCTCCTCGTCGTCGAACGTCCCGTCACCTCTGCCGGACGCCGCCACAGCCCCCTTCTTGAGGTTGAGCCCGACGACGTCCTGGCGTCCTGTTCCCGTGGTGTCGGCGAGAAAACGCGCACCGACACCGGCCCACCAGCCCGGTTGCCCGCCGGGAGAGCGGTTGGAGCCGTCGGTCATCCACTTGCCCGCGCCCTGGTCGCTTCCGAACTGTTCGAGGACCAGCAGTACGTTGCTGAAGGAGGGGGTCGCGTCGGGTGCCGGCCGCAGCGCGGCCGAGTCGGCCAGCCGCCAGGACTGGCGGCCGTTCCAGTGGCTCAGTGGCGCCCACCGCAGCACCGGATCGCTGGTGCGCTCGGGCTCGACCGTCACGAACCGCCAGCGCTGGCTTGCCGCGCTGTCGTCGTACTCGCGCAGGACGATGCGGGTGTCGCCCTCACCATCCTTGCTCGGGACGGCGAGGTCGAGAACGGCGCCATCGGTCACGTCCTCGATGAAGTAGAGGCCCTCTTCACCCTCGACGGGGACGACGCGCCACTGCTGGCTCTCCTTGCCCGCGGCGGCATCCCACTGGCGCACGCCGCCGTCCTCAGCGGCGGGATTGTCCAGCACCTTGCCGCTGACCGCGTTGCGGATCACATATGCCTGGCCGTCCTGGTCGTCCTGTGTGGGGGTGAGGTGCCACTGTTCCGGGCTCGGGCCGTCAGCGGAGAAGTCGCGGGCAACGAGCGCACCGTCCGCGCCCGGCGTGGCCCGGGCACTGAGGGTCTGTCCCGTGGCGGCGTTGACGATCTCCAGCTTCAGTTCTTTTGTGGGCACGGGCATCGTGCTGCCTCTTCCAGGCGGTGGGGGCGTGGGCTCAGGACGGCGCGGCGGTGGCCGCAGGTCACGTGAAGATGTGGTGGTAGGGGACGTTCCACTCGCTGGGCAGCCGCGGATAGAACGTGTTGATGACCGTTCCGGTGAAGTCCCCGCCCCAGTTGTAGGTCAGACGCGCCTCGCCGGCGGCCGCCACCGTGTGGTCCTTGAACCCCAGGATGGTGTCGGGGTGGGTGATCGGCACAAAGGTGATACCGCCCCACGGCGTCACCGTGACGACCCAGAGCTGGGTGTCCTCGGGAGCGCCGTTCTTCCCGCGCCACTTGTCGCCGACCTCACTGGGCAGGCCGACCCGGAGGGTGTCGGCCGGATCCTTGGGGGCGTCCTGGTGGACGGTGATGCGCCTGCGCTGCGGCTTCGGCGCGCCGTCGTCGCCGCGCCCGGCCTCGGCTTCATCTTCGGCTTTGCCCGGGGGCGGGGGTGTCACCTGGCCCGCGGCGCTCTCCAGGAAGTACAGCGGCCGCTGTCCGAAGAAGCCGCCGGGGGTGATGTGCCAGAGATGGCCTTTGGCTTCTTTGGTGTCCGGGTCGAGCGCGGTGGCCAGCTCGACCCCCTTGTCGTGGCTTTCCTCCTTCAGCTCGGCGGGCCGCAGGTAGCCGCCGTTGAAGGCGTGGACGAGCATGACCGGCCGGCTCTCGAGCAGCGCCGCCACGATGGCGTTGTCGTAGCTGTTCACCGCCACCGGACCGCCGACCACCAAATTCGACATTGCCGTGCGTTCTTGGGTGTACATCGCGGAAACCTCACCTGTTTTCGATGCGGGGAACAACGCGGGAGAACAGCGCGTCGGCACTCAAACAGTGATTAGGCACGCGACATAACCGCAAGGTCAATAGCCCCCGGTCGAAAGGGCCCCGAAAAGCGAATACACGACCGAGGCAAATAGCCTTAAAACCGGCAAGGTTCCAGGTCACACCACCCCTGAGCGTGAATTGTGAAAGGTGTTGAGCTGGTGCCTGACCACTGGAGGCATGTCTCGGTCACTCGATTGAGCGTGATAGGCAGGACGGTCTTCTCGGGCAATGGAGCCCGTGCTAGCTTCGTTTTGGAACGTGCGCGCAGCTGCCTGTTTCCATTTCACCGAGTACGGTTTCGACCGGATCAGTTGAGGACAGAAATTGCCTTCCAATGCGTACAGCCTGGAACGGGCCAAGCGTCAGCCTCTGACGAAGAAGAACCTGTGGGAACTCAAGATCGACAAGAGCTGGAAGTCCATCCTGGACCACCCCAATCTGGTCTACGTCGACGACTACGGTGTGCGGCACAAGCCCATCGGGTTCTCCGTGAACAAGCTGAGTTTCGGCACGTTCACGGGCAACGCCTTCAGTCTGGGCTGGCTCGCCTACATGAACCTGGGGGAGCCGCTGATCGAGGAGCGGCGCAACATCGCCCAGCCCCCGCCCGACACGTTCTCCTCGCGCACCTACGTCAACCGGGGCAAGGAGGACATGAACTTCACCGACTCGGTCGATTTCACCGTGACGAACGGGGCCACGTGGTCACTCACAGGGGACTCCAAGCTCACCTTCGGCGGCAACGTCAGCGCGCAGCTCCAGCTGCAGCTTCAGCTGATGCTCGGTCTGGACCTCCAGGGGCAGATTCAGGCGCAGCTCAAGAACGAGATTTCGGCGAAGAACGCGAACACGTTCACCAGCAAGAACAGCAAGGACAGCGTGGGGGCGGACGTTGCGAACGCCGTGGACATGGGCATGACCAACGGGATGACCACCACCGCGACGGGCACGGTGACAGGCAAGACGGCGTTCACGACCACAGGCAGCGCTTCCGGCACCGCGGGGCTCAACGCCTCGCTGGCGCAGGGCATCGCGGCCACCACTGGCGGCTCCCTGACCACAGGCTGGGCCTCGAAATCGCAGATCTCCGGCAAGGTCCCGCCCGGCTCCCGCGTGGAAACCCTCGTGACACAGCGCCGCACCCGCAAGCAGTACTCCTATGAGATCCCGGTGACCTTCTCCGGGCTCCTCGCGGTGCAGTACGCCGTGCCGGTGCCGGTCCTGGCTCCCCCGCAGAGCGGGGCCTACCCCGGCCTCGACCGGCTGGTCGCCCGCGACATCGGCGACATCGACCTGGCGGGCGGCGGCTTTCGCATGAAGGGACTGGCCGAAGTCGTCTCCGCACTGGATGTCCACCACACGATGTTCGACGGCGAGAAGCTGACCGACAGCCAGCGAACGCCGTACAAGCAGACATGACCGGCGGGCGGCACCGCCACGACGACGACCAGAGGTGACGACCATGGTGTTCAACAACGTCTTCAACGCCGCGAAAAACAACGCGGGACTCTTCACAGTGGTAACCGGCCGCGACAGGCCGCAGCCTGGAGAGGGCATCGACTTCGAGGATGCCGACGAGAACACATACGACGACACGAGCACGAGTCTGTTCACCCGCGGAATCCATGGGGCTTCCTCCCGGGCGCAGACCGTGCAGGAGCAGTTGCCCGAAGCGCGGGTCGTCCTGGGCTTCCTCGGCTCCTTCATCCAGACCAGCCGACAAGGTGCTGACGCCCAGGCCGCGTACGCCCAGGACCCCAGCTCGGTCTCTACGGCGGCGGCCGCCGGCATGCGGCAGTCGAGTCAGACAGTGAAGGGTGACAACGACCTCAAGAAGCCGGGGAACCTGAAAGACATGCCGACGAAGGATGAGTGCACGAATCCCAAGCCGCCCACCCCCGAGGCCGCGGAACCCAAGGCCCCCGAGGCGAAGGCCAAGAAGCCGGACAAGCCGGAGTAGCGTCCGGGCAACGAGGGGTCAGGGGCGTTTCCGTCCCTGACCCCTCGTTCGTGTGTCATACGGGCAGCAGCTGCCACTGCCGCTCGCGGTGGTCACCCTCCGACCCGTACTGCTTGATCGCCGCGGGGCCGTTGGTGTCGACGCGCAGGAGCAGACCGCTGTGGTGGTTCGCGATCTCGTACACCCGTGGAGCGCCGGTCGCGGAGTCCGCCGGGATCAGCCTCCACTGCTGGTGGTGCGCGTCATCGCCCTCGTAGGCGCGCTGCGCGACCGCCGCCCCGTTCGCCGTCCCCGCTCCGACGACCTCCAGGACTTTGCCGCTGCGCGTGTTCTCGATCGTGTACAGGACGTCGCCGTCGTCCTGGCTCACCACGACCAGCTGCCACTTCTGGTGAGCCCTGGTGGAGGCGAGGGACTGGCGGATCTCGGCCCCATCTCTGAGGGACTCACGCGAGACCCCCATCCGCAGCTTGCTCCGGACGTTGACCCAGGCGGCCACAGTGCCCGAATCGGGCAGTCCGTCCGTCTTCACCGGCGTGACTTTCCGAACCCGGCAGTTGCCGGAGTCGCCGATGTAGAGGGCGTCCGCCCCATCCACGGTGAGCCCCGACGGCATGCTGAGCTGGGCCTTGGCGGCTGGGCCGTCGTCACCGCTGAAGCCGGCTTTGCTCGTGCCGGCGACGGTGCTGATCGTCCCGTCCGCCGTGACCTTGCGAACCCGGCTGTTGAAGGTATCGGCGATGTAGAGGGTCCCTGTACTGTCCACCACGAGCTCCGTGGGCCCGAACAGCTGGGCCTGAGCAGCCGGGCCGCCGTCACCGTCTGAGCCCGGTGCACCCATGCCGACGACGGTGCTGATCGTCCCGTCCGCCGTGACCTTGCGGACACGGCAGTTGAAGCCATCGACGATGTAGAGATTGCCCGCAGCGTCCACCGCCAGGCCCTGGGGGAGGTTGAGCTGGGCCTCAATTGCCGGACCGCCGTCTCCTCCGGCTCCCTTGGTCCCGTTCCCCACGACCGTGCTGATCTTCCCGTCTGCCGTGATCTTCCGGACCCGGTGGTTGTTGCTTTCGGCAACGTAGAGGACACCGGAGTTGTCCACCGCCACCCCCGAAGGGGCGTTCAATTGGGCATCGGTGGCGGCGCAGCCGTCACCGTCGGAGCCCACTTTGCCTGTGCCGGCGACCGTGCTGATCGTCCCGTCTGCCGTGATCTTCCGGACCCGTTGGTTGCCGCCATCGGTGAAGTAGACGGCGCCGGTGCTGTCCACTGCCAGCGCGCCCGGGCTCCTCAGTTGTGCCTCAACGGCAAGGCCGCCGTCACCGCCGAAACCCCCGGTGCCCGTGCCAGCGATCGTGCTGATCTCCCCGTCAGCCGTCACTTTCCGGAGCCGGTGGCTGCCGCTGTCGGAGATGTAGAGGGTGCCGGTGCTGTCCATCGCGATCTTCAACGGGCCCTTCAGCTGGGCCGAAGCAGCCTGGCCGCCGTCACCGCCGGAGCCCCGTTCCCCGGTTCCGACGACCGTGCTGATCGCAGGGGCGGAGTCCGCGTCCCTTGTGTCTGACGTCTGGGCAGTGCTCATCGTCATCCCTTCACCGCTCATCGACCGCCTGCCACAGACGGTCATCGTTTGATTCCACATAGTCAGAAGGGCGTCAGGGGTGGCTAGTCCACGACCGAGTGGTTTGCGAAGCGTGGGGGCGCGATGCCGCCTGGGACCGGCGCGGCGGTCGGTGCAACGGGGCGTACGTCTCGGACACTTATGCGGTGCCTGACATTGACATGCCGCGCCTCTGGATGAGACACGAATCCCGGCGGACCGAGCGACGTGCTGCTCTGGCCCCCGACGACGCCCGCAAGTTGATCGCAGGAGGAGTGCACCTGACGGTCGAGGAGTCGCCGCAGCGCGTCTTTCCCGTCCATGAGTACGCCGATGCCGGTTGTGCGATCGCACCGCAGGGCAGCTGGACGAGCCGTTGCCCCGCGACGAGCTACGTCCTGGGTCTCAAGGAACTGCCCGACGCACCCTCGGAGCTGACCCACCGGCACATCTTCTTCGGGCACGCCTACAAGGGACAGGCGGCGGCGCCGCGGCTGCTGCGGCGCTTCGAGTCGGGCGGCGGCACGCTGCTCGACCTGGAACACCTCGTCGACGCTGAGGGCCACCGGGTGGTGGCGTTCGGCTACTGGGCGGGCTACGCGGGCGCCACGTTGGCCGTTCTCCAGCACCGGGGCACGCTGACGGCGCCGCTCGCCTCGTCGTCCCATGAAGAACTGCGCGGGCAGCTGACCCCTGACCGACGCTTAGGCGGCGTCACCACCCTGGTGATCGGAGCGGACGGGCGGTCGGGACGCGGGGCCTGCGACGCGCTCAGTGCCGCCGGTATCGAGCCGACCCGCTGGGGACTGAAGGACACCCGGAACCTCGACCGTGACGCACTACTCGCGCACGACATCCTCGTGAACGCCATCGCCACCAGCCAGCCCGTACCGCCGTTCCTGACCAAGGCCGACCTCGACAACGAGCAGCGGCGGCTGTCCGTGATCGCCGACGTGACGTGCGACGTGGGCTCCGACCTCAACGCCCTGCCCGTCTACGACCAAGTCACCGACTGGGCCACCCCTGTACGGCGGCTTCGCGAGGATCCCCGGCCACTCGACATCATCGCCATCGACAACCTCCCCTCCCTCCTCCCGGCCGAGGCCAGCCGCGCCTTCTCCGCCGACCTGTGGCCCCTTCTGCTGTCGTTGAGGGAGGGCTCAGAAGTCTGGGACCGCTGCCTTGAGATGTTCCGTCGTGCGGTCGCCTCACTGGGCGAGCGGGGCTGAACGGCCCAGGGTCCGTACCGGATCGACGCCGGGGAACTCGGCGCGCCACAGCGCGTAGAAGGCCGCCTCCTCCTCGGCGTCGCCCGTGGCGGTCTGTGCGAGCCCCGCCGCTGTCAGTCCCGCTGTCAGAACGTCCTTGGCCCCGGATCCGTGGCCGAACTGGAGCTTGCCGCGGCGCAGCATCTCCTCCGGCAGCCAGCCCGTGAAGGCGTCCCGCAGCAGCTTCTTCTCCTCGATGCCCGGGCCGATCATCTTGTGTTCCGGCGGGATCGAGAGCGCCAGTTCGATGACGTCCCGGTCGAGGAACGGCACCCTGGCCTCCAGGCCGTACGCCATCGTCGTGCGGTCGCAGCGCTGCAGGTTCTCCCACTGCAGCCCCTCCACGATCGACACCAGCCTCGCCTGAAGGGCCTCCGGGGACAGGAACGGCTCACGGTGGCAGTCCGGATAACCGGCGAACAACTCGTCCGCGCCCTCTCCTGTGAGTACGACCCGTACTCGCTTCGAGGCGTACTCGGCGAGCAGCAGATTCGGCACCGCGCTGCGCACCAGATGCACGTCGAAGTGTTCGATCGCCCGCACCGTCCTCGGCAGCGCCGCCACGGCGTCCTCGGGGCTCATCACCACCTCGTGGTGTTCGGTGCCGAGATACTCCGCGACCACGCGCGCGGCCAGCAGGTCGGGGCTGCCCGGCGTACCGACCGCGAACGTCGGGAGCGGCCGGCGGTGCCCGTGACGCCTCGCGTACTCCGCTGCCACGGCAGTGACGATCGCCGAGTCGAGGCCGCCGGAGAGGAAGACACCGACGCCGACATCGCTCATCATCCGGTCCTCGACCGCGCTGACGATCGTCTCGCGTACCGCCTTGAGCAACGTCTCGTCCCACCGGCCCGGCGTGGCGGACCCCTGAGGGCGCCGAGCGGGGCGCACCCGGGGAGGGACGGCGTCTGCGAAACGCACCAGGCCGCCTTGCCGGGTCCAACAGCATCCCGGCGGGAAGCTCTCCACCAGGGGACGGTCGGCGGGGTCGAAGGCGCGCAGCTCGCTGGCGAACAGGACACAGCCGTCCTTGCGGGCCCAGTACAGCGGTTTCACCCCCAGGGCGTCGCGGGCGACAAGGAGCGAGCCGGTCTCGTCGATGTGGGCAAGTGTGAACATGCCGCGCAGCCGGGTCAGCCCGGCGGGACCATCCACGAGCAGCACGTGCAGGGCCGCCTCACTGTCGGAACCCGTCGTGAAGCGTTCCGGGCCCAGCTCCTCCCGGAGGTGGAACTGGTTGTAGATCTCGCCGTTGACAACGAGGCGGGAACGGCCGTCCGGCCCCACGAGCGGCTGGTGGCCGCCGGGCGGATCCATGATGGAAAGCCGCTGGTGGCCCAGCCAGACGTCTCCGCGATGCGTCTCTCCCGTGTCGTCCGGGCCGCGGTGCGCGATCCGGGCCAGCATCTCCCGGCAGAGCGGGACGTCGACCTCGCCGACCGCCGCAACGATTCCGCACATGGTGGGTCATCCTCCTCGAAGCTCACGGCAATCGAAGCTCACGGCAATCGGGCGAAGACTCGTACCGAGACTCCTTCCCCCCTGCCACGGTGGCAGTCCGTGGCGCCAGTCTTCTCACCGGCCAAGCAGGAGTCGCTAACGGCCCCGCCACCGGCGCAAGTTCGTCTCCGAGTCCAGCCGATACCCCGCGCTCCTGGTCGCGGAGACACTCAAGGATCCGCCCGGTACAGCCGGTGGGCTGGCACCGGGCGGATCCGTGCCCGTCAGGCGAAGATGACCGAGCGCACCTTCAGACGCTCCGAGCCGCCGCCCGTGTGGGGGCGCAGGGAGAAGAAGTCGTCCCCCTCGCAGTCGGCGTTGCGGAAGACCACCGCCGCCGCGTCCGTCCGATTCTTCGGGGAATACCCGGGGAGCTGATCGTTGGACCCGACGCCGTAGAGGTTGATGCACTCGCCACTTGGCGGGTTGTTGAGGAAGCCGACCGCCTCGAAGCCCTCATCGGTCAGGTAGGTGTACCGGAACTGCCCGTCGGCGGCGCTGGCAGATGTGGGGGCCGTCAGAACAAGGGCGAGAGCTCCCAGAGCGACGGCTGCGGAACGACGAAGACGCATAAAGCAGGCTCCTGAGGAGAAAGGGCACATGGGCTGTTCGAGTCTGTCCGTTGGCGCTCTGCATCACACGCGGTCACTTTGAGTAAACGATTCTCTGTGCCCCGTTCGGCCCGCAGGCAGGCGCCCTGCCGCTTCGCAGGGGGCGCCA
The DNA here is from genome assembly GCF_040654255.1 of Streptomyces sp. NPDC050732. Lineage (NCBI taxonomy): Bacteria > Bacillati > Actinomycetota > Actinomycetes > Kitasatosporales > Streptomycetaceae > Streptomyces > Streptomyces sp. NPDC050732. The sequence goes on from NZ_JBFAHP010000002.1 coordinate 35,390, forward strand.
GCCGACTGCCTCCCCCCACTCGTCGGCACTGGAGGTGCGACCTGCGAGGCGCTCACTCAAGAGGCTGGATCGGGGTCGGCGCCGACGTGATCGCACTCGGTCTGTACGGCGTCGTTGCCACCTTCCAAAGCGACGACAACTCCGGCCGGATCCTCGCCGCCTATGGCGGCATCTTCGTTGCCGGGTCCATCGCCTGGGGCATGGCCGCCGACGGCTACCGCCCTGATCGCTTCGGCGTCATCGGCTCCCTGGTCTGCCTCGCCGGTATGGCGGTCATCGTGTATGCCCCTTACGGCTGACTTTCCGCTCACCACAGCAGGACAGCCAAAGCAACTTGCTTCCGCAATGCTGCTCGCAGTCGAGCCCCGGTTGCGAACCCTCGGCCAAAGAGCCGCCGCTGGGAGAAATCTGGGAGATGATCTTCCCCCGGAGGCCAACCAAGACCCCACCACACCACCTCAGACCAATCCCCTGACCTGCATGTTTATAAGATCCACAGATAACGATCTTGCTCGGACCTCATTCGGGACGAAGAGGTCGTGGGTTCAAATCCCGCCACCCCGACAGCTGAAACACCAGGTCAAGGGCCTGATCCGCATCGCGGGTCAGGCCCTTGCTGCGTCTGCGTTCTGAGGGGCTCTCAGAACCTGCCCTTCCGCAGGGTCGGTGGCCTGTCGGAGGTGTGTGGGCCCCTCAGGACGGGAGGCGCCTCCACCGATTCGCTGACCACAGAGGTGTCGTAGCGCTCCGGGCGGCCTGCGACCTTGTAAGTCAGTCGTGAGCCCGGGAAGACCACGCGGTACCACTCGTCTCCCCGGCCGGCGGTCGTGACGTTCACCTCGACGCCGAACTCGCAGTCCTTTCCCTTGGTGAAAAAGGACAGGTCGAACGCCCTGGCGTCGAAATCCTCGCCCCCGTCGAGGTAGATGCCCTTGGCGAAGGCGTTTTCGGAGAGGACCCACGCTCCGTCGCGTGACCCTGTGCTCACCCAGCCTTTCTTCTTCCACGGCCTCGGACTGGGCTCTGTCAGGTCGAAGGCGACTGCTGTAGGAAGCGCCTCGCCTCCGCTGTCTCCGAAAGGAGGGGGAATCACAGCGGTGCCGGTGTAGCGAGTGGGCCGGCAGGAAAGGTCGGTGATCCGCATGTTCTGGATCACCACCGTGCCCCTGTGAATGGGGAAGATGGTGACGCGGACCGTGGCTTCATTGACCCGCAGGGCCTTGTTCTTCGCGAACCAGGCCCTGTACTCGTCCGACAGGAATCCGCCCTCCGGAAGGTCCGCCGCCTTCGTGGTGCGCTGAGCGAGCGCGAAACGGCCGCCGAAAAGGAGGTTCGGCTCCCCGGCCGCGATGTCGATCGCGGGACCGACCGTGAGGCGCTCCTCCTTCGCGTCGTCCTGTTTGTCCTTGTTTCGTTCACGGGCCTCGGCCTGCTGCGCGACATCCGAGCTCTGCACGGCGGCGGGAAGCCCCCAGATCGCGACGGCCGACGAGACGACGACACCGACGGCACCGATCACCGCGAACACCCTGAGGGTCCACTGCCAGCCCGTGTTCGGCCCTGGGTCAGTCGAGGGCGGAGCGTTGGTGGGCGGAGCGTTGGTGGGCGGCTCAGGTGGTACGGGAGGAGGTGGAGTGGAAGACATCAGGGCCCCCTAAATGCCGCTCAATGCCGCCGGCGTCGACGCGCTGGACGTCTCACTGACCCAGCGTAGCGGCCTGGACACGTGCTGCGGCAGGGTCTCAGTCGTCCCCGTTCCGCAGGCGCGAGAGTCGGTCAGGGTCGATTTCCTGCGCTTCGAGCAGCTAAAAATCTGCTCCAGCCAGAGTAGACATTGGGTCCTGGTGTGGTTATGGTTTCTCTCGTACCCCAGAGAGACCGCAGGGCCTGGCAGAGACGAACTGCCAGGCAGCAGTACCCGCAGTTGCAGTTCGCAGGACGGTGCGGTGGTGGAGTTCCGAAGCCAGGGTTGTCGCAGGACGGCGACGGGACTGACGACCGGACCGGGTGGCCCGCAGTGATCAGGGGCCGCCATGAGCAGGACCGCAGTACCCGTAGTAGCAGTACACGCAAGTGCAGTTCGCAGTACCGCAAGAAGTAGTTGATCACCGAGGGAAGTACGGAGGAAGCGAGCGCCATCAGGATCGCCCGGGTGGAAGTCGAGCCCGGGTACCGCAGGACATCGATAGTGAGGTGGTCTCCGGTCAAGCAACCGCGATCCCCGCACCCCCGACAGCATTCAGGTCGGGCCTGCGGACGCAGAAGGCCGACGCAGTTACAGGGTCGGCAGATGGTGTAGCAGTCCTTCGGGGCCCTGGTGCCGTATGGCGCCAGGGCCCCTCTTTGGTTTCTGACGGGTTTCTGACGGGTTCCTGACGCATCGGGTCAGGCCTGTCCTTCGGGCGCCTGGACAGGAAGCGCCGACTGGGCTGGAGGCCTCTGGGGTGAACTCGACGCCGGCGAAGGCCCCTGCTGTCGTCGTCTTCGATGACGCCGGCCCGTCGGCACGGGTGAGGCGTGGAGGCCGGCGCAGGGCGCGCTCAGGCATGTACGGCGGCAGGACGTGAAGAACCCGGCAACGCCATAGAGGGTGGGCGAGCTTCGCGAGCCCCGCTCAGCCCTGCCCCGTCCCGCACAGCCCAGCCCCAGCCAAGCAGCACCGCGTCGGACCGGCGCCGGTCCCTCCCCTCGTGGGGACCGGCACCGATCGACGCGTACAACGCCGACCCGTGGTGGAACTTCGTATCGGCGCGGATCAGGGAAAGTCCGGAAACGCCTTCGATGTGAACGCGGTCCGTATATGACCGACTGCACTGATCTCTCGGGCCACGCGACGAGCCCGTCGTCACTGTGACGCAAGCCAGGCTCAGAACCATCGGTGGCGTGAGCCGCCTCCGCGAGCACTGCGCCGGTGACCTGCCAGGACGCTGCGTGGTTGGTTCGCTACTGCGATGAAATCCTGCCAGTTGGCGGTCTCCGGGAGGAGGGTGCCCTCTCGTCCGGACACCTTCCGCGCAGGTCAGCCGTATAAAGTGAGTTTTCCGGTCCGGATGTCCAGGCGCGGCGGAAGTAAGGGGTGGAGGCCTTGAGTTCCGACTCAGGGGCACGCACAAGCTTCGCGGAACGTCTCGCGCTGCTGTACAAGGAAGCCGGTAACCCGCCCCTCAAGCGTGTGGCCGAAGCGGTCGTCAGGCTCCAGCGGGTCGACGAGCGGGGGCGGCCCGTACGGGTGTCCGCTCAGCGGATCAGCGACTGGCGGCGGGCGAAGAACGTGCCGGCCCAGTTCGCCGCGCTCGCGGCCGTACTGCACGTCCTGATTCCCGAGGCGCGGCGCGAGCGGCCCGTGCCCGTCTCCGCCGGTCTCTACGACATGGCCCAGTGGCACCGCCTGTGGGAGCGCGCGGTGGCCGATCCGGTCGGCGACCGGGCCCCGGGGGCCGAGGAGGGCGGGGAGCCGGGGACCGCCGAGGACCCGGCCGCGCCCAGCGTCTGCCCGTACCGGGGGCTCGCCTCGTACCGTCAGCAGGACGCCCAGTGGTTCTTCGGCCGGGAGCGGAGCACGGAGGCCCTCGTCTGCCAGCTCCGCGCGGCGGAGGCGACGGGCGGTCTGGTCATGCTCGTGGGCGCGTCCGGCGCGGGGAAGTCCTCCCTGCTGAACGCCGGCCTGGTGCCCACCCTGCGCAACGGCGCGCTGGACGAGGAAGGCGGCCGGGCCACCGGTCCCGTCCTGCAGCTCGTGCCGGGCGGTGAGCCCCTGGCCGAACTGCTCCGCCAGATACCCGAGCTCGCGCACGCCGTCCCTGAGGCGGGTGCGGCCGACGAGCCCGTCACGTCCGAATTCACCCGGTCTGTGCGTGAGTCGGTCAGCGCCTGGACGGGACGCATCGCCTCCGGCGGGGAGACGGAACCGGGCAGCCCGGCCCCTGCCACCCGCCCCGTCCTCATCGTCGACCAGTTCGAGGAGACCTTCACTCTCTGCCCGGACGAGTCGGAGCGGCGCGCCTTCATCCAGCTGCTCCATGCCGCCTGCAGTCCGGGCAAGGAGGGGGAGGGCGCCCCCGCCCTCGTCGTCCTCGGCATACGCGCCGACTTCTACGAGGAGTGCCTCGGCTACCCCGAGCTGGCCGACGCCCTCCAGCACCGGCACATGGTGCTCGGGCCGCTGACCACCGGTGAGCTGCGCAAGGCGGTGACCGGTCCGGCCAAGGCCGTCGGCCTTGAGCTCGAACCCGGCCTCGCGGAGCTGATCGTCCGGGAGGTGAGCACGGACGGACCGCGCGGCGCGCACGACGCGGGCGTGCTGCCGCTGCTCTCCCACGCGCTGCTCGCCACCTGGCAGCGGCGGAAGACGGGACGGCTCACCCTGGCCGGCTACCGCGCGGCGGGCGGCATCCAGGGCGCGGTGGCGGCGACCGCCGAGCGGGCCTGGTCCGGCCTCGACCCGGCCGCCCGTACGGCCGCGAGGCTGCTGCTGCTCCGCCTGGTCCGGCTCGGCGAGGACACGCAGGCGACCCGGAGACGCGGGACGCGCCGCCAGCTGGCGGACGAGTCGACGGATCCCCACAAGACGGAGGAATCGCTCGAAGCGCTGGTCCGCGCCCGGCTCGTGACGCTCGACGCGGAGACCGTGGAGATCACGCACGAGGCGCTGCTGCACGCCTGGCCGCGGCTGCGCGACTGGATCGACGAGGACCGCAGCGACCATCTGCTGCGCCAGCGCCTGGAGGAGGACGGCAAGGCCTGGGAGGACTCCGGGCGCGACTCGTCGCTGCTCTACCGGGGCTCCCGGCTCGAACAGGCGAGCGCCTGGGCGAAGAACGCGGGCGACACGTATCTGACCCGGGGAGCGGTGGAGTTCCTGGCCGCTTCGGGCAGGCTGCGCAGGCGCTTCGTCTGGCTGAGCCGTGGCGCGGTGGCGGTCCTCGTCGTGCTGGCGATGGTGGCCGTCGTATCGGCGGTGGTCGCGCGGCAGCAGCGGGACGACGCGGTGTTCCAGCAGGTCGTCGCCGAGGCCGACCGGGCTCAGCACACGGACCCTTCGCTGTCCGCGCAGCTCGACCTGGTGGCGCACCGCCTGCGGCCGGGCGACGAGGGCGTACGGAACCGGCTGATCTCGATCGTCAACGCGCCGCTGGCCACACCGCTCCTGGGTCACAAGGGTGCCGTGTACCTCACCTCGTTCAGTCCGAACGGGCGGGTTCTGGCCACCGCGAGCTACGACCGGACCGTCCGCCTGTGGGACGTGTCGGACCCGACGCACGCCGAACCGCTGGGCAAGCCCCTCACCGGTCACGACAGCTGGGTGAGCACCGCGGTGTTCAGCCCGGACGGCAAGACCCTCGCCAGCGCTTCGGACGACGGCACGATCAGGCTGTGGGACGTGCGGGACCCGAGCCGTCCGCGGCCGCTGGGCGCTCCGGTGACCGGGCACGGCGGCACGATCTACCTGCTCGCCTTCAGCCCGGACGGACGCACGCTGGCCGCCGCCAACGAGGACCATGCCGTACGCCTGTGGGATGTGGCGGCGCCGGCCCGGCCGAAGGCGCTCGCCAAGCTGACCGGCCACACCGCGGCCGTGCGGTCCGTGGCGTTCAGCCCCGACGGGCGGACGCTGGCGGCCGGTGGCGACAACGGCCCGATCAGGCTGTGGGACACGGCCGACCGGCGCCGCCCCGAGCCGATCGGCAAGGTGCTGCGCGGGCACACGAGCACGACGCACTCCGTCGCCTTCAGCCCCGACGGCGCCACGCTCGCCAGCGGCGGCTCGGACAATACGATCCGCCTCTGGGACGTCCGTGACCCCCGCCGCGGCAAGCCGCTCGGCACACCGCTGACCGGCCACGCGGGCCCGCTGTGGTCCGTGGCGTTCAACCCGGCGGGCACGATGCTCGCGGCCGCCAGCGCGGACAGCACGGCGAGCCTGTGGAACGTCCGCGATCCGGCGCATCCGTCCCAGGTCGGCGAGCCGCTGGCGGGCAGCAGCGGGGAGATGTACGCCCTGGGGTTCAGCCCCGACGGGCGGACCCTGGCCACCGGCACGGGCGACAACAAGGTGCGCCTCTGGTCGATCTCGACGGCGGACATGCTCGGCCGTATCGGGGCGTTCCGGCCCGACGGGAAGGTGCTCGCGACGGCGGCGGGGGACGAGAAGGTCCGGCTGTGGAACGTGCGGCGTCCCGAGCGTCCGGTGGCGCTCGGCAAGCCGTTCCGGCCCGGGAAGGGGCCCGCCCGCTCACCGGTGTTCTCGCCCGACGGCCGCACGCTCGCGGTGCTCACGGGCGATCGCGCGGTACAGCTGTGGGACGTCTCCGATCCCGCGAAGGCCGTCGCCTTCGGCCCGCCCGTCGCGCTGCGCACGCGGTTCGCCGCCGCGCTCGCCTTCAGCCCGGACGGGCGCGTACTGGCGACCCCGGACACGGACCGCACCATCCAGCTGTGGGACGTCAGCTCGCCGGGCCGGCTGCGCAAGCTCGGCCCGCCGCTCACCGGCCATCAGGGGTACGTCAACTCCCTGGACTTCAGCAACGACGGCCGCACGCTCGTCAGCGGCAGCGCGGACGCCACCGTCCGGCTCTGGAACGTGTCCGACCCGCGCCACGTGAAGCGGCTCGGCGCGCCCCTCAAGGGGCATCTGGGGCCGGTCAACGAGATCGCCTACAGCCCGGACGGCCGCACGCTGGCCGCCGGCAGCGACGACGGGACGGTCCGGCTCTGGAACGTCGCCGACCGCCGCGCGAAGCCCCGCCTCGACGCGACCCTGACGGGGCACACCGACGCGGTGGTGTCGCTGACGTTCAGCGAGGACGGCCACACCCTGGCGACCGGCAGCAACGACAACACGGTCCGGCTGTGGGACGTCAGCGATCCGGCGGACGTCTCCCCCATCGGCCAGTCGATGAGCCCCAACGCCAAGACCGGCAGTTTCCTGGCGTTCAGCCCGCAGAGCCACATGATCGGGGTGTCGAGCGGCACGGATACGGTCCGGCTGTGGGACCTGGACACCGACGAAGCCGTCAGCCGTATTTGCTCGACCACGCGGGGCGTTCTGACGCGGGATAAATGGGATGAGTATCTTCCCCGCCTCTCGTACGACCCGCCGTGCGACGAGTAACGGACAGCCGCCGCCGCGTGATCCCGATCACAACTCCATGGTCAAAAGGCAGAGTTGACTCCCGTCGCGCAATAAGCCTTGTTACTCTTGTAAGCAGAGCCCGATCGCTGGTGCATCCCCCGTCGCCAGCGGTCGGGCCCTTCCATTCCCCGGCACTATTCGGCGCCCACGGCGATGTGCCGTCGCCCGTTCAGGTTTTAAGCCGCGAGATCGTTTCGTACCGAAACTTCCTGGTGTTCTCGTCGACTCCTCTTTCGGAGTCATGAGTCATAGGGTGTGGCGCGGAAAGGTGGTGAGTGCCGTGCGCAGGCGCGTCATCGTCGTCACAGCCGTCCACGCGCCCTCGGCGCCCTTCCTGGCGGACGCGTACGACTCGCTCCGCCGGCAGGAGCTCCCCGAGGGCTGGGAGTGGCGCTGGCTCATCCAGGAGGACGGCACGAGCGACCGGGTCGCGCCGCACGTCCCGGACGACGAGCGGGTGTCGTTCCGACAGGGGCGGCCCGGCGGTCCCGGAGTCGCGCGCACCATGGCGCTCGCGCGCGCCGACGGCGAGTACGTGAAGATCCTCGACGCCGACGACCAGCTCACTCCCGGTGCGCTGGCCCGCGATCTCGCGGCGCTCGAAGGGGACAGGACCATCGGGTGGGCCACCTCGCGGGCGCTCGACCTGCTGCCCGACGGCTCCACGGCCGGGTTCCCCGGCGATCCGGAGCACGGGCCAATCGAGCGCGGGACGGTCCTCGGCCACTGGGCGCGCCACGACTACCGGGCGCCGGTCCACCCGGCGACGCTCTGCGTCCGCCGTGACCTGCTCCTCGCCCTGGGCGGCTGGATGGCGCTGCCCGCATCCGAGGACACGGGGCTCCTGCTGGCGCTCGACGCGGTGGCGCGCGGCTGGTTCTCCTCCGAGGTGGGTCTTCTCTACCGCAAGTGGGAGGGCCAGGCGACCGGCCAGAGCGCGCACGTCGACACGGGTGAGCGGGCAGCGCGGATGGCGGTGGTGGAAGCCAGGGCCAGGGCGCTCGCGGGCTTCCACTGGCGCTTCCCGCCCGGCACCGGCTGACGGCTCACTCCAGTGTCTCCGCGTCGACCCGTGAGAAGACCAGCTCGGTCTCGCCGGTCACCGGCTGCCGCCACCGCACCGGTGGCGCGGGGCGCCGGATCGCACCGGGGTAGCTCTCGGGCGCGTACTCGTTGATCAGGCGGTAGGGGTGGAATCCCTCCTTCCGCATGGTGTCCATCAATTCCTCGACGCTGTCCCCCAGTTGCGTCAGGCGGTCGGGGGTCACCTCCACCGCGATCTCCACGTCGGTCCTGAGGCGGCCGAGGGCCGGGGCGAGGCCTCTGATGACGCCGCCCTCCGCCCCTTCCACATCGATCTTGATCACTCGTGCCCGGGCGATTTCGTCGGGCTCCAGGAGCTCGGGCAGCGGTGTGGCGTCGGCGTCGAAGGTGGACTCGGCCGGCCCGTCGTACGGGACGATGCTGTTCGCGCCCATGTTGTTCGAGCTGGCGAGGATGAACGTGAGCCGCTTGTGCTCGTCCGACACGGCCGCGTTGACCGCACGGATGTTGGTGCATCCGTTGAGTTCGGCGTTCCGCAGCACACGCCGGTGGAACGCGGGTGAGGCCTCGATCGCCACGACCCGTCCCTCGGGCCCGACGAGCCCCGAGCCGAGGACGGCGAAGTAGCCCACGTTGGCGCCGACGTCGACGAACACGTCCCCGGCGCCGAGGCGCCCTCGCAGCCACCGCGTCATGTGCGGCTCCCAGGCCCCGAAGAGGTACACGTAGCGCTGGATGAGGTCCTGGGTGTCGACGGCGAACCGGTGGCCGTACCGGTCGGCGACGACGCGGCGGCGCGGGCTCTCCCGCAGGCGCGGGTTGAGGAAGCGGGCGGCCAGCGCCGCCTTGCCGAAGGTGCCGGGGGCGGCGCGCACGTACCGGCGGCCGAGCGTGACCAGCGTCTCCGAAAGGGGGGTGCTGATCCGGGGGGTGCTCATCCGATCGCCTCTCCGTCGGGGGGTCGGATGAACCGTATCGGCCCGTCGTCGGCCGCCTACCGGCCGGTCCGGTCGAACGGCAGGTCCAGCATGCGGATCGCGTTCCCGCGCAGCAGCTTGTACTGGATCTCGTACGGCAGGTGCCCGACGTGGTCGGCCGCGACTTCCTTGGTGTGCGGCCAGGTCGAGTCGACGTGCGGGTAGTCGGTCTCGAAGGTGGCGTTGTCGACGCCCACGGTCTCGATCGCCTCGATGCCGTGCTTGTCGCGGAAGAAGCAGCAGAAGATCTGCCGGTAGTAGTACGTCGACGGCGGCTCCGGGATCAGGTCCTTCACACCGCCCCAGGCCCGGTGCTCCTCCCACACGTCGTCGGCGCGCTCCAGGGCGTACGGGATCCAGCCCATCTGCCCTTCGCTGTAGGCGAGTTTCAGCCGCGGGAACTTCACAAGGACGCCGCTGAAGAGGAAGTCCATCATCGACGCCATCGCGTTGTTGAAGGAGAGCGAGGCCTGGACCGCGGGCGGCGCGTCCGGGGACGCGGCGGGCATCTGTGACGACGAGCCGATGTGCATGTTCACGACGGTCCCCGTCTCCTCGCACGCCGCGAAGAACGGGTCCCAGTATCCGGAGTGGATCGACGGCAGCCCCAGATACGTCGGGATCTCGCTGAAGGTGACGGCCCGCACCCCGCGGGCGGCGTTGCGCCGGATCTCCGCGACGGCGAGGTCCACGTCCCAGAGCGGGATCAGGCAGAGCGGGATCAGCCGGCCGCCGCTGTCGCCGCACCACTCCTCGACCATCCAGTCGTTGTACGCCCGGACGCAGGCGAGGCCGACCTCCTTGTCCTTCGCCTCGGAGAAGGTCTGCCCGCAGAAGCGGGGGAAGGTCGGGAAGCAGAGGGACGCCTCGACGTGGTTGAGGTCCATGTCGGCAAGGCGGGCCTGCGGGTCCCAGCAGCCCTTGCGCATCTGCTCGCGGGTGATGCCGTCGAGCGTCATCTCGTCGCGCGAGAAGCCGACGGCGGCGATGATGCGCTTGTACGGGAAGATGTTGCCCTCGTACTCCCACCAGTCGGTGGTCTGGCCCGCCGGGTCCGTCGTGAACCTGTACTTGCCGCCGACGTACTCCAGCTCGCCGATGCCCGCGGTGAAGGGCTTCGGGCCCCGGTCGCGGTACTTGGCCGGGAGCCACTTCTCGAAGAGGTGCGCGGGCTCGATCACGTGGTCGTCCACGCTGATGACCCGGGGGAGTTCCTTGGTGCCGACCTCGCTGCTGACCACTGTTGTGCCCCCTACCGCTGCCGCCGCCTGCCGGTTTCACCGACCCGGATCTGACGATCCATCAGATTCCGTCGGATCGAGGTTATGGCCTCACCCGGGCGACGGCAAGCGCCCGCCCGCAACTCGACCCCTTGCGCGCCACGGCCCGATCCGCTGAACTGACGCCCCGTCAGGTGACTTCGGGAGGACGCGCGATGCAGACGATCTGGCTCGGTGGAGCCGAGTGGGTGGCCGTACTCCGGATCGGCATCGGCCTGTGGTGGCTGGAGAGCTGGCGCCACAAGGACAAGAAGCAGTGGTTCGCCGGCGGCGGCATCGGCTGGGCCGCGGGCATCGCCGAGAAACACCGCTGGCCCGCCGTGCGCCGGGGATTCGACGTCGTGGTGAAGCCCCGGCCGCGCGTGATGGCGTACGTCGTCGCCTACGCCGAACTGGCCCTCGGGCTCGGCCTGATCCTCGGGTTCCTCACCCCGGTCGCCCTCATCGGCGGCCTCGTCCTCAACCTCGTCTACCTCGTCCTGATGATCCACGACTGGGCCGAGCAGGGCCAGAACCTCATGATGGCGCTGGCCTCCCTGGTCGCCTTCTTCACGTGGAGCTGGCAGACGTGGTCGCTGGACGCGGCCCTGGGAATCCTCGTCTGACCCCTGCCCGGCCCTGCCCCTGCCCCTGCCCCTGCCCCTGCCCCTGCCCCTGCCCCTGCCCGACCCTGACCCTTCCCGCCCCCCCTGGCCTGTTGAAGCCGCAGCTGTCACCCTGCCGGACATTCGGCAACCGGCACCGGCACCGGCACGTCCCGCGGACGAGGAGACGACCATGAGCGACCGCGCCCACGACGAGAAGGCGACCCCGAAGGCAGCCCCCGCGCCGGACCCCCACGCGGCTCTTCGGGCAGGTCACGTCGCCCGTGCCAAGAGCGCCGCCGTCCGCGCCGCGGCGGTCTGCCACCACATCGAGCGGCACGGCGCCGAGCAGAACACCGCCTGGCAGGCCACCCACGCGGCCCGCGCCTCCGTCCAGGCCCTCGCCGTGCTCTCCGAGTCCGCCCCCGACCCGGCGGCGGACTCCCGCTGCGCGCGCAACGCCGCGGCCGCCGCCGCGCGGGCCGCCCAGCTGGGGCAGCTGCACGACGGCGACAGCGAGCCGGCCGTCGCCGCGTGCCGTGCCGCGCTCCAGGCGTCGCGGGCCGCATCGGCCGCGGCGGGCCGGGACGCCCTCGGCGCGGACGAGGCGCTGAACGCCGCGGCGGACCGGGCGGAGGCGGCCGCCCGCACCGCCGCCGAGCACGCGGGCTGGCTCCGGCCGGGCCGGCGCCTCCCGGAGATACCGACCGGCCTGCGCAGCCCCGAACTGATGGCGATGCTGCACTTCTGAGATCGGTGCGCGTCGCTCGGACGGTGGAATTGCCCCGGTTACCGGCGGTGTCGGCGCACCTTCCCGCGCTTTTCACCGTTTGAAAGACCATGAACAACTCGAAGCGCATGCTCACCGCCCTGACCCTGGCCGCCGCCGCCGTCGCCGCGACCGCCCCCGCCCACGCCGCCGCGGCCCCGTCCGAAGAGGGCCAGGGCAGCGTGGGCCGGGCCGTCGGCGAGACCCTGATGGACCCCGTCGAGAAGGGCCAGCAGGTCATGGACGCGGGCAAGATCGCCCTCTCCGTGGTCGACACCGGACTGAAGTCCGTGCGGACGAGCACGGAAGCCGCCGCCGGCCGCTGACCGCACCCGGTGCCACCGCCCCTCCTTCGGCGGCCCGCTCAGGACACCGGCGGGCGTCCGGAGGAGGATGGAGGGCGTGCTTACCGTGCTGGTGCTGGTCGGGCGGGAGAACGAGAAGGATCTGATCGCCCGGATCGAGAGCGTCCCCGAGGTGTGCGTCCTGTCCCACACCGACGACAGCTCGCTGGCCCTCGCCCGGGCCCGCGTGCTGCTCCCGGACGTGCTGGTCATCGACCTCGGTGCCTGCCTCCCCGGGGACGCGGCCGCGGTCGTCCACCGGGCGCGCGGCCTCGGCCTGCCCAGCGAACTGGTCGTGCACGGGGGCGACGCGGTCGTCGGCGCCGTCTCCCCCGACGGGGACACGCTCGCCGCCGACGAGAGCGGCCCGGGCGGCCTGGTCCGTACGCTCACCCGCCTGGCCCGCAGACAGCACGCCCCCTAGGAGCCGCTCCCGCCGCGGCGGCTCTGCAGCGTGCGGGCGAGGCGGGGGCCCAGACGCTGCTTGAGCCAGCGCAGGGTCTGGAGGCGGCCGACGGCCTGGTCCAGGTGGAAGTAGAGCTGCGGCGGCACGTGGGGCAGGAGCGGCGAGTGCCGCTGGCCGAGCAGCGCGAACATCTGGTGCGGCTCCAGACCCATGTAGCGGGGCAGGTTCTCGTACCACTGGGCGCTGTGCCGCGCGGCGCTCTGCACCGAGAGCAGGGCCCGCTTGCGTTCCCTTTCGTACGCGGCGAGGGCGGCGGGCAGCTCCGCCGGCGCGGTGGCGGTCCGCAGGGCGCGGGCGAGGCCCATCGCGTCGCGGAGCGCGAGGGTCGTGCCAGCCCCGATGGAGTAGTGCGTCGTGTGGGCTGCGTCGCCGATCAGCACGAGGCCGTCGTGCGACCAGGACGCGTTGGTGACGGTGGGGAAGGCCTGCCACTGGGCGGGGCTCTCGATGTCCCTGCGGCCGAGCAGTTCGTGGCCTTCGAGCAGGTCGGCGAAGATCTTCTCCAGGAGGCGCAGGGCCTCGTCGTGGCCGAGCCGGTCGAAGCCGAGCGCCGCCCAGGTCGTGGCGGAGCACTCGACGACGCAGGTGCTGTGCTCGGCGCTGAATCCGTAGGCGTAACACCAGATCCAGCCGTGGCCGGTCTCGACGAAGGCGAAGGTGAACGCGGTGAAGACGCGGGTTGTGCCGAGCCAGATGAAGCGGTTGGCGCCCGTGGTCACCCGGGTGCCGAGCCGGTCCGCGTGTTCCGCGCGGAGCCTGCTGCGCGCCCCGTCCCCGGCGACGACGAGGTGCGCGTCGGGCAGGTCGGCGCGGCTGCCGATCTCCCGGCCGAACTCCAGGCGTACGCCCAGCGACCTGGCCCGGTCGGCGAGGACGGTCCGCAACCGGTGGCGGGCGATGGCGTGCCCGGGGTCGCCGTCGTGGGCCGTGGTCCGGTCGCCCACATGGGCGAACCCGCCCTGCCAGCGCACGGACTGCTCCTCGATGAGCCGGGCGGACTCGGGGTCGTGGGCGTACAGGTCCGCCAGGAGGTCGGGCCAGTAGGTGACACCCCAGCCGAAACGGGCGTCGGCCGGGTGCCGTTCGTGGACCGTGATCTCGTGGGCCGGGTCCTGGAGTTTGGCGAGGACGGCCAGGTACAGGGAGGCGGGCCCGCCACCGACGCAATCGATCTTCACGCGCGCTCCTGATCTCTGCCGAGGAGCACCAACGTATGCGGACGTCATGCGTCCGGAGCGGGTCCCAGCGCCGGACGGACGGGTGAATTGTCCGTTTCGGCCGGCCGGCTCACGCTGTCGGGTGCCAGCTGTGACGTGGCCCCCCGCGGGCTGACGTCTCCCTGCCGATCCTGTATACGTCGATCCTGTAGAAGTCGACGATCCTGTATATCCGAGAGCAGAACCCCCGAGCCGGTCCGGACCCGCCGCCGGCCCGGTGCTCCTGACGGCCCTGGAGGTGAGATGGGCATGCCGTCCCACCGTTTGTCCATCGCGGGCCTCGCCCAGTCGGACCTCTGCGCCGTGGTGCGGCTCAGCGGCGAACTCGACCAGGCGTCCGAGAAGTTCTTCATGGACACGCTGGCCGGTGCGGTCGACGCGGGCCGGCGCCACATCGTCCTCGACGTGACGGCGCTGACGTTCTGCGACTCCCGCGGCCTGAACTGCCTGCTCGCCCTGCACTGGCTCCTGCGGCGGCAGGCCGGTGACCTGATGCTGGCGGGCGTGGGCCGCCGCCTTGCCACGCTGCTCGAACACAGCGGGAGCACGGCCCTGTTCTCCTCCCACACCTCGGTCGGCCAGGCCCTGCGCTCCCTCCCGGAGCCCGCCCGCCCCCACTGGCCGCCACCCGCCGAGCGCGGCGCGGACGAAGAGGTCTTCCCTCCGACGGCCTAGGGCGTGCGGCATACGCCGGGCGGCTCACCCGAGATGCGAGGCGGACCCGGCACCGGTGAGCTGTCGGACATGGACCACGAGATAGCGAGTGCGGGACAAGGGGTCACCACGCGGCGTCGCGTTCTGGGGGCCGCCGCGGCGCTGCTGGCCGGCGGCGCGCTGCCGCTGACGGCGTCCCGCGCCGTCGCCCGGGCGGACCACTCCTCGTCGGACCACGTCTGTACCGGCGCGTACGACGCCGAGTTCGAGGCCGCCCTGGCCGAGGCGGACGACCTGCTCAGCGCGGACGAGACGCGCAGGCTCCCGGAAGGCCCGCCGGAGCGGTACGCGATGCCGCTGCGCAGCGGCTACCGGGTCACAGCGCCCTACGGAATCCGCGGCAACTGGCTCGCGGGCCACCACACGGGCATAGACCTCGCCGTGCCGGTGGGGACGCCGGTCTACGCCGTGGGTCCGGGCTCCGTCCTCGTCGCCAGGTGGTCCGGCGCGTACGGCAACGCCGTGACGGTGCGGATGCCGGACGGCCACTACGCCCTCGTCGCCCATCTGTCGAGCATCGCGGTCCGCGAGGACCAGAACGTCGACGCCGGGTTCCTCCTCGGCAGGAGCGGGGCCACCGGGCGTGCCACGGGCCCGCACCTCCATCTGGAGATACGGGCCCGCCGTGCCTACGGATCGGACATCGACCCGGTCGCCTACCTGGCCGAGCGCGGAGTGCGGCTCGTCTGACCGTCGCGCGCCGGCCTACTGGATGCCGGGCACGAGGTTCGTGAGGGGGGCCACCAGGTCCGTGATCTGGCGCAGCTGGTTCAGCTCGTTCAGCCGGTTGACGCCGACGAGCTGGTCCTTGAGGTGCGGCATCCGGGCGGCCTGTTCCGCGGGCATGCCGGTCGTACCGAGGCCGTCGATGGTGTCGAGCACCTCCATCCTTCCCGTGTCCTGGGTGGGGGCGGACGCCTGGGCTGCGGGGGTGGCCAGGGCCACTGCGCCGGCGGCCAGCGAGACGGCGGTGATGAGTCGTCGTGCTGAAGTCATGTTTTCAGAACCGTCTCGGGCACCCGAAAGTCACGGGTCCGGCCGAGGCCTCACTCAGGAAGCGCATCCGCGGCATTTCGCGAGAACGATGAATTTATCCAGCATGGTCATGCCGTGCTCTCGCACCGTGACCTCGCCTTGACGAAAGCAGTTGGACAATAGGCGGTTGCGTGTGGGCAGCCGCTCTATCCAAATCAAAGGAGAACGTGATGTCTCGCATCGCGAAGGCAGCCGCTGTCACCCTCACCACCGGAGCGGTCGTCGTCGGCGGCGCCGGCATGGCCCTGGCGGACGCCGGTGCGTCGGGTGCCGCCGTCGGTTCCCCCGGTGTGATCTCGGGCAACCTGCTCCAGGTCCCGGTCAACATCCCGGTGAACGTGTGCGGCAACACCGTCGACGTCATCGGCCTGCTGAACCCCGCCTTCGGCAACCCGTGCGTGAACAACGGCGGCCACAAGGGCGGTCACCACGGCGGTGGCCACAACGGTGGCGGTCACAACGGTGGCGGCCACAACGGCGGGGGCCACTCCGGCTACGGCGGCTGACCCGACCCGACGAAGCCCCCGCCGCGCGTTCCGCCGGGGGCTTCCCCATGCACCCCCTGCTCCCCCTGCTCATGCGTACTTGTAGAGCCCCTTGTGCCCGAGCAGTTCGCCCGGGGTGACGTCCCAGGGCGGCATCGGCTCGTCACGGGCGACGATGCGCCGGTGCTGGGACGAGCCGGGGCCCGGCGGCCGCTCCGGAAGGTAGGGGGCGGAGCCGGGGTGCCGGCGCCGCCACCGGTCCCAGAGCAGGTCCACGAAGGCGTGGTTGAGCCAGAAGACCGGGTCGTTGACCGAGGCCCCGCCCAGCATGTGACCGCCGACCCAGCGGTGGACGCGGTTGTGGTTCTGCCACCGCTCGGCGCCGCGCGCGGACGTCCAGCCCTCCAGCCTGTTGCGGAAGCCCTCCGGTGACGTGGAGTTCCACGGCGGCACGTCGTAGCGGGGATCGGCCAGGGCACGCGCCACGTCCCGCGCCGTGGGCAGGTCGATCGGATCCTCGGGGCGCCCGAGGTCACGCGTGAGGAAATCCCCGTCGGTGACCCCTTCCTTGATGGTCCAGCGCCCGTGCCGGTACGCGAACGGCCCGGTCATGACCTGCCGGTCGCCCCGCCGCCCGTTCCCGCCCATCAGGTCCGCGCCCCAGAGCGACGCGGCCGGGCCGCGGTCCTTCGTCCAGTCCCAGTAGGGGACGGCGACGCCGGGGTCGACGCGC
Organism: Streptomyces sp. NPDC050732; assembly: GCF_040654255.1. Classification (NCBI taxonomy): domain Bacteria; kingdom Bacillati; phylum Actinomycetota; class Actinomycetes; order Kitasatosporales; family Streptomycetaceae; genus Streptomyces; species Streptomyces sp. NPDC050732. Next base: position 52,170 of record NZ_JBFAHP010000002.1, read on the forward strand.
CGCAGGGCCCGCTCGAAGTCGAGCAGGAAGCGGCGGTGCCAGGGAAAGAACGAGGGGGTCATGTGGGCGACGCGGAGCCGCTGCTCCCCGTCCGACACATAGAAGTCGATGTGGGTGCGGACGAATTCGTCGTACTCGCCGCGGCGTTTGAGCTTCAGCACCGCGTCGACGAAGCGGCGCCGCTCCGGCCCGCTGAGGCTCCGCTGGTTCCTGCGCGTGGGGGCCATGCCCGTCCCTTCCGCGTTCGGGGGTACGTGCCCGGCTCAGTGGCCGCGGCCGATCAGGGCCTGGAGGGGGCCTAGTTCATCGACGGCTCCGCGGGCCGCGGCCAGGGGCGTCGCGTACGAGCCGTAGTGGTCGACCATGCTCAGATAGCTGCCGTCCGCGCGGCGCATCAGCGCGAGCCGTCGCCCGTCGACGGTGACGTGCCAGCCCGCGGAGTCGTGCCCGGCCTGCTGGGCCATCGGTTCGCCCTGGATGCGCCGGCCCCGGTACGTCTCGTCGAACGGCGGGTCGGCGGGCGCGGCCGCCGGACCGGGTGCGGGCGGGTCGGGGACGGGCCGGTCGGGCAGGGCCCGTACGACGCCCGCGGCGCCGAGGAGCGCCGCGGCCGCGGTCCCGATGAGGTGCCGGCGGGTCACCCGGTCGGCGAGGTTCTTCTCCATCGGGCTCGGTCCGTCCTTTCGCCGTGCGGTCCCATCGGTGTTCAGCCGGTCCAGAATTCCCACCAGCGCGTCAGGATCAGCATTCCGACGACGCCCATGTGCGCGGCGGGAAGCAGCCAGGGGAATTCCTCCAGGAAGGTGCGCAGACCGCGCGGGGCGGGCAGGAATCCGGAACGTACATTGTGCGCGGTCACGTACCAGAACATGACGATGGTGGCGGCCCAGGCGAGGCAGCACCACAGGCAGAGGGAATTGATGCGGTAGAGGGACTGGAATTGCAGCCAGCCGCAGAACGCGACACCGAACGCGGTGCCCGCGTGGAAGGTCAGCCAGTACCAGCGGGGGTGGCGGGCGCCGCCGATCAGGCCGGCGCCGACACAGATCACGGCGGCGTACGCGACGAGGCCGAGCAGCGGATTGGGGAAGCCGAAGGCCGCCGCCTGCTCGCTCCTCATGATGTTGCCGCAGGCGACCACCGGGTTGAGGCTGCACCCGGGGACGAAGTCCGGGTCCGCCAGGAGCCTGAACTTGTCGAGGGTGATGACCCACGCGGCGAGCAGCCCCGCCGCGCCGGTGAGCACCAGGAGCAGGCCGAGCCGCCGGCCGCCCCACTGCTCGGGGGCGCCGTCCGGTGCGGGCGTGGTGGCGCGGCCCGCACCGGCTTCGCCGACGGTCTGCGGCGGTACGCGGTGCGGCAGTTCGGTGGTGGGGCGCATCAGCGCAGGCTGCGCGCGGGCAGCAGGCAGTGGGTGGCGTTGAGCAGGGTCTCCTCGGCGGCGGCGAACTCGCGGAGGCTGTCTTCCGCGACGGGCTCGCCCGGCTTGGCCTCCGGCCACGCGCGCGTGGTGGCGAGGAAGTAGGCGTGTCCACGCTGTTTGACGGCGGCGAGCCACTCCGGCGGCACCACGCACTGCGCGTTCAGGTGGGGCATGGTGACGACGGCCTGGTCGCCCTCGACGAGGAGGCTCACCGGCAGGGAGGGGTTGCGCGCCCCGTCGAGGAGAGGACCGCCGATGGGCAGGCCCGCCTCGTCGAGGACGGTGCGCATCGCTTCGGCGGTGGTCTCCGGGCCGCCCTCCGCGTCACCGAGGGAGTAGGCCAGCAGGAAAGGCATGTCCTTCTCCTCCTCGGGGTGCTCGCCGCTCCAGGCGAGAACAGCCAGGGTTCCCAGGTCAGTCTCTTTAAAGGGGCGCTGTTCGCTGGATGTTGAGGTCATGAGGGGAACCGTATAGACGCGGACGGACGGGTCCGGTCCGGTTGTCACCCGTGTGGCCCAACCGGGGCCCGCCATCACACGATGGGGTCACCCGGTCGGCTCCGGTGACGCGCCGAAGGGCCGGTCCGTGGAAGAGGTGACCGGCCCTTGCGCGACCTCGGACGGCGAGGGCACCGCCCGCGGGGATTGCTTCACCCAGTGCGTCCAATTCCGCCGCCCTGCGCGGGAATTGCGAGGCTCTACTTCTCTACTTGGCGAGGGGGAGTCCGCCGAGGAGATCGGTGGGACCGCCGGCGGAGTTCAGGCCTTCCGCGGTGTCCTTGACCGTGTTGATGACGGAGCCCTTGTTCTCGGTGTCGAGGATGTTCGTGCCCACCGGCTTGGTGTCGAGCAGGTTCTGACTGGTGAGGGCGTCGAGCCCGCCGTTCAGGCTGGTGGGCGTCAGGCTGTCGGCGACCGCGGGCGCGGCGGAACCGGCGACGGCGAGCGAACCGGCAAGGACAGCGGCAGCCTTCAGGGCCTTCATCATGTTCCTTTCTTTGGCGACGCGGGTCGCCTTTGGCGAGCACCGTTCAGGCATCGATTGCCTGTCGTCTCTCTTCGCCGGGACTAACGAGCGCGGGCCGGTACGGAAACCCCTGGCCCTGAAACTTCCGGGGGCCCACTCGAATGAAGGCCGCGCCCATCCTCATATCAACCGGCTGTTTCGAAACGACGGTCGGCCGCCGGAAAGGAGGCCCGCTCAGGCCGCCGGGACCTGCGGCAGTGTGGTTCCGGCGGGCGCCTTGGGCTGGCTGCCGCCCAGCAGGGAGAGGACGGTGTTGAGCAGGCCGGTGAGGACCTGCGGGACCCCTCCGAGCACGTCCTTCTGGTCGCCCTCGTTGCCCTCGTTGCCCTTCAGCAGATCGTCGACCGCCGTCTGCGGCTCGGCCGGGGCGTCACCGTCGGGCTCCGGTGCCTTGACGGGCGACGCGGAGACGGCCTCGATCGCGTCGCGGGTGGGGTCCGCGTCCCCCTGGGAGGCGAAGGCCGGGCCGGCCGTGCCGAGGAGCAGCGTCACGCACAGGGTGGTGGTCGCGAGGCGCCGTACGGGCAGAGCGCGCATAGGTGTTTCCCTTCCGGTGATGCGTCGGATCTTGTGATCACCGTGGGAGCGGCGCACGCCGCCCGCAACCGAGCGGCCGCGCGACGTCCTGGCCTTTCCCCGTGCGTGCGGGCATCCCCGCAGGTGGGGGCCGAGGTGACGGTCGGTCGGCAGCGGGCGGGAGCACACTCCATTCGGGGCACGCCCGGCACCACCGCGGCGACCCGGCACCACCGCGGTGAACGGAGACCGGCCGGACACGCGGAGCGGCCGCCCCCGCTTCCACGGGGACGGCCGCTCAGGTCAGACGGTGCGTCAGTCGTTGGCGCACTGGTTGCCGAACGCCGGGTTCAGCAGACCGATGACGTTGACGCTGTTGCCGCACACGTTGACGGGCACGTGGATCGGAACCTGCGCGTTGTTGCCCGAGATGACGCCGGGGGAGTTGGTGGCGGCGCCCTGCGCGCCGGAGTCGGCGGCAGCGACACCCGCGGATCCCGCCACGGCTGCGGCGGCGACGGCGGACAGGGCGAGAGCCTTGGTGGTACGCGACATGGGGTGCTGCTCCTTGGTGATGATGCGACGTACGGGCGGGATGCCCGTCTGGAGGGATCAACTGCCGACCTCGACGCCGAGTTGTGCGCCCAGACGGGTGATACGCGGCGGAATTCGTTGCCGTGACGGCGGAGCGGGTCCGTCGCGGCGGCGGGAACCTCCGCTGCTCCGTACTGCCACCGGCCATGCGTTCGGGTGCCGGCCGCGCCTCTCTTCACCAATCCGACACACGTACCGAGGTTGACGGAGCGGCCCACTTCAGCGGCTACAGTTGCGCTTCCCTTTAGGGCATTCCACCCATACGCGTTCAGATTCGTACATTCACCGCGCATCACCCCATGTCCGCTGTGGTTCAGAGTTCTCACACTCGGAAGGCCAACGCCGTCATGCGTCACTCAGGAGTGCTGAGGGAAGCCGCAACGGTCCTGCACATCAGCCAGCCGGTGGACGGCGGCGTGGCACGGGTCGTCGTCGACCTGGCCACGGCACAGGCCGCGGCCGGTACGGACGTCCACGTGGCCTGCCCCCAGGAGGGCTTCCTGCCCCGGGCGCTGGGCGCCGCCGGCATCCGCGTCCACCCCTGGGCGGCGACCCGCTCCCCCGGCCCCCGCCTCCGCGCCGAGACGAGGGACCTCAAGCGCGTCATCGACGCGGCGGCACCCGCGCTCGTCCACGCGCACAGCGCCAAGGCCGGGCTCGCCGCGCGGCTCGCGCTGCGCGGCAGCGTCCCCACGGTGTTCCAGCCGCACGCCTGGTCCTTCGAGGCGGTCGGCGGCCCCACCGCGCTCCTGGCCCGGCTCTGGGAGCGCCATGCGGCCCGCTGGACGACCCGCACCGTCTGCGTCAGCGAGGCCGAGCTCGCCACCGGCCGCCGGGCCGGCGTCGGCGGCTCCTGCTCGGTGGTCCCCAACGGCGTGGACACCGCCCGGTTCGCGCCCGACGGACAGGGCCCCGCACGCGTGCCCCTCGTGGTGTGCGTCGGGCGGATCTGCCGGCAGAAGGGGCAGGACGTGCTGCTGCGCGCCTGGCCCGCGGTGGCCGCGCGGGTGCCCGGGGCCCGGCTCGTGCTGGTCGGGGACGGGCCGGACGCGGAGCGGCTGCGGGAGCGGGCCGGGCCGCGGGTGGCGTTCGTCGGGGCGGCGGCCGACGCCGCGCCCTGGTACCGGGCGGCCGACGTCGTCGTCCTGCCGTCCCGCTGGGAGGGCATGGCGCTGGCCCCGCTCGAAGCCATGGCCTGTGCCCGTCCCGTCGTGGTCACCGACGTGGACGGGGCCAGGGAGAGCCTGCCGCGGGACCACCACCCGTACGCCCTCGTACCGCCGGAGGACCCCGAAGCACTGGCACGCGCGCTCATCGCGCTCCTGCGGGACGGAGAACTGCGTGACGCGCTGGGGCGGCGGGGCCGCCGGCACGTACTGGACCACCACGACGCACGGCGTGCCGCGGCCGCGATCGACGCGGTGTACGGCGAGCTTCTGGGCACGGCGCCCACCGAACGCAGGGAGTGCACCACCACGTGAGTGCGGAACGGACCGTTGCCTCCTCATCGGCTCAGCCACGGCAGGACACCCAGGCCCCGCCCGGAACCTTCGTCGTCGCACCACGCGAGGCGACGGCCCGCCGCGCCGGGGCGTCGGCCCGGCGGCCCGCCCGCACGCGGCGCTCGGCCGCCGCGCCGGTGGCCGCCGACTGCGTGGCGGCCCTCCTCGGCCTGCTGCTGCTCGACGACCCGCGGCAACAGGCCGTACTGGCACCCCTGCTCGTGGCGGGCGTGCTGATCCTGAACGCGCGGGGGCGCCTGTACGAGTACGCCGCACTCCCCGACACGCTCGGCCAGGTGCCGTCGCTCACCGGGCGGATCGCCCTCGCCTGGTCCCTCACCGCGGTCCTCGCCCCCGCGCTGCCCTGGGCGCAGCCGCTCCCCCTCCGCACGCTGCTCGGCATGGCCGCGGCGCAGGCCCTGTTGAGCTGCTGCGGGCGCGCGCTCGTCCACCGGCGGCGGCGGGCCGCCACCCTGCGCAGGCCGAGCCCGGTCCTGGTGGTCGGGCCCGGCGACCGGGCGCGCGGGGTGGCCGCGGCGCTGCTGCGGCGCCCCGGCTGCGGCGTGCGGCCCGTCGGCATCGTGAGCGAGACGGCGGAACCGCCACCGCAGGACGAAGCCGGCGGTGCCGGGACGGCGGCGGAGCAGGGGCCCGAACTGCCGGTGCTCTGCACGGAGGACGAACTCCACCGGGCGGTGATCCAGAACGACGTCCGGGCCGTGTTCCTCCTCGCCGGACGCGGCGAGGAGCCCGCCGGGCGGCTGCCGGCCCTGCACGGTCTGGGCTGTGACCTGTGGGAGCTCGACCCGCACTGCTCGGGCGCCGGGCGCGGGCCGGACGGGTCCCGGCAGTACGTGGCCGGGTTCGCCTGCCGGCCCCTGACGCCTGCCGGATCCCCGGGGCCCGAGGCCGGCAAGCGGCTGCTGGACATCGCGGTGTCGGGCGTCCTGCTGCTCGCGGCCGCGCCGGTCCTCGCGGTCTGCGCCCTGGTGCTGCGGGCCGTGGAGGGCCCCGGCGTGATCTTCCGGCAGGAGCGCGTCGGCAAGGACGGGCGGCTGTTCACCCTGTTGAAGTTCCGCACCCACCGCCCCGCCGACCAGCAGGAGGCGGCGACCCGGTGGAGCGTCGCCGACGAGCACCGCATGAGCGCGTTCTGCCGGTTCCTGCGGGGCACCTCGCTGGACGAGCTGCCCCAGCTGTGGAACGTGCTCAGGGGCGACATGAGCCTCGTCGGACCGCGGCCCGAACGGCCCTTCTTCGTCGCGCAGTTCAGCCAGGCCTACCCCGACTACGCCCACCGGCACCGCATGCCGACCGGCATCACGGGCCTCGCCCAGATCCACGGCCTGCGCGGCGACACCTCCATCGAGGACCGGTGCCGCTTCGACAACGCCTACATCGACAGCTGGTCGTTCTGGCAGGACCTGTGCATTCTGCTGCGGACCGTCGGCTGCCTCGTACGCCGCACGGGGAGCTGAGCGCGGTGAACCACCTGTCGACCGCCCTGCCGCGCGGGGCCCGCCCGCACGACGTGGCGCTGTCCGAGCTGAGGCGGAGCGCTCCGGTCCTGCCGGTGGTGCTCCTGATCGCCCTCCTCGCGCTGCCGGTGCCCGCCGAGGGCGCCGCGTCCGGAGGCGGCGGAGGTGGCGGGGGCGGGGGCGGCACCGGCACCCTCGCGGACGCGGTGTCCGCCCTCGTCGTCGGCTTCTGCGTCGTACGCGCCGTGCGGGCCCGGCGGCGCCCGCTGACCCGTACCGCCGCGGTGCTCCTCGGGCTGCCGGTCGTCGGCATCACCGTGGCCGCCTTCGGCGCCTCGTCCGCCGCGACCGGTGTCGCCGGGGCCGCGCGCTATCTGCAGGTCTTCGTCCTGGTGCCGGCCGCCGTGCTGCTGCTGATCCGCGACGCCCACCACTTCCGCCTCCTCGCCTGGTCGTTCGTGGCGCTCGGGCTGTGGCAGGGCGTCATCGGCGTCCACCAGAACCTGACCGGCACCGGCGCCTCGTACATGGGCGAGGACATCCGCGCGGTGGGCACGTTCGGCTCCACGGACGTCATGGGAATGGCCACCGTCGTCTCGTACGGACTCGTCTGCGCGCTCGCGCTGGCCTTCCGGCCCCGCTCGCCGCGCCAACGCTCCGCCGCGGTGGTCTGCGCCGCCCTGCTGACCGTGCCGCTCGCCCTGTCCTTCAGCCGTGGCGCGTGGATCGCCGCCGCGGTGGCCTGCACCGGGGTGCTGCTGCTCGCCGGGGTGCGCCGGGCGGGCCGGGTCCTGCTGGCCGCCGGTGCCGCCGCCGTGGTCCTGGTGGCGGGCCTCGGGGTGGGCTCCGCGATGCTCCAGGAACGCCTCAGCAGCATCACCCAGGTCACCGGCACACCCGACCAGTCGGTCACCGACCGCTACACGATGTGGGCCGCCTCGGTCGACATGTGGCGGGAGCGCCCCGTGACCGGCGTCGGCCTGAAGGGGTTCCCCGACCACCGCGACAGCCACGCCTCGCTGGCCCTGTCCGCCGCCAGCGACACCGCGGGGGCGGGCAGCGGTTTCGTCCGCCAGCCCCTGCTGTCCCCGCACAACATGTATCTGCTGGTGCTCGGCGAACAGGGACTGCTCGGCCTCACCGCGCTGGCCGGCGGCTGGGCGGCGCTCGCGGTGTGCGCGGTGCGCCGGTGGCGGCGGCAGCGGGCCGGGCGAAACGGCCCCGGCGGCCCGGAACTCGACTGTGCGCTGGTCGCCTGCGGGCTGCTGGCCTGGCAGCTGACCGACTTCGTGTACGCCGACATCGGCGGCCCCTCCACCGTCCTGACCGGCGTCGCCTTCGGCCTCGCGGCCTGGTGGGCGGTCGGCTCCCACGGGCGGCCCGAAGCGGGAGGTGCCTGATGACGGCCGTGCCGGCGCCGGTCGCCACGGTTTCCGACAGCCCCGGTGGCTCCGGCGGCGCCCCGGACACGGGCGGGAGGACCGGCGGGTCGTTCCTCGCCAAGGCCGCGCTCGTCACGGCCCTGCTCTCCGTCGCCGGTTCGCTCCTCGGACTCGTACGCGACCAGGCGCTCGCGCACTTCTTCGGCGCCGGTACCGACACCGACGCCTTCCTGGTGGCGTGGACGGTCCCCGAGGTGGCCGCGACGCTGCTCATCGAGGACGGCCTCGCCTTCTTCCTCGTACCCGCGTTCAGCCTGGCCCTCGCGCGCCGCGCGGACAGCCCGTCCGCCGACCCGGTCCAGGAGCTCGTACGGGCGTCGCTGCCGCGGATGGCCCTGTGGTTCACGGGCACCGCCGCGCTGCTGATCGCCGCGGCCCCGTACCTGGTCGCCGTGCTGGCCCCCGGGCTGCCCGACCCGCAGCTGGCCGTCGACTGCACCCGGCTGACCGCCACCTGCGCCCTGACCTTCGGCCTCACCGGATACTGCAGCGCGGCGCTGCGGGCGCACCAGCGGTTCGTCGCGCCCGCGACGGTGTACGTCGCCTACAACGCGGCCATCATCGCGGCCCTGTTCGCGCTGGCGGTGCCGCTCGGGGTACGGGCCGCGGCGGCGGGCGTGGCCGTGGGGGGCGTCCTCATGGTCGTCGTACAGGCGCCCTCGCTGTGGCGGCAGCTGCGGCGCCCGTACCGTCCCGGGCCCGCGACCACGAGCGGGCCCGGGTCCGAGCCCGCCAAGGTCCTCCAGACCGCCATCATCTGGACCGTCCTGCTGTTCGCACTGTGCCGTCAGTCGCAGGTCCTCATCGAGCGGTTCCTCGCCTCGTCGCTGCCCGCCGGGGCCATCTCGCATCTGAACTACGCGCAGAAGGTCGCGCAGATGCCGATGGCCCTGTCCCTCATGATCTGCACGGTCACCTTCCCCGTGGTCGCCCGGGCCCTGGCCATGGGCGAGAAGGAGCGGGCCCGCGACCGCGTCGAGCGCGATGTCGTCCTGGCCGGGTGCGTGGTGCTCGTGGGCGCGGCGGCCGTCGTCGCCGCCGCGCACCCGCTCATCGAACTGCTCTTCCAGCGCGGCGCCTTCACCTCCCGCGACACGGCCACCACCGCCTCGGTCATGCGGGTCTACGCGCTGGGCCTGCTCGGCCACACGCTGGTGGGCGCGCTGGCCCGGGCGCACTTCTCCGTGGCCCGCACCACCTGGATCCCGCTCTTCGCCATGTTCGTCGGCGTCGTCACCACCGCGGGGATCGGCTTCCTGACCGTCGGCACGTGGGGCGTCCACGGGATCGCCGGGGCCAACGCGACCGGCATCTGCGTCAGCGCCCTGCTCCTGCTGCGCGGCCTCGGCCCGCACACCGTGCCGGTCAGGACGCGGGCCGTCCTCGGGCAGCTCGGCCGGCTGACGCTCGCCGCCGGGGGCTCCGCGCTGCTCGGCGCGGTGGTCGCGGAGGGCGTGGCGCGGCCCGCCCTTGCCGTCCTCGCGAGCTTCACCGCGGTGACCGTCTCCTTCGTGCTCCTCGGCCTGCTCCTGGGGGTGCGGCCCTGGACCACCGTCCTTCGCTCCGTCGGCAGAAAGCTGCGTCATGTCCGTTGACCTCACTCCGCCCGCGCCGTCCGGTACGGAGCCCTTCCTGCGGCTGCGGCCGCCGCGCAACCCGGCGTGGGTGGCGATGTACCACTCCGTCGCCGACCCGTCCGACGACCCGTACGAGATCACCGTCGCGCCGGACCGGCTGGCCGAGCAGCTGCGGTGGATGCGGCGCCAGGGGCTGCGCGGCGTGTCGATGACGCACCTGCTGGAGGCGTGCGCGCGGGGCCGGGAGCACAACCTCGTGGGCCTCACCTTCGACGACGGCTACCACGACTTCGTCGAGCACGCGCTGCCGCTGCTTCGGCAGTACGAGTGCACCGCGACCCTGTTCGTCCTGCCCGGCCGGCTCGACGGCGACAACGCCTGGGACCCGCTCGGCCCGCGCAAACCGCTCCTCGGCGCCGAGGGCATCCGGCACGCGGCCGAGTGCGGCGTGGAGATCGGCTCGCACGGGCTGACCCACGTCGACCTGACCGCCGCCGACGACGGGCTGCTGCGCCGCGAGGTGAGCGACAGCCGCGCGGCGCTGCGCGACCTGACGGGCGGCGAGGTGCGGGGCTTCTGCTACCCCTACGGCCACGTCGACGAGCGCGTCGTGGCCGCGGTGCGGGAGGCCGGGTACGCGTACGGGTGCGCGATCGCGCCGGGAGCGCTCGCCGGGACGTACGCCCTGCCGCGCGTCCACGTCGGCCAGGGCGACACGGCCTGGCGCCTGCGGCTGAAGCTGCGCACGAACCGGCTGCGGCGCCGCGCGCTCGACGGCTCGGCGGTGGCGGAATGAAGGTACTGCACATCATCACCGGACTCGGAGTGGGCGGCGCCGAGCAACAACTGCGCCTGCTCCTGCGCCACTTGCCCACGTCCAGCGACGTGGTCACGCTGACCAACGCGGGCACCGTCGCCCAGGGCATCGAGGCCGACGGAACCCGCGTCACCGACCTGGGCATGGCCGGCAACCGCGATGTGGCGGCGCTGCCGCGGCTGACCCGGCTGATCCGTGTCGGCCGGTACGACCTGGTGCACACCCACCTGTACCGCGCCTGCCTGTACGGGCGCGTCGCGGCCCGCATGGCGGGGGTGCGCGCGGTGGTGGCCACCGAACACTCCCTGGGCGACTCGCAGATGGAGGGGCGGCCGCTGACGCCGGGGGTGCGCGCGCTGTATCTGGCCGGGGAGCGGCTCGGCCGCGTGACGGTGGCCGTCTCCCCCGCCGTGGGGGCGCGGTTGCACCGGTGGGGCGTGCCGCGGCAGCGCATCCGGGTCGTGCCGAACGGCATCGAGGTCGAGCGCTTCCGGTTCGACCCGGATGCCCGCGCCCGCACGCGCGCCCGACTGGACCTGCGTGGACACGAGTTCGTCGTCGGCGGCGTGGGGCGGCTGACCCCCGGCAAACGCTTCGACGTCCTGCTGGAGGCCGCCGCCCGGCTGCCCGAGGACGTCGTCGTCGTACTGGTGGGGAGCGGCCCTCAGGAGGAGGGGCTCCGGCGGCTCGCGCACCGGCTCGGCCTCGCCGGGCGGGTGCGGTTCACCGGTGAGTCCACCCACGACCCGGGCGGCCTGCCCGCGCTGCTCTCCGCCATGGATGTCCTCGCCTCCCCCTCCCCCGAGGAGGCCTTCGGCCTGGCGCTCGTCGAGGGCCTGGCCGCCGGGCTCCCCGTGCTCTACGCGTCCTGCCCCGCAGTCGAAGGCCTCGGCGCCGGCGAGCGGACCGGCGCCGCCTACTGCCCGAGCGACCCGGACTCCTTCGCGCGGGCCCTGCACGGCCTGCGCGGCGACGTCCCGCCGCACCGCGAGGCACCGGCGGCGGTGCGCCACTACAGCATCACCCGAAGCGCCGGCCAACTGATGGACGTCTACACGTCAGCTGCAGCCGGCCCGACCCTGGAGGTGACCCCTCGATGAGTGACTCCGTGAAAGCGCACGCGCGCACCGGACCCCTGCGGGCCCGCCTCGCCCGGCTGCCCCGCTGGTCGGCCCTGCCCGCCTGCGCGGTCCTCGGCGCCCTCGTCGGCACCGGGTACGGCGTCCTGCAGACCCCGGAGTACACGGCCACGAGTTACGTCGTCGCCGTCCCGCAGGCGAAGGCGGACCCGGCCACGGCACTCGGTTTCGCGCAGGCGTACGGCCGGGTGGCGACGCAGCTCGCCGTGCTGGGCGACGCGCAGGTGGCGGCGGGCATGTCGGCCACGGAGCTGCGGGACAGGGTGCGGGTGGCCACGTCCCCCGACGCGCCGATGATCGCGGTCTCGGCCACCACCGAGCAGCCCGGCTCCGCCGTCACCGCCGCCGACGCGGTGGCGCGGTCGCTGGCCACGAGCGCCAACCACTCCAAGGGCAGCACCCAGGTCAAGCTGCTGCCGTTCTCCCGCGCCCTGGCACCCGACGCGCCCTCGACGCTCTCCACCGGGGTGACGGCCCTGGTCGGCGCGAGCGCCGGCGGGCTGCTCGGCGGCCTCGCCCTGCTGGTCCGCCCGCGCACGCGAACGGAGGAGGCGGCGGCGGGGGCCTCCGTCCCCGGGCCCGCGTCCGGCCTGGTCCGGAGCGCCCCATGAGTACGGCACCGGCGAGCACGGCGCCGAGCAGCCTGCCCACGGCCGAGCTCTGCGTGGACGAGGACGAGTTCGAGGCGCTGGCCGAACCGTGGGGGCGGCTGCACCGGGCGTGTGCCGCGGCCACGCCGTTCCAGAGCCATGCGTGGCTGGCGTCCTGGTGGCGGTCGTACGGCAGCCGTGGCCGGCTGCGGGTGCTGCTCGTCCACAGCGGCGGGCGGCTGATCGCGGCGGCGCCGCTGATGCGGGTGGACCGGCCGCTCCCGGCGCTGAAGCCGCTGGGCGGCGCGATCTCCGACTTCACCGACGTGCTGCTGGACGACGCGTGCCGGGAGGAGGGGACGGAAGCGCTCCTCTCCGGCCTGTACGCGCTGGCCCGGACCGCGCTGGTCGACTTCGGTGAGGTCAGGCCGGGCGCGTGCGTGGAGAGCCTCTACGAGCGGTGGCCGGGGCCGCGGCGCACGCTGACCGCGTCCGACTGCCTGGAACTTCCCGCGCTTCCGATCGACGGGCTGCTCAAGCGGCTGCCGGCGCCGCGGGCCCAGCGCGCCCGCGCCAAGATCCGCAAGCTGGCGGCGCTGGGGGTGGAGAGCCGGGTCGTGCCCGTCGAGGAGGTGGAGTCCTCGGTGCGGACGCTGCTGCACCTGCACCAACTGCAGTGGCAGGGACGCAAGGTGACCCCCGAGCACCTCCAGCCGCGGTTCCACGAACACCTGCTCCGCTCCATGCGCCCGATGGTCGCGGCGGGCGAGGCCGTGCTGACCGAGTTCCGCCTGGACGGCGAGGTGCTGGCCGCGGACCTGACGCTGCTCTCGGGCACGCTGGCCGGCGGCTATCTGTACGGCGCCCATCCACGGCTCAGGGAACGCAAGGTGGATGTGGCGACGATGCTCCTGGAGGCGTCCACCCGGCACACCGGCGGCGAGCACCCGCGCGCGCTGAGCCTGCTGCGCGGCAACGAACCGTACAAGCACCACTGGCGGCCCGAGCCCGTCACCAACCGGCGCTTCCTGCTGGCCCGCAGGCGCACCGCCCCCCTGGTGCACGCGGTGGCCTGGGGCGCGTCGGGCCGCCAGTGGGCGAAGCGGCGGCTGCGCGAGCGCGCGGGCGACGCGCGTCGCGGTGGCGGTGACGCGCGCCGCGGTGGCGGAGCCCCGTCGTGACGGCCCACGCCACCGCGGCACGGCGGGATGTCAGTCCTTGCCGTCCTTCAGCCAGTCGAAGCGCAGACACAGGCTGCCGCCCAGCCAGTACTCGACCCAGTCGCCGAACTCCACCGGCGAGCAGGCCGGGGGCTTCCCCGGCTCGGGCGGCCGGGCCGGTCCCGGCGGGTTCCCGTCGCGGCCGGAGAGCAGCTCGCGGTAGACCCGTGCCGCGGCGGGGTTGTCCTTGCACTGCCAGACACCGTGCGGGCAGTAGTCGGTGACCGTGTTGTACAGCGGCTTCTTCTCGTCCATCCATTTCAGCATGCGGCGCATGTATTCTTCGTTGTCGCCGTTGCGGAAAAGCCCCCATTCCGGATAAGAGATGGGTTTCTTGTGCTCCGCCGCGAAGTCCACGTGCTGCTGGAGTCCATAGGGCTCTGTGATCTGCTCGTCGAAGGACATTCCCCGCGGCTGGTCGTACGAGTCCATGCCGATGATGTCGACGGTGTCGTCACCGGGATAGCACTCGGTCCAGGGAACGGCGTCCCGCCCCCTGCTGGGGGTGAAGTCGAACTTGAATTTCTGCCCGGGAACGGATCGCATCGTGCTGACGATCCTGTTCCAGTACTTCTTCCAGGACTCCGGGTCCGGACCGCAGCGATGGGTGTAGGTCGTGCCGTTCATCTCCCAGCCGAGCACGACCACCGTGTCGGGCACGCCCAGGTCGACCAGGCGCTCGGCGAGCACTCTGTAGTGGCCGTCGAAGTCGCCCGCGGCGCCCTGTTCGAGCAGCCGGGCCACCTCGCGGTCGTCGACGCCCTCCTCGTTGCGTTCGAGCATCGGGACGTTGAGGACGAAGAGCCTGTCGTCCTTCTCCTTGCGCCACTCCGCCCAGCTCTCCAGGAAGTCGGGGGCTCCCTCGATATTGCTCCAGCGATCACCCGGAAGGTACGTGTGCCCGACCCGCAGCTCGGCGCCGCCGAGCCACTGGCTGAGCTCACCGATGCGCTCGACCCCGCGCGGGCCGTAGTCGAGATACGCGCCGAAGGCGGGGGCCGGGGCCGGGGAAACGGCTTCCGGAGGCTCGCCGTCGCGTACGACACCCACGGTGTGTCCCGGCACGGGGGCCAGGGCCATCGACGAGACGATTCCGGCGGCGATGAAGGCGAGACGTTTACCGCGTCCACGGCGTTTACCACGTCGAAGACGCCCACTGACTCGAAGGCTTTCCGGGGCGTGTACGCCCATACCTGCTCCTCGTTTTCGGCCTCACTCCACTGACACTCCGTCATATGTATTTCTATTGCGCCAATCGTGTTTCTAATCCCGTATTCCGCCACATCGCCCGCATGGGCGATCGACAAGCGAGGATGACGTTGCAGCCTCTGGACACCCGCATTCCTGCGGTCCTGTTGCGGATCGACAGGAATCCCTTCCACCACGGAACGCTGGGTGCCGTGCGCTCCCTGGGCCGCGCCGGAATCGAGGTCCATCTGGTGGCCGACGACCGCGGAAGCCCCGTGCGGCGATCCCGCTATCTGCACCGGATGCACGCGCCGCCCGCCCCGGGAGCGTCACTCGCCGAGGTGGCCACCGTGCTGCGGCGGGTCTCGCACCGGCTCACAGGACCTGCCGTGCTGATCCCCCTCGACGACGCCGGCGCCCTCGCGGTCAGCGCCCTGTACGAGCAGCTCACCGACCGCTTCCTGGTGCCCCGCGTGCCCGGCGCCGTGGCCGAGCGCGTGGCGGACAAGGCGGCTCTCGCCCGGGTCTGCGCCCAGGCGGGCGTGGCGCACCCGACGACCCTGGCCCCGGAGTCCGCCGCCGAGGCCGCCGACGCCGTGGACCTCCTCGGTACCCCCGCCGTGGCGAAGTGGAGCCGCCCCTGGCTGCTGCCCCGCGACACCGGGCTGCGCAGCACCACCGTGCTGGGCTCCCCGCACGAGGCCGCCGCCCTGTTCGAGCGCCGCACCGAGGCCGGCAGCCGCCTCCTCCTCCAGGCCTTCGTGCCCGGGACCCGCGACGCGGACTGGTTCGTGCACGGCTGCGTGGGCCGTGACGGTGTCGTACGCGGCGGTGGTACGGGCCGCAAGCACCTGTCGTGGCCGCGCTCGGCGGGTCTGACGGTGAGCGGCGACTGGACCGCGAACCCCGCGCTCTGGTCCGCGGCCGCGCAGGTCGTGTCGGCCCTGGAGTACCGCGGGATCTTCGACCTGGACTTCCGCAGGGACGCCGCGACCGGCGACTTCCACCTCATCGACTTCAACCCGCGCCCCGGCGCCCAGTTCCGCCTCTTCGCCGACGGCACGGGCACGGACGTGGTGCGCGCCCTGCACCTCGATCTGACCCACCGGCCGGTGCCCGACCCGCAGCCGCTGCACGGCCGCACGTTCGTGGTGGAGAACTACGCCCCTCTGGCGGCACTGCGGACCCTGACCAGGTCCGGTTCCGAGTCTGGGTCCGGGTCCGGGTCCGAACTCGCCTGGCACGCCGCGGACGACCCCGCCCCTGGGGCCTCCCTGCGCCGGCTCTGGCGCCGCCACGTGGTGCGAAGGCTGCGCGACGGCATGGGCCACCGGTCACGCCAACCTCTGACACCCCTGTCGGCTCGGCCGGCGGAACACCCGCCCGCCGTCCTCCCCGCCCAGGCGAACAGAGAGCGAGCCGTCACCGATGCATGACCTGCGTACGACGCGCTGGTTTCGGTGGCTCTCTTATGAGTGACTCAGCGGGCGAACGGGTGAACCGCACTTCCCGCGGGGGTCATCCGGTGATGCACTGAACGGGCTTCACTGGGACAGGCCGGGTCGCTTCCCGCCAGCCGTCGGCTCCTATGCCGTGGGTGAGCGACGCCCCCCGATGGGCAGGCCACGTCTCCACCTCCCTTGCGCCGGCAGGGAAGCGGTTCCGTCTCCGCTTCCCTGCCGGCGTACTGCTGTGTCCGGTGCTCAGCGCCGGGACGAGGCGCCCCTCCGGTACAGGATCGCTCCGCCGAGCAGCAGCCCCGCGCTCGCGCCCGCCGCGCCGAGCAGCGCGGCGTCCGGTCCCGTGGCGGCCAGCAGGTCGTGGGGCGTCTCCGCGGCGGCCGGCCGCCGGGCGTGCCTGCCCTGCGGTACGTGGTGCGGTGCGGAGGCCGACGACACCTCGGGGGGACGCGGGTCCTCATGGTCCGCGGAACCGATGGGGTCCGCGGGGTCGGCGGGGGACGCCGTCCGGGGCCGCGGGACGGGACCGCCCGGTGGGGCGGCGGGCGGCTTTCCGGCGGTCGGCGGCTCGGCGGCGTGCGGGTCCCGGTGGGAGTGGTCGTCGCCGCAGCGGTTGCCCATGACGCCCGAGAGCGCGGCCACGATGCCCACGGAGTTGCCGCAGGCCTGCACCGGTGCGTCGACCGGGGCCTTCGCGTTGTTGCCCGCGCCCACGCCGGGCGACCGCGTGGTGTCGCCCTGGGCCGCGGAGCTGGAGGAGGAGCGGGCCGGAGCTTCGGAGCGGGTGGAGCGGGCGGGACTGTCGGAGCGGGTGGAGCGTGCGGGGCGTGTGGGGCTGCCGGCCGCTTCGGAGTGGGTGCGCGGCGCCGCCTTCGGAGCGCTCTCCACCGGCCGTGAGGGCGCGGAGCGGGGCGCCGCGTGGGAGCCGGAGTGGGAGGAGTGAGAGGAGTGAGAGGAGTGGGAGGAGTGGGAGGAGGAGCCGCAGGTGTTGCCGAAGGCCGGGTTGCCTGCCGCGGTGGCGTTCGCCGAGTTGCCGCACACGTTCACCGGCACTTCCACCGGGGCCTGCACGTTGTTGCCCGACAAGAAGCCGGGCGAGTCCAGCGCCTGCCCGTTCGCTCCGGAAGCGGCGAACGCGTGGGTGCCGGACAGGGACAGGATGCTCGTGGCGGCCGCGGCGGAGAGCATTCCTTTGCTGAGGGCCTGTCGCAATCTAGTGGTCTTTCTCTGTCCGATGGGAAGCCGGCCCTGGCGCCGGGAAGGCTGCCAAGGCCGGCTGGGACACAGCAGGAACAGCTGAGCCGCTACGTCAGTCGTTGACGCAGGTGTTGCCGAACGCCGGGTTCAGGAGACCGACGACGTCGATGCTGTTGCCGCACACGTTGACCGGCACGTGGACGGGAACCTGGATGACGTTGCCGGAGATGACACCCGGGGAGTTCTGGGCCGCACCCGAGGCACCGGCGTCGGCGAACGCCGGGGCGCCCAGGCCCAGCGCCATGACCGCACCGGCAATGAACGTTGCGCTCTTCTTGAGCTTCACAGCTTTTCCCTTCTCTCGGGCCACGCCTAAACGGCGGCCGGAGCCGGGCGGGCATTCCCTGTTCCCGCACCGCGACCTGAGCCCTGCTTAACGAGCGGTAGTGGCCGAAGAAACCGCAGAGTTGACACACTTCGGAAGTTCACTCGAATGCGACTCGCCGGGGAAGCAGCAATAGGGGTAAGGGAGTTGGCCGGCGGCAGCCAGGACATGAGAAAGCCCGGGCCACCCGAGGAGGAAAAGGCGGGCGGCCCGAGCAGTCTCTACAGCGCGACGGATCAGCCGTTGTGCTCGCCGTTGGCGGACAGGATCGGGATGTCGCTGAGGATGTGCGACAGCGGCTCGTCGCCCTTCGCCTGCGTCGAGTTCTCGGTGCACTGCTGGGTCTGCGGCGCGGAGAGGATCGGGATGTCCTGGATGCCGATGTTGACCAGGGCGACGATGTTCTGGATGTTGGCCTTGACCGGGAGGCCGATGCAAGGCTTGTTCAGCGTGCCCTGGATCAGGGAGAGCTGCGGGCTCATGTCGCCCTTGGTGGCGGAGTTACCGAACGACTGCTGGGCACCGTTGCCGCTCATCGACTGGGTACCGGTGTCGTCGCCGACGGCCATCGCGGGGGAAGCGATACCGGCTACGGCCACCGCAGCCGCTGCCATTGCCATTGCCTTCTTAAGCATTTGTGGTTCCTTTTCTGGGGCAGACGCTCACGTTACTGCGGCCTGCTCAACTCCCCGCCCCACGTTTAGTTCCGCGCATTCACTCCATCGGATCGTCGGTGGTCGGCACGACGACGGAATCACTCATACTCGCGGGTGGCCGCGTATTGGGCCATCGGAGTGAATTTCAGCAACCCCTCCCGTTCCGGGCAGTTGCTCAGGGTGCTCCGAGGACGGGGCTAACTCAGAGAGGAACACCTGTGATCAAGAAGGTTATGACCGCAGCTGCGGTCACGGCTTCCGTCGTCGGCATGTCGGCGTCCGCCGCACCCACGGCCCTCGCCATCGGCAACGACGGCGGCACCGAGACGATGAGCGGCAACAATGCCATGCAGTCGTTCGGCAACTCGGCCACGCACGGCAACATGAGCCCGCAGATGGCGCTCATCCAGGGCTCGTTCAACAAGCCCTGCATCGCCCTGCCCGCGAAGGCCAACATTCAGAACATCGTCGGCCTGGTCAACATCGGCATCCAGGACATCCCGATCCTCTCCGCGCCGCAGACCCAGCAGTGCACCGAGAACTCGACCCAGGCCAAGGGCGACGAGCCGCTGTCGCACATTCTGGACGACCTGCCGATCCTGTCCGGCAACGGCGTCAGCAACCGCTGACACCGCATGCCTCCCGGCGGGCCGCCATCCTCCTCCTTGGCGGCCCGCCGCTCTCGTTCACTGCCGGGGCCAGGGGTCGCGCTCGACCAGCCTTCTCCACTCGGGGTCGGGCCGTCCCGGGACGGTTCTGCCCTGCGCGTACCAACTCCTGAGCAAGGAATCGTAGATGGGGTCGGTGCGGCATTCCGGAGACTGCCTGCTCGTCGGAATGACACCTAGCCGCTGCCATGGTCCTGTGCGGTCAGCCATATCTCCTCGTCAAGAGTGGGGGCGTCTCCGATTTCGTTCCTGTCGAAGTGCGCGACGAAACGGTGCCGTTGAGACGAAAGCTGACGTTCAGCACATTTATCAACCGAATGGCCGAATGGCCGCAACTCCCGCTCTGTCGCTCAGTTGATCACCATGCGGCTCCGGAGTGGAGCCTCACTCGAAGGGAACTCCTCACCATGAAGAAGCTGCTCGCAACGACCGCCGTCACCCTGACCGCCGCCGGAATGGCCGTCACCGCGGCTCCGCAGGCCATGGCCATCGGCGATGACACGGGCACCCAATCCGTCAGCGGCAACGGCGCCGGGCAGGCGTTCGGCAACTCCGCGACCAAGGGCAACATGAGCCCGCAGATGACCCTGGTCCAGGGCTCGCTGAACAAGCTCTGTGTCGGCCTCCCGGTCAAGGCGAACATCCAGAACATCGTCGCCCTCGTCAACATCGGCGTTCAGGACATCCCGATCCTCTCGGCGCCGCAGATGCAGCAGTGTGTCGAGAACTCGACGCAGGCCAAGGGCGACGAGCCCCTGTCGCACCTCATCGAGGACATCCCGCTGCTCTCGGGCAACGGCGTCGCCAACCGCTGATCCAGGTGCCCCGCGCCGCCCGGGGGCGCTGCCGGGGAAGGCCCGCACCTCGCTGACGGCGCCTTCCCCCCGCCCCCGGCCGGCGTCACTCCCCCAGCGGCGCTCGGCGAGCAGGCCCCCGGAGGACCCTTCAGCGTGATGAGCGTCCGTGCACGCCACACCGGCGCGTGCACACGCCTTCACCGAAGGGTCTGAGCATGAAGCGCATAACCCGCGCCCTGTCCGTCGCCGCCGTCACCGCCGCGCTGGCCGTCCCGGCCGGCGTCGCCCTCGCGGCTCCCGCCTCCGCCGCCGCCCCGGCCGCGCAGCAGGCCGACGGCCCGGACAGGGACGACTGGCACCACGATCACCACGGTCACGGTCATGGCCACGGCCACGGGCACCACCACTGGCACGCCGGACTGGGCCTGGACCTCTTCTTCTGACCCCCGGACACCCTGCCCGGTGGCGCCACGGACCCCGTGTGCGGCCACCGGGCATTTCGGTGCCGACCGGGCGAACCACTCGAACGCCGTGTGTGCGGGCGGGCTCACGGGGCAGCCGAAGAGGAACAGTCCCCACAACATCGGTGGGAGTGATGCGCTGTGACAACCGACAGCACTCAGGAAGCCCGCATCCTCGCCCGCCCCCGCAGCCCGGCAGCCGCCCGGGAGGCCGTGCGCGCGGCGTTGCGCCAGGGGCATCGGCACATCGGCGAGATGGCGGTCGCGGACGCGGTTCTGGTCACCTCGGAACTGGTCACCAACGCGCTCAGGCACGGCGGAGGTCTGCGCGGGTTCCAGTGCCGCGTACGGTCCGACTCCGTCGAGATCACCGTCGAGGACGGCAGCGACACCGTTCCGGTCACCCGCCCCCGGACGGCCCTCCTCGTGAGCGGCGGACACGGCTGGCCCACGGTGTGCCGGCTGGCCGACGACGTCAGCGTGACGCGCCTTCCCGGCGGCGGGAAGCGCATCGTCGCCCGGGTACCGCTGACCGCGTGAGCCCGCGGCCTGAAGAATTCCCCGGGCGGAGTTCTCTCATACGCGGCCGGTCACCGTCACCGTGACGCGCGGGGGTTCCTGCTCGCCGGTCATCCGCAGCAGCGTCCCGGCCACGGCGGCGCGCACCTCCCGGGTGACGTCCACGGACCGGTAACCGCGGCGCAGGACGACGTGGATCTCGGCGTGCCAGGCCGCGGCGCCCTTGTCCCGGGTGACGCGGACCGCCGAGGAGCGCCTGGTCAGCGGGGTGGTGACGCGCAGGAGCTCGGCGATGCCCGGGCGCAGGAACGCGACCCCCGCGGTGCCGAGCACCGCTTCCTGGACGGCCTCGGCCAGCTCACCGGCAGTACGTCGGTCCGTCACGGGTGCCGCCTCTCCGCGCTGTGGTCGACAGCGTCTTCAGCGTCTTCAGCGTCGTCGATGATGTCGGCGACCGTCACGTCGACGGTCGCGACCCTCATGCCGAGCTCGGCGTCCACCGCGTCGAGTACCCGGCGGCGGACCCGCTCGGCGACCTCCGGGAGATGCCACGTGAGGGTCACCGCGACCTCCGTGCGGATCCGCACGGGCCCGCGCGGACGGCGTCCCGCGGCCGCGTCGGTGCGGCCCTCCTCGTCGAGCGCCTCGATGCGGCAGCTGCCCGCCCGTACGCCCGGCAGGGACTCCGCGGCGGCGCGGACGGTTCTGGCGGCCGCGGCCTCCACGATCCACGCGTCCTCGTCCTCCTCGCCCAGCGGCAGCGTGCGGCCGGGGCGCAGTTCGAGGCGCACCACGTCCATGACGCGCCCCACCAGCGCGGAGGTGTCGGGCTCGGGCTCCCGCGGGTCCGTGTCGCGGGCGGCGGCGACGACGTCCTCCAGGTGCCGCAGCGTGTTCCGCGCGTCGGTGCAGTGCGGGCAGCCGAGGGCGTGCGGGTCGGCTTCGCCGGTCTCCGCGCGCTCCCAGACGCTCCACACGTCGCGGCCGCAGGGCAGCAGTTCGTTCTCCTCGTTCAACGCCATGCGGCCATCGCCTCCGTGAGATAGCGCCGCGCCCGGAAGACGCGGCCCCGTACCGCCTCCGGACTGATGCCGACCGTCTCGGCGATGGTTTCGTAGGCGAGGCCGTTGAGTTCGCGCAGCACCCAGCAGACGCGCTGCTCCGGAGACAGCCCCTCCATCGCCCTGCCGAGCTCCGCCACGGCGGCGTGCGCCTCGGCGACCCGCGCCGGGGAGGCCTCGTGCTCCGGTGCCTGCGGCTCGGGCACGTCGCCCAGGTCGACGGCGGGGCGGCGGGCCCGCAGGACGTTCAGGCAGCGGTTCGTGACGATGCGGTGCATCCACGTGCCGAACTGCGCGTCCCTGCGGAACTCCGGCACCTTGCGCCAGGCGCTCACGAAGGACTCCTGCACCGCGTCCTCGGCCTCCGTCCGGTTGCCGAGCAGCCGTGTCGCGAGCCGCAGCAGGCCCGGCGCGTGGCGGCGCACCAGCACCTCGAAGGCCTCCTCGTCGCCCTCCGCGGCCCGTACCGCGAGCAGTCCGTCGTCGGACCGCGCGGAGTCGTCCGCCTCGGCCGGCGCTCTGTCCGGGTCGCCCGGCACACGCGGCTCCTCTCACTCAGGTCGTACTCCTACGACACATGGCGAGCGCCCGCGTTATGCGACGCGGGTGCGGGGGCCGCCGGGAGAAGAAATTCCACCGGGACGCGTAACGAATCCTCTGCCCCGGTGTCAGACATGCGCCGGGCCGGGCACTCGGCCCGCAGTGAGCGAGCGACGAGTCACTGACGACGAGGAGATGGCTTCATGTCGACTCAGGAGATCACTTCGAAGACCGCCTCCGGTGGCGGCGAACAGGGCCTCACCGGGGCCCCGCACCAGGCCGTGCCGGGCAGCACCACCGTGGCGGGCAGGACGGGGGCCACCGAGCCGGCCGCGACCCGCGGGAAGACGTCCATCGCCGACGTGGTGGTGGTGAAGATCGCCGGTACGGCCGCGCGTGAGATCCCCGGTGTGTACGACATGGGCGGCGGGCTCTCCCGCACCATCGGCGCCGTCCGCGACCGCGTCCCCGGCGGCCGGCCCAACGTCGGACGCGGCGTGAAGGTCGAGGTCGGCGAGCGGCAGACGGCGATCGACCTGGACATCGTCGTCGAGTACGGCGTGCCCATCACCGACGTCGCCCACGACGTGCGCGAGAACGTCATCGCGGCCGTGGAGCGCATCACCGGCCTTGAGGTCGTCGAGGTCAACGTCGCGGTCAACGACGTACGGCTGCCCGACGACGACGGCTCGGACTCCGCCGGCGAGACGCGTGTGGAGTAGGTGAGTGGTGAGCGCAGCTCTGGTAGGCCTGATCGCCGGGATGGCGCTGGGGTTCGCCGGGTGGTTCGGCGGCTTCGGTGCCTTCCTCCTGGTCGCCGCGCTCGGCGCGGTGGGCTTCGTCGCGGGGCGCCTCGTCGACGACGGCACGGACATACGGAGCTTCCTGAGCGGCCGTGACCGGGGGCGGCGATGAGTACGCCGGCGGCGGACCGCGGCTCGACGACCGTCGCGGACCGGGCGGTGCGCCGCATCGCCGGGCAGGCCGCCACGGAGGCGCTCGCGCCCGGTGAGGTGCGGGCGACCCGAAGTTCGGCGTCCGTACGCGGCCGTCGGGCCCGGGTCGACGTCACCGTGACGCTGCCCTATCCCGCGGTGCTCGACGACGCGGGCGAACGCGTCCGGGCCCATGTCGCCGACCGTACGGCGCGACTCACCGGCCTCGCCGTGCCCTCGGCGCGGGTGCGGGTGCGGGAGCTGTGTCTACGGGAGGGCGCTTCAGCAGAGGAGGGCACTTCTGTAGAGGAGGGCACTTCTGTGGAGGCGGGTGTCGGGGGGCGGGCCCGGCGGCCGTGGTCCTCGCGGCGCGTGCCCGTCGCCGCGTTGACGTTCGCCGCCGCCGTGGTGTGCGGTGTCTTCCTGTACGACGTGCTGGCCGTGCGCACGGCCGACCGTCCGCCCGCCGGGTGGCGGGCCGACCTGATGGGGTGGCTCACCACGCACGGCCCGGACAGCGGCCTCTGGCCGGGTGCGGCGGTGGCGTTCGCCGTGTTCTGCCTCGGCGTGTGGCTGCTGGTCCTCGCCGTCACGCCGGGCCGCCGCGGGCGGCTCCCCATGCGGCCACCGCTGCCGGGCGTCCACGCGGTCCTCGACCGGCGCGCGATGGCGTCGCTGCTGCGGGACGCCGTGTCGGAGCTGCCCGGCATCGCCCGGGTGCGGGTCGATGTCGGCCGCCGCAGGGCACGCGTGCGTGCCGGGCTCGCCTTCGGCCGCAAGGACGACGCGCACCGGGCGGTGACGGAGGCGGCGGAGCGGGCCCTGACGGCGTGCGGGGTGGCCAGGCCGCCACGGCTCCGCGTCCGGCTGCGCCCCGAACCCGCCTGGCGCGCTCCCGCGCCGGGGCCGCTGGCGCCACCTGCGCCGGACGGTGACTCGGCTGCTCCGGAGAGCGGGGTTCGATGAGCAGGCTCCGCAGTGGCACCAACCGCGCGGCCCTGCTCGGTGCGGCCGTGGCGCTTCTCGGCGCCGGAGCCGTGCTGGCGTCCGCCACCGACGGCGTGCGCGAGCGGCTGCCGTCGGGCTGGCCGCGGCTCGGCGCCGACAGGGTGTGGCTCGACGGGCGTGACCTCGGCAGGTGGCGCGATCAGGGCTGGTGGACGCCTCTGGTGATCGCCGCGCTCTCCGTCGGCGTACTCCTGTTCCTGGGGTGGGCCGTGGCGCAGCTGCGCAGTGGCCGCGTACGGGAACTGCCCCTGGGGCAGCCCGACGTGACGCTCTCCGGGGCCGCGCTGGCGGCCGCGATGACCGAGCGGGCACGCGCCATCGAGGGCGTGGCCGACGCGCGCGTACGCCTTCGGGGCGGCTCACGGCGGCTGCGCGCCCACATCACCCTCGTCCTGCTGCCGGGCAGCTCTCCGGAGACGGTCCTTGAGCTTCTCGCCCGGCACACGGTGGCGGAGGCGCGAGCGGCGACGGCACCCCGGGAGCTGACCGCCGACGTACGCCTGAGGGCGCGGTCGCACAAGTCCCGGCGCCTGCGCTGAGGGGCGGCTTCTTTACTGAAAGCCGTCGGCTCAGTGTTCGGTGAGCAGTCCGGAGCGCAGCTTGGCGAGGGTGCGGGTCAGCAGCCGCGAGACGTGCATCTGGGAGACCCCGAGCACCTCGCCGATCTGGCCCTGCGTCATCTCCTGGCCGAAGCGCATCTCGATGATGTGCCGCTCGCGCTCGTCCAGTTGCTCGACGAGGGGCGCCAGGGCGTGCAGGTCCTCGAAGAGGTCGAGCGCGGGGTCCTCCTCGCCGAGGACGTCGGCGTAGTCACGGCCCTTGGAGCCGTCGTCCTGGTTGAGGGGGACGTCGATGGAGCCCGCGGTGTAGCCGTTCGAGGCGACGAGGCCGTCGTTGACCTCGCGCTCGGTGAGGCCGAGGTGGTCGGCGAGTTCGCGGACGGTGGGCTCGCGGTCCAGTTCGGCGCCGAGCGCCTCCTTGGCCTTCACGAGGTCGACGCGGAGCTCCTGGAGGCGGCGCGGCACGTGGACCGCCCAGGTGGTGTCGCGGAAGAATCGTTTGATCTCACCGGTGATGTAAGGCAGCGCGAAGGTGCTGAACGCGACCTCACGGGACAGCTCGAAGCGGTCGATGGCCTTGATCAGGCCGATCGTGCCGACCTGCACGATGTCGTCGATGTCGGTGCTGCCGCCGCGGAAGCGGGAGGCCGCGAACTGCACCAGCGACAGGTTCATCTCGATCAGGGTGTTGCGTGCGTACTGGTATTCGTGCGTGCCCTCTTCGAGGTGCTGGAGCCGGTCGAAGAAGATCTTCGACAGGGCCCGCGCGTCCTTGGGCGCGACAATCCCCGCGTCCTCGACCCACGGCAGTTCGCTGTTGGACGTCTCTTCCCAGGGGGCCGCAGCAGGTGCTTCCTCATGCGTGGGTGCTGCGGTCAACTGTGTGGAGGTCCTCACGGGTTCACCTTCGCTCGGTGGGGGCGGCGGGCGGTACGTCATCAGACCGCCTGCCCAGTGATCTGCCGGTTATGCCTCTTGGTCCTGCCTGTCGCCCCGTTCCCCTCGCCGGTCGGTGCTGACACGATGCGGAGTCCAGGGTGCAGGGGGAGCTGCTCCCAGCGGAGCGGGGCGGGAGGCGTACATGCCAGAGGTGTTCTTGCGGCGACTGAGCCGTTGGCAGGCGGAGATGCAGCGTGAGGCCTTGGCCGACCTCTACGTGGACTCCAGTCGCGGCATGGCCGGCGCCGAGTTCGGGGACCGGCGTGAGTTTCTGCGCCGTTTCGAACAAGACGTGCAGCAGACGGATTTCGACATGGTCGTGGCCGACGCGGCGGGCCTGGTCGGCTGTCTCTACGGATACCGTGCCGAGCGCAGCGGTGCGTGGTGGGAGAGGTTCCGCGGTGTTCTGCCCCCGGAGATCGAGGAACAGACCGCTTCGGGGCGGGTGTTCCTGCTGAGCGAGCTGATGGTCACGCCCGCCGAGCGCGGCTCGGACCTCGCCTCCCGCCTTCGGACGCTGCTCCTCACCCGGCACACGTCGGATGTCGTCGTCGCCGTCCTCAAGCCGGACGACGACCGGGGGCGTGAGGTGCTGCAGGCGTGGGACTGGACGAAACTGGGCGAGTTCGCGCCCGACCAGGAGGGCTGGCTGCGGCCGCCCTCTCCCCTGCCCTGACCGCTCACGCATCCCGGGCCCTGCTCGCCCGCAGGGAGTACATGAGCGGGATGCGGGGCCGGTCCGCGGGGAACCGGTAGGTGCCGTCGCGGAGTTCGAGCGCGCCGAACCGCGCGAAGAGGGTGTGGTCGCGCTCGCGCAGGAACTCGACGCGCAGCCCCGCGGCGGCGAGCGCCGAGACGACGTCGCCGACCGGGTGCTGCCACTCGA
This sequence comes from Streptomyces sp. NPDC050732, assembly GCF_040654255.1. Taxonomy (NCBI): domain Bacteria; kingdom Bacillati; phylum Actinomycetota; class Actinomycetes; order Kitasatosporales; family Streptomycetaceae; genus Streptomyces; species Streptomyces sp. NPDC050732. The sequence goes on from NZ_JBFAHP010000002.1 coordinate 78,754, forward strand.
CGGTGCGGTTGTGGACGGTGGGAGTGACGGTGTCCGCGTAACCGCCGGGCGTCTCGTCGACCCAGGCGTCGCGCGCGAAGTAGTCGTGCTCGACGCGGGAGCCCGTGGCGTCGTCCAGGATGTCGGTGAGCGGATGGAATTCGTTGAGGTAGAGGAAGCCGCCGGGGGCGACCAGCGAGGCGGCGGTCTCGGCCCAGCGCCGGATGTCGGGGAGCCAGCCGAGCGCGCCCACTCCGGTGTAGACGATGTCGTACGAGGTGTCGGGCACCGCATCGGCCGCGTCGTACACGTCGGCGGTGACGAAGGTGGCCTGCTCCGGGGTGAGGCCGAGCTCGGCGGCGAGCTCACGGGCCGCCTCGACGGCGGGCTCGGAGAAGTCGAGCCCCACCACGCGGGACGCTCCGTGCCGCGCCCAGGACAGCGTGTCCAGGCCGATGTGGCACTGGAGGTGCAGCAGGGACTTTCCGCGTACGTCGCCCACTTCGGCGAGCTCGTGGTCGCGCAGGGGGTCCTTGCCGGCGCGGAAGGCGTCGAGGTCGTAGTAGTCGCTGGCGAGGTGGAGAGGAACGCGCTCGTCCCAGCGTTTCCGGTTGGTCTCTCGCCAGTCGGCGGGCGTCGGGGAGTACATGGCCGGAAAGTTATCCACAGGCTGGGGAATCCCGCCAGCGGATTGTCGGCGGGGCCAGGCAGTATGGAGGGCATGAGCGAGACGGGTGCGACGAACGAGACGGTGACGGATGCCATGCCGGACTGGGAGAAGCGGTTCAGGGCGCCGCGCGTGTCCCTGCCCGACTGGGCGGAGGATGCTCCGGAGCGCTCCCTGTTCGTGTCGAACGCGACGGGGACGTACGAGTTGTACGCGTGGGACAGGGCGACCGGCACCCAGCGCCAGGTGACCGACCGGGCGAACGGCACGACGGACGGCGCGCTGTCGCCCGACGGCGAGTGGATCTGGTGGTTCGACGACAAGGACGGCGACGAGTTCGGCGTCTGGCTGCGCCAGCCCTTCGCCGGTGGCGCCGACGAGCCGGCGGTGCCGGGCCTGGCCGCCTCGTATCCCGCGGGCCTCGCCCTCGGCAGGGACGGCGGGACGGTGGTCGTCGGCCGCTCGACGGACGAGGACGGTTCGACCATCCATGTCGTGCGTCCCGGCGACCCCGGCCCGGTCGAGGTGTACCGCCACCGGGAGTCCGCGGGCGTCGGCGACCTGTCGTACGACGGCTCGCTGATCGCCGTGGAGCACACGGAGCACGGTGACGCGATGCACTCCGCGCTCCGGGTGATCCGGCCGGACGGTTCGACGGTCGCCGAACTCGACGACACCAAGGGCGGCACGGTCGAGCTGGGCCTTGAGGTCCTCGGCTTCGCGCCGGTCGACGGGGACACGCGCCTCCTCGTCGGGCACCAGCGGCGCGGACGCTGGGAGCCGATGGTGTGGGACGTCGCGTCCGGCGAGGAGCACGACCTCGCGCTCGGCCTGCCGGGTGACGTGAGCGCCGAGTGGTATCCGGACGGCTCCGCGCTCCTCGTCGCGCACGGCTTCGAGGCCCGGGGCGAGCTCTTCCGCTACGACTTCGCCTCCGGCGAGCTGGTGCGGATCGACACGCCGGCCGGCTCCGTGTCGGGCGCGACGGCACGCCCCGACGGCAGCGTGGAGTACATGTGGTCGTCGGCGGCCGAGCCGCCGGTGGTCCGCTCCACGGCGGGCGGCGTGGTCCTGGACCCGCCCGGCATGAAGGCACCGAAGTCCGTCCCGGTGGAGGACGTGTGGGTGGACGGGCCCGGCGGCCGCATCCACGCGCTGGTGCAGCGGCCCGCGGGCTCCTCGGGCCCCCTCCCCACCATCTTCGAGGTGCACGGCGGCCCCACCTGGCACGACAGCGACTCCTTCGCGGCGGGCCCGGCGGCCTGGGTCGACCATGGGTACGCGGTCGTGCGGGTCAACTACCGCGGCTCCACCGGTTACGGCAGAGAGTGGACGGACGCCCTCAAGCACCGCGTCGGCCTCATCGAGCTGGAGGACATCGCGGCGGTGCGGGAGTGGGCGGTGACGTCGGGCCTGGCCGACCCCGACCGCCTGGTCCTTTCGGGCGGCTCCTGGGGCGGGTACCTCACCCTCCTCGGCCTCGGCACCCAGCCCGACTCCTGGGCGGTCGGTCTCGCCGCGGTCCCCGTCGCGGACTACGTGACGGCGTACCACGACGAGATGGAAGCCCTGAAGGCGATGGACCGCACGCTTCTCGGCGGCACACCGGAGGACGTCCCCGAGCGCTTCGCCGCGTCGTCCCCCCTGACGTACGTCGACGACGTCAAGGCCCCCGTCTACATCTCGGCGGGGGTCAACGACCCGCGCTGCCCGATCCGCCAGATCGACAACTACGTCGACCGCCTCGCCGCCCGGGGCGCGACCCACGAGGTGTACCGCTACGACGCGGGCCACGGCTCACTCGTCGTGGACGAGCGCATCAAGCAGATCGCCCTGGAGCTGGACTTCGCGGGGCGGCACCTGGGGGCGTGACCGGGGCGGCCGGGGGTGGGGCGGGGTGGACCCCACGGGCCGGCGGGGGTCGGCGGCACCGTACCTTGGGGGTGTGTACCGGTTTCTGCTGACGCCCCGCTGGTGGGGGATCAACGTCTTCGTCGTGCTGGCCATCCCCTTCTGCATATTCATGGGGTCCTGGCAGCTCGGCCGCTTCGAGGACCGCGTACAGGACCATGAGTCCGCCAAGGAGCAGGTGGCGGAGCAGACCGCGGACGCCCGTGGTGACGCCGAGGGGCGCCCCCTCGCCTCCCTGCTGCCCGTCGACAAGGAAACCTCCGGCGAGCAGGCCACGGCCACCGGCCGCTACGGCACGCAGCTCCTCGTCCCGGACCGGGAGCTCGACGACAAGCGCGGCTTCTACGTCCTGACCCTGCTCCGCACGGACGACGGCAAGTCCTTGCCCGTGGTCCGCGGCTGGCTCCCCGGCGACGCGAGCGCCGCCAAGGCCCCCGCCGCGCCCAAGGGCAAGGTCACGGTGACGGGTGCCTTGCAGGCGTCGGAGAGCCCGGGGTCGAACGGCGTGAGCGCCGCAGGCGGACTGCCCGAGGGCCAGCTGGGCGCGATCAGCTCGGCGTCACTGGTCAACCTCGTACGCGACGACGTGTACGACGCGTGGATCACCCTCGACAAGGGGGACTCCGGGATGAAGGCGGTCCCGGCGGCCGCGCCCAACAACACGGGCCTCGACCTGAAGGCCTTCCAGAACCTCGGCTACACCGGCGAGTGGTTCGTCTTCGCGGGGTTCGTGGTCTTCATGTGGTTCCGGCTGTTCCGCCGCGAGGCGGAGTTCGCCCGCGACGCCCGCCTCGGCCTGCTCGAAGAACCCCAGGCCGCCGAGGTCCGGACCACCGGGCCCCAGCCGCAGGGCTAGGAAGCGGGCAGGGCTAGGAAGCGGGCAGCACCCCGGTCCGGTACACCGTCCCCGCGCACGCGTTCGGGACCGTGGCGGCCGCCGACGGTGCCCCCGCCTCGGCGGTCAGGGAGACCACGACGCTGCCGTCGGCCACACCGCCGTCCGCCCGGCCCAGCTGTGTCTCCATGCCCTCGGGCGTTCCGCCGCCCGGGGTCCCGCTGTCGCCGCCCTCCGAGGGCGTCGGGTTGGGCGTGGGCTCGCCGCCGTCCGTCGGGCACTTGTCCGACGGCAGCCAGGCGAACCGCACCTCGTACGCCGCGCCGGGCTGCAGTACGAGCGGGCTGGCCTCCTGGGAGGGGTCGGGCAGGCCGAGCGCCGCGTCCCCCGCCGTGTGGTCGACCACGACGATCTTCGTGGGGTCGGCCGCGCCCTGCGCCACCGCGCTGACGGCGCCGGCGGCCTCGACCGTACAACTGCTGTCGGAGACGTTCGAGACGCGGAAGGAGCCGTACACCGAGCCGTTGGCGTCCGCGGGGTTCGTGCTGCCCGTGGCGCCGAGCTGGGCCGTGTCGCAGACCGGCGAGCTGGCGGCCTCGGAGGTGGAGGGGTCGGGCGAGCCCGTACCGCCGCCGCCCGTGCCGCCCTTCGCCTTGCCGTCCTTCTTGTCCTTCTTGCCCTTCTTGTCCTTGCTCTTGGACTTGTCGGGCTTCTTCTCGGACCCCTTCGAGCCCGGACCCGGGCCCTTGCCCTGGGTCGAACCGCCCTGCGCGTCCTGGCTGTTGCCCGCGATCGAGGGACGGTCGTCCGAGTCGCCCTTGGAGTTGGTGACGTGCACCAGGGCGGGGACCGCGGTGCCGATGAAGAGCGCGGCGGCCGCGATGCCGACGACGGCCTGGCGCTTGCGGGCCCTGCGGGCGGGGACCGCCTGCCGCAGGTGGTCGAGGGCGCGCTCGCCCGGCTCGATCTCCTGCACGGCCTGCCGCATCATCCGCCGCAGCGCGAGCTCGTCGGCGCCGAGCGTGTCCTCGGGACCGGCCCCGCCCTCGGAGTCGAGCCCTCCGACGGCCCGCAGCCCGCCGGTGGAGCCCCGCCCGTCCGCCGGGCCACTCCCGTCCGCCGGCCCGCGCCCGCTCTCCGAGCCGCGCCCGTTCTCCGAGCCGCGCCCGCCTTCCGAGCCGAGTCCGTCTTCAGCACCGGACCCTTCGGGTCCGTTGTCCGGCCCGGGGCCGCCATCGGGACCGTGGTTCACGTTTCCGTTCCTGCCATGGTGCTCAAATCCGCCCTGCTCGTCACGCTTGCGCTCACTCATGCCGGCGCCTCCATGGCGACCCTCAGGGCCGCGATGCCACGCGAGCCGTACGCCTTCACCGAGCCCAGGGATATGCCCAGGGTCTCGGCGACCTGCGCCTCGGTCATGTCGGCGAAGTAGCGCAGCACGAGGACCTCGCGCTGGCGCCGCTGGAGACCGCGCATCGCCTTGATCAGCTCGTCGCGCTCCAGCTGGTCGTACGCCCCCTCCTCCGCGCTCGCCATGTCGGGCATCGGCTTCGAGAGGAGCTTGAGCCCGAGGATGCGCCGGCGCAGCGCGGACCGCGACAGGTTGACCACGGTCTGACGCAGATAGGCGAGCGTCTTCTCCGGGTCACGCACCCGCTTGCGGGCCGAGTGCACCCGGATGAACGCCTCCTGCACCACGTCCTCGCAGGACGCCGTGTCGTCGAGAAGCAGCGCGGCGAGGCCGAGCAGCGACCGGTAGTGGGCGCGGTAGGTCTCGGTGAGGTGGTCGACTGTGGTGCCCGCGGTCATCGTGTCGTCAGCGCCCTCGCGCTGCGCCGGCATGCGGGCGGGCCGCGCCGCGGGCATGGGTGCGATCACCGGCATGCCGCCGGTCGTGCGGGAACGACGAGGAGGACGCAGCGCTGCCGCGCCTCTCGCCTGTACCGCTGTGAAGTCGAGTACCTCTGCCACGCTTGTTGGACACGCTTCCCCCCATCAGGGTTGTACGCATCCGGCATCGCGTTTGCGGCATGTCGCGCGGGCACCGCTTGTGACGATGCATCAAAAGCCCCCATGCGTACCAGCTCTTCCCCTATGCCCCATTTATTCCCGGCGCTCGGGCCGCCCCTGAGGGCGACCGCTAAAGACGCCCCCCGCCCCGCCGCCGGTTGCAGTGATCAGACGCGAATCTTCGAACGCGGAGATGATCCAGTTCAAGCGTTCATGGTCACCGAGTTGGACACAGAACTTACACAGATCCCACAAAGGGCTCGCCCGTGGGGTGGTATGTACCAATCCGCGTAATCCGCGCGTTCAAGGAGGCCGTTCGGCTCAGCCGGCCGTGAACTCCCCGGCCACCAGCTCGGCGATCTGCGCGGTGTTCAGCGCGGCGCCCTTGCGCAGGTTGTCCCCGCAGACGAAGAGTTCCAGCGCGGTGGGGTCGTCCAGGGCGCGCCGCACCCGCCCCACCCAGGTCGGGTCGGTGCCGACCACGTCGGCGGGGGTGGGGAACTCCCCCGCGGCCGGATTGTCGAACAGCACGACGCCCGGGGCGGTGGCGAGGATCTCGCGCGCCTTGTCCACCGTGACCTCGTCCTCGAAGCGCGCGTGGACGGTCAGGGAGTGGGTGGTGACGACGGGCACGCGCACGCAGGTGGCGGCGACGCGGAGCCCGGGCAGGCCGAGGATCTTCCGCGACTCGTCCCGGACCTTCATCTCCTCGGACGACCAGCCGTCGTCCTTCAGGGACCCGGCCCACGGCACGACGTTCAGCGCCACGGGCTCCGGGAAGGGGCCGGTGTCGTCCCCCACGGCACGGCGTACGTCACCGGGGCTGGTGCCCAGTTCGCTGCCCGCGACGAGGTTCAGCTGCCGACGCAACGTATCGATGCCGTCGCGGCCGGCCCCGCTCACGGCCTGGTACGAGGAGACGATCAGCTCGCGCAGGCCGAACTCGGCGTGCAGCGCGCCGACGGCCACGATCATCGAGAGCGTCGTGCAGTTCGGGTTGGCGACGATGCCGCGCGGCCGCACGCGGGCGGCGTGCGGGTTGACCTCGGGGACGACCAGCGGGACGTCCGGGTCCATCCGGAAGGCGGCGGAGTTGTCGACCACGACGACGCCCTTGGCGGCGGCGACGGGCGCCCACTGCGCGGACACCTCGTCGGGCACGTCGAACATGGCGACGTCGACCCCGTCGAAGACGTCCTCGGACAGGGCGTGCACCTCGACCTCCTCCCCGCGCACGGCCAGCTTCTTGCCGGCCGAGCGCGGGGAGGCGACGAGTCTGATCTCGCCCCAGATGTCGGCGTGCTGCGACAGGATCTGGAGCATGACGGTGCCGACGGCCCCGGTCGCTCCGACGACCGCGAGCGTCGGCTTACGGCTCATCGGCCGGTGCCTCCATAGACGACGGCCTCGTCCGTGTCGGAGTCGAGCCCGAAGGCGGTGTGCACGGCGCGCACGGCTTCGTTCACGTCGTCGGCGCGGGTGACGACCGAGATGCGGATCTCGGAGGTCGAGATGAGCTCGATGTTCACGCCGGCGTCGCTGAGCGCCTCGAAGAAGGTCGCGGTGACGCCCGGGTTGGTCTTCATCCCGGCCCCGACGAGCGAGATCTTCGCGATCTGGTCGTCGTAACGAAGAGAGTCGAACCCGATGGCCGACCGGGTCTTCTCCAGGGCGTCGATGGCCTTGCGGCCCTCGGCCTTGGGCAGGGTGAAGGAGATGTCGGTCAGGCCCGTCGAGGCGGCCGACACGTTCTGCACGACCATGTCGATGTTGACCTCGGCGTCCGCGATGGCGCGGAAGATCGAGGCGGCCTCGCCCGGCTTGTCGGGCACGCCGACGACCGTGATCTTGGCCTCGGAGGTGTCGTGCGCGACACCGGAGATGATGGCCTGCTCCACCTTGCGGTCCCCTTGCGGTTCGTTGCTGACCCACGTGCCCTGAAGCCCCGAGAACGAGGACCGCACGTGAATCGGGATGTTGTAACGACGTGCGTACTCCACACAGCGGTGGAGGAGCACCTTGGACCCGGAGCTGGCGAGCTCCAGCATGTCCTCGAACGAGATCCAGTCGATCTTCCGCGCCTTCTTGACCACACGCGGGTCGGCGGTGAAGACGCCGTCCACGTCCGTGTAGATCTCGCACACCTCGGCGTCGAGCGCGGCGGCGAGGGCGACGGCGGTCGTGTCCGACCCGCCGCGCCCGAGGGTGGTGATGTTCTTCCCCTCCTGGCTCACACCCTGGAACCCGGCGACGATGGCGATGTTGCCCTCGTCGATGGAGGTCCGGATGCGGCCCGGGGTCACATCGATGATCCGCGCTTTGTTGTGGACGGAGTCGGTGATGACGCCGGCCTGGCTGCCCGTGAACGACTGGGCCTCGTGGCCCAGGTTTTTGATCGCCATGGCCAGCAGGGCCATGGAGATGCGCTCACCAGCGGTCAGCAGCATGTCGAATTCGCGTCCGGCAGGGATCGGGGATACCTGTCCGGCGAGATCGATCAACTCATCCGTCGTGTCGCCCATCGCCGACACCACGACAACGACCTGGTGGCCGTTCTTCTTGGCGTCGACAATTCTCTTGGCGACCCGCTTGATGCCCTCGGCATCGGCTACGGAGGAGCCTCCGTACTTCTGCACGACAAGGCCCACGTGCGCTCCTCGCTCAGTCCGTCTGTTCCGCACTACTGCGGTCGGCTCAGTCTAACGAGCGGCCGAAATTCGCCTCGCTGATATCACATCGTGAGATGTCCCGCTCACAAGTTGATCACCGCTGGCATACGTTCCCGCTGTTCGGGGCGTACGTTCCGACCGCTCGGCTTGGCACATGCCCGGTTCGGAGCGGGGCACTCCGAAAGTGGGGCGCGTCACAGGTTCTGGCGGCTTCTGGCCGGGGGCCTCAGGCGGTGTAGTTCTTGAGCTGCTCCGTGTTCAGGGTGATGCCGACGGGGGCGGGGAGGGGGACGGCGGCGCCGTACGCGTAGGCGGGGTTTCGCCGGTAGTCGCCGTCGAGAGGGCCGCTGAACACAGTCACGGTGTCACTGTCGCGGTCGATGAGGAGGTAGACGGGGATGCCTGCGCGGGCGTACCCGTGTCGCTTCTCGTGGCGGTCGCGGCGATCGGTGTCGCGGTCGTACGAGGTGACTTCAACGACCATGAGGACGTTGCTGGGGTCCGCCCACTCCCCCTGCCCGCCGAAGCTCCCTACCGGCGCGAGCGCTCCGTCGGGCTTCGCGCGTCCTGCGCGGTACCCCTCGACGACCAACCCCTGCTCGGGGTACAGCCCAAGTTCCGGGCGTTGCTGCATGCACTGTCGCAGCAACCACATGATGATTTCTCCGTGGTCGCCGTCCGGCACAGGCTTGACCCCTAGTTTTCCGTCGATGAGCTCGAGAACCACCGCTTCGGGGGCCACTCGGGCAAGTTCCTCGAAGTCCTCGGCATCGATCGGACCGTGCTTCACGCACAACCTTCCCCCGAGAAATTCGAGCTTGTTGCGCACGGTCTCCGGAGCCCTGCGGACGAGCTCCTCGAAATCCTCGATGGACATCTCCGGGCGCTCTTCGGTGCTGGGGGTCATGGCGTCGCCTCCTTGACTCCATGGTGCCCGGACCGGCACGTCCTGCACGCTCATACGCCGTCCCGGGGCGTCGGCAGTCCGGCGGCCCGGCGCAGCTCCGCCACCCTCTCGGTCACGTCCACGACGTCGTCGTACCCCGCGGGGCGCGGACGAGTCGGGCTCAGCGGCCGTGCGAGGAACGTGTCCGGGACGTACCCCGACCGCTCCTCCTGCGGGCAGCAGTCCATGCAGATCCCGTTGACCAGCTCGACAGAGGTCTCGGGTTCCTCGCAGAACGGGCAGATCATGACGGCGCGGGTGACGCGGGCGCGGGCCTTGGCGGGGGCCTGACGCTTGGGGGGCATCTTGTTCTCCAGTCTGTTCCGGGCGAGACCGCCCGGGTTGGTGACGGTGGGCGGCAGCCCTTCGGTGAGGGCGCGCGTGATGTCCTGCGGGGTGGCCCCGCGGGCGAGCCACTCCGCTGCGCGGGGCGCGAGCTGCTTGCACTCCTGCTCGGAGAGGGCCATGCGGCGGTCTGCGGTGCGGAGTTGGGCGAGGGTGTGGTGGGCCGTGGGCGGCTCCGGCTCCGGTGCCTGCTGGGCGGCGGGCTCCGGCTCGGTCACCCTGGCCAGGCCCGGCTGGTACGCGTCGGTGACGTCCCGCCCGTGCCGCTCCCGCACGAACTCGGCCCACCACTCGCGCGACTTGGGCTCCCTCGACCAGTACGTCCTGGTCACCCACCGCATCGAGTTGTCCTCGACGGTGATGTGCTCCTTGACCCAGCGCAGGTGACCGGCCTCGGTGAGGCGCCTGAGGGAGGTACGGGTGGCCTGCTGGCCGTACCTGGGGTGTTCGGCGGCGATGACCTTGTGGCCCATCGCGGCCCCGTCGGGAAGATGATCGACGAACGTCGCGAATTCCGCGTCGCGGGGGCCCAAGTGTGCGAAGTCGGGCTCGGTGTCCGGTTCCGCGTCACCCGCGAGGCGTTTGCCGTAGCCCGATTTGGCCATGGGGTGGGACGGGGAGGGGAGCACGGCATTAGGCTTGGCGTAAGCCACGGTCGGCTGCTTTCGAGAGTAGGGCTTAGGAATCGAAGGCACTCGATACGTCGAGCTAGGCCTCGGACCCGGTGTTGGCGCACCGGCCGAGGCCGTTCTATTGCCGCGAACCTAGGGCGCCTTTACGTTCCGGCGCAAGCTGACTACGGAACGTCACTCTTGAGGGTGACGGAACGCGCAACTCCCCTTTTGGGTAGGTGGGTTGGGTCAATTTCGCCGGTGAACCAGACCCAGGAAGAAGCTCGGGTCCCGGGGCTCAAGCTCCGGGCTGAACTGCGGCGATGAAGGCGGCCCAGGCGGGGGCGGAGATCGTCAGCTCTGGGCTCGCGGGGAGTTTTGAGTCGCGGACGCGAAGGCCGCTGGGAGCGCAGAGCGCTATCTCGACGCAGTTGGCACCCTCGTCGTCGCTATAGCTGGACTTGAACCAATTGAGCTCGACAGTCACAGGTCATCCACCATCCGCTCGATGAATTGGGCCGACTCAGCAGGGCCGAGAGCCACCGTGCGGATCATGCTAAGCCGCTCACTCTGGGCGGCGACCACATCCGGGTCGGCAGTCAACTGACTCACCGACTGCCCCTCCGAGAGGGCCAGTCGTTCATGGTCGCGAGTCTCCAGAAGCACCATCGGACCGGGCAACGCGGCAGGAAGTGCACGGCCGAAGGGAAGCACCTGCAACACGACGTTGTACAGACTCCCCACCTCCAGCAGCCGCGCCAGCTGTGCCTTGTCCACCTGCGGGACACGCAAGGCGGCCTCGTACACCACAAAGCTGACGGCTACCGGTGGCCGCCGAGTCAGGATCGACTGCCGCTCCAACCGAGCCGAGACGCGCTCTTCAACCGTCTCCATGTCTACAGGCGGGCAACGGTTTCCGATCAGCGACCTCGCGTAGGCCTCCGTCTGCAACAGACCGGGAATGAGGGCGACTTCGTACGACCAGTGGCAGATCGCCTCCTGCTCCCGAGCCATGAAGTCCTGGGCTCGCTGCGGAAACCTCTCACGCTGGACGTAATCCTTCGCCGCGCTCAGCAGCCCATCCGCCCCGCACAGGGCATCCGCCGCGTCCAAGACCCGGGCGGTCGGCATACGGACACCCTGCTCCATGGCCTTGATCGTGTCCGGCGAGTAATTACAGGCAGCGCCCAGCTCCTCCCGCGTGACGTTCGCCTTCATCCGCCACCGCTTCAACTGGTTCCCGCTATAACGCCACGTCGGGTTGTACTGAACGGACACAGCGACCACCTCCGACGGATACAGCCGGGCGTGTATCCCCTCAGTCACTACCGAGCGTAACTCCGCCCACCGCAAAGTGTGACCATGACGAACGCAATTCACTGGCCCGAGTGGGTCCCGGTGGCGGGGCACCAACTCCGGGTGTCCGGCGTGCACTTCGACACGCTCCGGATTCAGGGCGTACGAGGGGAACAGGTCGCCGCCCGCCTGCTCGCCGAGGCGGACGGGGACGCCGGCCCCGTCATCTGCGAGGCGACGGGCTTCCGCTGGATGTACTTCCTGGTGGCCCCGGGCACGGCCAAGGACCACACATGGCCGCTGGGCGTACAACGCTTCGGAACCCCGCGCACGGTGACGTACATCGGCATCCCGGCACTGGCCGGCAACACGTGGCCCCTGCTCTGGTACTCCGAGCCGACACCGACGGCACCATACGTGGATCCCGCACGACTGCTCGCGACGCTGGGGCCGGTCAGTCCGTAGGCTTGCGGAACTTCCAGTTGCTGTTCCGAGCGGAGTCCAGAGCCCTCCTCGCCATCAGCGTCTGCGGGTGGTCCGAACCCATCACCCGCCTGCAGCCGTCCCATACCTGCTCGTACAGAGCCATCGAACGACCGACATCGCCCGCCTTCCTGTATGCGACGGCCAGGTTGTTCAGCGACGTCAACGTGCTCGGGTGATCCGGGCCCAACACGCGCAGCCGATCCGCCAGCACCTGTTTGTACAAAGCGATCGCGCGAGCGACATCACCCGCCGCACTGTACGCACCCGCCAGGTTGTCCTGCGACGACAGCGTTTCCGGGTGGTCCGCGCCCAGAACGCGCGACCGCTCGGGCACCACCTGCTCTAGCAAGGAGACCGCACGAGCTGAATCACCCGCAGACTCACAGGTGGCAGCCAGGTTGTTCCGCGCCCTCAACGTGTCTGGGTGGGCCGCCCCCAACACCTGAGCGCAGTCGGCCAGCACCTGCTCATACAGGGCGATCGCATGCCTCGAATTACCCGCCGACTCATGGACGGCGGCCAGGTTGTTCCGTGCCGCCAGCGTGTGCGGGTGCTCCGCGCCGAACACCCGGGTGGCCGCGCCCACACCGCGGTTGAGGTACTCGATGGCCTTTGCCACCTCGCCCTGCCCTTCGAGGTAGAGGCCCACCTCATTGATGACGTAGTGAGTCACCTGGGTGTCATCGGTGGGCCTCCACGCCTCCAGCAAGGCCTCGGCATGCGGCAAGAGGGCCCTGAACGTCGGCCATCCGTCCACATTACGCGCGGGGTCGCTCGGGAAGAGGTCGTGCAGCCGGACCGCGGCCATCCCACGGGCGCGCTCGATGAGGGACGCGGCCCGATGCGGGTCCTTCTCCGCTGCCGTGCGGGCCACCGTTTGGACCAGGCGGTGGACACCGAGTGTCGAGCGGTCGAGGGTGATCATGTTGTAGTTGGCCAGAAGGGCCAGGAGACGGGCGAGGTCGACGGGGTTCTCAGCGAGGGGAGCGAACAAGTCGCGAGGAATGCCCGTCGGGGCGTACCAGGCCGCGATGCGCAGCAGGTCGACGGCGCGCGGGTCACGTTTGTGGAGAACATCCAGGGTGATGCGCCAGATGCGGGCCATCGTGCGTGCCGGGTCCGAGCCCTCAGGTGCCGCGTCGGTGGCATCCCCCGGGTACTGGCCGAGCATCTCCCGGTACTCCCCGATCGTGATCGAGGTCTGGGCGATGAACGCCCCCGCCTGCTCCAGGGCAAGGGGCAAGTGGCCCAGGTCTTCGGCCAGGGCGCGGGCCTCGTCCTCGTCGCCTCCGTCCGTCAGGCGTGCCAGTAGGTCTAGCGAGGCGTCGGCGTCGAGGACCGGGAGGGGAATCGGATCTCCGGACCAACCTCCCTTGCAGCGGGACGTGATCAACTGCCGCCCTGCATCGCAAAGTTGGCCCGCCACCGCCCGCACATCCTCGGGCCTCTCCGCATTGTCGAATACCAGGAGCCAGCCCGGGTGGGTCTGCAGCCAACCGATGGCCCAGGAGGCGGCCTGGGCGGTCGCCAGGGTGGGCGCGGGCCCTCGAAGGCGGGCAGCCAGCGCGGCGAGTCCCACGTCGATCAGGTCCGGCGTATCCGCGCGGATCCACCACACCAGCCTGTACGCGTCCCGGTGGTCGTGGGCGTAGTGCAGCGCCAGCGTCGTCTTTCCCACGCCGCCGAGGCCGTGCAGGGTCTGGGTGATCGTCTGGGAGTCCTCGGACAGGGCACGGCTGAGCGAGGCGAGCGCCTCTTCGCGGCCGACGAAGAACCGCGACGGCAGGTCCGGCAGATTGTGGAGGCCCCGGGGCGCCTCGACGTCGTACGCCGTGCGCAGCTCGACCGCGTCGGCGTCCGTCGCCGTGACCTCCTCCAGGACCAGGTCACCACCCGCCGCCTTCACCGCCATCGCGAAGCCGGGCCGCGCGGCGAGCGACGCCACGGACACCGCCGTGAGCTGATCCGCCTCGTAGTCCCTTGCGCGGTCGGTCGTGACCACGCCGACGAGCCGTCCGCGAGCGAACAGCGCCGCGCCGGATGCTCCCGACCAGCGCGACTTCTGGTCCGCTTTGCTGGGAGTGGCCACCCGGTCGACGTACGCGGTGATCACGTCGCCGCCCGACTTCAGGCCGGTCAGGGTCTCGATGTGGCCCCGGATCTCCTTCGTGTCCCGGACGCCGTCCCGCGCCTCCGCACGCGGGAAGCCGACGGCCAGGCAGCCGAGCCGGCTTTCGGCGACGGCCGGATCGATGCGGCCCCACCGTACGGGAGCGGCACCGGGCAGCAGCGGCGCCCAGGACGCGCCCGTGACGAGGATCAGTGCCGCATCCGGCTGCGGGTCCGGTCCGCGCTCAGGCCAGAGAACCTCAGCGTCGGCCCATTGGTCGTGCCCGTCCGGGTCGAGCCGGCGGACCTCCAGTCCCCCGGCGCCCCGGACGTTGTGCAGCGCCGTGAGGACGATCCGGTCCGCGACCAGATAACCCGTGCCCGCCCTGCCTTCGCCCGGGTTCCAGATCTCCACGACCCGTCGTACGTCCATGACGTGGCCGCCGCCCTACCGGGGGCGCTCCTCCACGTCGTCACCGACCCGCGCGTCCTCACCGGTCTCCGGGTCGACCGGCTGCAACGTCACCTTGAGCCGGCTCACCGTGCCCTTGGAGCGAGCCGCCTTCGCCTCCGCCCCGAAGGGGAGCACGAGCACCTTCGCTCGGGCCTCACCGTCCTTGCGCACGTCGACGGTGAACTCCAACTCGACCGGCCCTGTACGGAATTGAAGGCCCTGGCCCTGACCCTCCTCGGCCGCCCGCCCCAACTCCGCGCGCACCGCCCCGATCGCCTCGGCCAGTCCCACCCACGCCTCATCCGCCATGGCCCCCCGCTTCCCTAGCGCAGCTGTGTGACTCAGCGTAGCGTTGGGTCTTCAACTGGGGTGCTGGATCGGCGACTTCCGGTGCGCCAGTACGTACGCCTCGGTCGCCTTGCGCGCCGCCTGCTTGATCGGGCGCCCCCGTCTTCGTGTGCTCGGCTCGACGAGTGAAACGGTGAGGGCCGCCCCTTGGGCACGGGTGCGGGCCGCGCGCCCGTGCGGAAGCGGGAGCCGGAGCCCGCGCTACTTCACCGTCCGGAGGCCGAGCGGCCCCGCGATCTCCTCCGCCATCACCTTGCCCGCCTCCTCCTCCAGGCCCTCCGCTGCCAGGTCCTCGTCCGTGTCCAGGCCGTCGAGGTCTTCGAGGGGCTGGTTCAGGCGGACGTGGGCCACCAGGGACTGGAGGGCTCGGAGGGCGCCGGAGGCTGTGGAGCCCCAGTTGGAGAAGTAGGAGAACTGCCACCACCACAGGGCCTCTGTGGTGCGGCCCGCCTTGTAGTGGGCCAGGCCGTGGCAGAGGTCCGCCACCACGTCCGCCAGGTCGTCCGAGATGCGGCAGGGGACCGGGGCCTTGCGGGGCTCGTACGGGTCGAAGACCTCGGAGTAGACGTCGATCGGGTCCAGGAGGAGGGCCAGGCGTTCGCGGAGGTCGTCGACGTCCTGTTCCGGGCCGAGGTCCGGCTCGTACCGCTCCTCGGGGACGATGTCCTCGTGGGCGCCCAGGCGGCCGCCGGCCAGGAGGAGCTGGGAGACCTCCAGGAGGAGGAAGGGGACGGCCGAGTCCGGCTCGTCGCCCCTCGCGACCTCCCTGACCGAGACGATGAAGCTCTCGACCTGGTCGGAGATCTGGACGGCGAAGTCGTCCGGGTTCTGGTTCCGGGCGGTCGCGTGCAGCGTGGCATCAGACATCTAGGAGTCGTCTCCCCTCGAAAGCGCGGCCCAGGGTGACCTCGTCCGCGTATTCCAGATCTCCCCCGACAGGGAGTCCGCTGGCCAGGCGGGTGACCTTCAGGCCCATGGGCTTGATCATGCGCGCGAGGTACGTCGCCGTCGCCTCGCCCTCCAGGTTCGGGTCGGTCGCCAGGATCAGCTCCGTGACCGTGCCGTCGGCCAGGCGCGCGAGCAGTTCCCGTATGCGCAGGTCGTCCGGGCCCACGCCCTCGATGGGGCTGATCGCGCCCCCGAGGACGTGGTAGCGACCACGGAACTCTCGCGTCCGCTCGATCGCCACCACGTCCTTCGGCTCCTCGACCACGCAGATGACGGACTGGTCGCGGCGCGGGTCGCGGCAGATGTTGCAGAGCTCTTCCTGCGCGACGTTCCCACAGGTCGCGCAGAAGCGGACCTTATCCTTCACCTCAAGGAGCGCGTGGGCCAGGCGGCGTACGTCCGTCGGTTCCGTCTGGAGGATGTGGAAGGCGATCCGCTGCGCGCTCTTGGGACCGACGCCGGGCAGCCTGCCCAACTCGTCGATGAGGTCCTGAACCACGCCTTCGTACACGGAACGCCTTTCCCGTAATCATGCTGTGCTGCTGAGAGTGTCCGGCTTCTACGTACCGTAGTTGGCCGGGGGGTTTCTTAGAAGGGAAGGCCCGGGATGCCGCCGCCGCCCAGGCCCTGGGCCAGCGGGCCGAGCTTCTGCTGCTGCAGCGCCTGCGCGTTCTCGTTGGCCGCCTGGACCGCCGCGACGACCAGGTCCGCCAGCGTCTCCGTGTCCTCGGGGTCGACCGCCTTCGGGTCGATCACCAGGCCGCGCAGCTCGCCGGAGCCGGTCACCGTCGCCTTGACGAGGCCGCCGCCCGCCTGGCCGTCCACCTCCGTGCGTGCCAGTTCCTCCTGCGCCGCCGCGAGGTCCTGCTGCATCTTCTGGGCCTGCTGGAGCAGCTGCTGCATGTTGGGCTGGCCACCACCGGGGATCACGATCAGCTCCGTTTCGTACGGGTCCGTTTATGCGGGTCCATCTGGCGGGGTTGCCGCCAAGACCGAGCCTACGTGGTCGGCGAGCGCGTCGCCCCAGCACTCTTTCGAGTGAGATCAACCGTCTTCCTATACCTGATCAAGCAGCTCTTCCGGGCGGAAAAGCCGTGAATCCGGGCTCATGGCCACCCATTGGGCGGTAGGAATTGGTGTCGATACGCGCGATCTCGTAGAGGAGTGCCGGGTGAGCCAGCCGGAGATGCAGCCCGAGGGGATGCCTCCCGAGGGGGTGCCCTCTCAGGGGGTGCCCCCCGAGGGGCAGGGTTCGGGGGTGGGCGCCGGTGCGGGACCGGGTGCGCGGTTCGGGGATCTGGCCGGGCGGGCCTTTCCCCTCGGCGACTGGGGCGAGCCCGCCGCGCGGCTCGACGAGCTGTACCGCTGGGTGGAGCGCGGTGCCCTCGACACCGCCGAGTGGTATCTCGTCGACCGCGGCCGGAAGCGGCGCGCGGCCCGGCTGCTGCGGGCGGGCGCCGCGCTGGGCGCCATGGGCGCCGGCGTACTGCCGCTGCTCGATCTGGCCGTGGTGGCCGGACCCGGGGCCTCCTGGGGGTTCGTGTCGCTGCTCGCCGGCGTGGCGTGCGTGGGGTGCGACCGGTTCTTCGGGCTCACGTCGGGGTGGATGCGGGACGTGGCGACCGCGCAGGCCGTGCAGCGGCGGCTGCAGGTGCTGCAGTTCGACTGGGCGTCGGAGAGCGTGCGGGAAGTCCTCGGGCCCACCGAGGGCACCGCCGGGGAGGCGGCCGAGCGGTGCCTCGGGGTGCTGCGCAGGTTTTCCGACGACGTGACGGAGCTGGTGCGGGCGGAGACCTCGGACTGGATGATGGAGTTCCGGGCCGGGCCCGTGCCGCTGGCCATGCAGGCGATGAGCCCGGGCGGCCCGCAGCGGGAGGCGCCGGCCTCCCCCGGGCGGTTCCCTCTGCCGCCCGGAGCCCGGCCGAACATGCCCCGGCAGCGGCCGCCCGAGCCCCGCTGACCCCACGGACCCCACTGACCTCTACGCCAGTACGTCGTACGTCACCTGCGCCAGAACACGTGGTGCGTCACTCCGCTCGGGCTCGGCACCACATCCAGGTGGTAGCGGTCGAGCAGTTCGTCGGGGGATTCCCAGAGCCGCACCCCGGAGCCCAGCTTCACCGGTGAGACCACCACGTGCAGCGTGTCGACGAGGCCCGCCGCCAGGAACTGCCGGATGACGGTGGCACCGCCGCCGAGCCGCACGTCCTTGCCCTGGGCCGCCTCGCGGGCTTGTGCGAGGACCGTGGCCGGGTCGCCGCCGACGAAGTGGAACGTGGTGTCGGAGAGCGTGAACGAAGGGCGCTCGTGGTGCGTCATCACGAACACGGGCGTGTGGAACGGGGGCTCCTCGCCCCACCAGCCCCGCCACTCGTGGTCCTGCCAGGGCCCGCGCTGCGGCGCGAACTTGTTGCGGCCCATGATCTCCGCGCCGATGTTGTGGTGGAAGTCCCGGACGAAGTAGTCGTCCAGGCCCCGGCTCCCGCCCGGATCGGTACGGTTCGGCCAGCTCGCCGTCGCACCCGCCCACGCCATCAGCTCCCCGGGATTCGCGTGACCGAAGGGACGCTCCAGGCTCTGGCCCTCACCGGCGCCGAACCCGTCCTGCGACACGACGAAGTTCTGCACCTTCAGTAGCTGGCTCGGCTGGCTTGGCTGACTCACGTGGCTCCTCCTGAATAGTCGTGTACGACAGTCAGACCGGGCGGGACACGAAAACTCATCGCTAGCTGTAGATGATCATCGAGCCCTGCGCCAGGCTGCGGGTCGCCGCCGCGTGCAGGCCAAGCCAGACGTGGCGTTCCCTCGCGAAGGGGCTCGCGTCCGGCGGGGGCGGGGCCGCCGGCTCCTCCAGGGAGGTGGGGGCGGCGGGCGGGGCCGGGGGCAGGGGTGGGTTGGCGGGGTCTATGCCGATCGAGGGGGCCACGTACTCCAGTTCGCGCAGGAGCGCCTGGGAGGAGCCGAGGGGGCCGCCGCCCGCGAGCAGTTCGTCGTTGGAGAGCGGGGCCGGGAAGTCCACGGGGACGTACGCGCCCGCGTGGTCGTAGTGCCAGACGAGGTGGGACTGCTGGGCCGTGGCGTCGAACATCTCCAGGAGCTGTTCGTAGTCGCCGCCGAGCGCGTCCACCGGCGTGACCTCCAGGCCGCAGATCTGGAGGAGGTACGCGCGGCGCAGGAAATGCAGTGCGTCGTAGTCGAAGCCCGCGACCGGGGCGACGTCGCCGGACAGGCCCGGCATGTAGGCGAAGACGGGGACGGGCGGGAGCCCCGCCTCGTTCAGCGCCTTGTCGTAGACGGCGAGCTCTTCCGCGAAGGGGTTGTCGGCGCTGTGGCACAGCACGTCGACGAGCGGGACCAGCCACAGGTCGCAGGCCAAGAAGGACTCCTCGGGTCAGGTCGGGCGACGGACGGTACGAGTGAGCGTTCGTTGCGGAGGTACGAGTGAGCGTTCGTTGCGGAGGTACGAGTGAGCGTTCGTTGCGGAGGTACGAGTGAGCGTTCGTTGCGGAGGTGCGGAGGTGCGGGTTGCGGAGTGGTGCTTCGCGTGCAGGCAGCGTAGTGGGGCCTCTGGTCCTCTAGCTGCCCTGGCGCAGGTCCCATATCCATACGCCGCCCACCCACTTTCCGTGACGGCCGATGAGCGCGTCCACGGTCCTGCGCAGTTCCGTGTCGTTCTCTTGCGGCGCCAGGACCACGACGCCCGCGTTCCAGAAGGTGAGGTCCTTGCGGACCGCCTCGCGCCAGGCGGAGGTGATCTGGGGGACGCGGCCGGTGGAGCGGACGTGTGCCAGCAGGTTCGACGTGTTCGTGGGGGTGGGGCCGTAGATGCCGATGCGGTCGGGTCCCCAGGGGCCGTTGAAGTAGCCGCCCGGGATGCGGAAGTCCAGGTCGGCGGTGGTCTGCCAGTGCAGGCCCTCCGCGTTGCCGGGGTCGGGGACCGGCACCGGGACGAGGGTCTCGCCGTCGCCCAGGTAGGTGCGCCAGGTGCCCTGCGCGATGAACGGCGGCACGTCGGTCCGGTCCACGGCCCTGAGCGGCGCGGGCACGATCGGCAGCAGCGCGACGGCGACGGCCGCGAGACCCGCGTACCGGTGCGCGCGCCGGGGAGCGGACAGCAGGCGGGCGAGCGCCAGGGCGAGCAGCATGCCGAGCGCCGGGGCGCACACCATCGCCACGCGCGACTCGATGACGGACTCGAAGAGGGGCAGGTCGGAGAGGGCCGCCCACGGTCCTGGCAGGACGGTCTCGGTCAGCGGAATGCGGAACTTCGGTCCCAGCGAGAGCAGGGCGGCTCCGACCACGGTGAACGCGAGCGCCTTGACCACCGTGCGCTCCCAGAGGCGTACGACGATCGCGAAGGCCAGGGCGGCGAGCGGCCAGCCGAAGAAGGCGTTCTCCTCGGTGGGGTTCATGGCGAGGTGGTCGGCGGTCGCGTCGCTGCCCGCGAGCGAGCGCTCGGCGAAGGAGAGGAACGCGAGGGGGCTGTTGCCCGCGTTGTCGCCGTGCAGCACGCTCTTGTAGCTCTGCGGCCCGAAGAACTGCCAGTACAGGGGGAAGGCGACCAGGGGGATCGTGACCGCGAGGGCGATCGCGAGGCCGCGCGCGAGCGGGCGCCAGACCTCCCTCGCCACGTCCCTGCGCACGGCCGCGTACGCGAGGGCGAAGAGCAGCATGCCGAGCGCGGCCAGGAGGAGCGGTTCCTCGCCGAGGAAGATCTGGTACGTCGTGAACAGGCCGAGGACGACTCCGTCGCGTACGACCCGGGTGCCCTCGCAGAGCCGCAGCGCCCTCTCGACGATCAGCGGGATCATGAACAGGACGATGAAGTTCGGGTGGGCGTTGGCGTGGCTGACCATCGGGGGCGCGAAGGCGGCGAGGAGCGCGCCGGTGGCGGCGGCGCCCCGGTGCGGGACGAGGCGTCTGCGGATCAGCCGGTACCAGGTGAGGGCGGTGGCGGCGAGGCCGCCGGTCATCGCCACGTTCAGGGCGACCGCGGGGCCGAGGAGCCAGGTCACGGGGGCGAGCGGGACGGAGAGGCCGAGCATGACCGTGTTGGCCATGAGGTTCACGCCGTCCGGGACGTTCTGGAGGGTGGTGAACAGGGGGTTGTTCAGGTGGCGGACGTTGTCCGCCGTCACCGCGAAGAACCACTCCCACTGGTTCTGGTCCTGCATGGAGTCGGGGAAATAGCGGTGGGCCGGGGACACCCAGCGGCCCGAGAAGAGGGTGAGGGACAGGGCCAGGAAGAGGAGGGGGATCAGGACGTCGGCCCGGCGGACCGCACGGGCCTTGAGGAGGGTCAGCTCGGCGAGGACCTTCACGTAGTCGAGCGGCCTGACCTTCGATCCCTCCTGGTGGGACCAGCGCACGGGCACCTCGGCGACGGGCCAGCCTGCCCGCCTGAAGTACTGCAGTATCTCGACGTCGATGCCCCAGCCGTGCAGCCTGGACGCGGCGAACGCCTCGCGGGCCCGGTCGCCGTCGAAGAGCTTGAAGCCGCACTGGGTGTCGCGGATTCCGGGGACGGCGACCGTGCGTATGAGGAAGTTGCCGGTCCGGCCGAGGAGCTCGCGCAGGCGGTGCTGGTGCGCGCCGATGGTCGCGCCGGGGCGGGCGCGGGAGCCGATCGCGGCCGCGTTGCCGTCGGTCAGCGCCTTGTCGAGGTGGTCGAGCTCCTCGATGGGCGCGGCGAGGTCGGCGTCGGTGACCAGGACGCGGCGGCCGTACGAGGCGAGGACGCCGAGGCGCAGCGCGTGGCCCTTGCCGCGGTTGCGGCCGCCGCGGACGAGCTGGACGCGGGGATCGTCGGCGGCCGCCTCGGCGGCGATCTCCGCGGTGCGGTCGGTCGAGCCGTCGTCGACGACGATCAGCTCCCACGCGCCCCGGTACGTCAGGTCGAGGTGGTCGCGGAGCGCGGCCAGCGTGGGGCCCAGGCGCCGCTCCTCGTTGTACGCGGGGACGACGACTGTCAGGTCCACGCTCATGCAGCGGCCAGCCGCTCGATGAGGGACAGGGAGTGCGCGTTGTACTCCACGACGATCGCGTGGGCGGCCGCCGGGTCGCGGCGCACCAGCGCGTCGACGAGTTCGGTGTGCCGGGACCAGAGCAGGCCGCGCAGGTCACCGCCGTTGATGTCGCTCCAGCGCCGCAGGTGGGTGACGGCGCAGACCCAGGACTTCACGCGCAGGCGGTGCAGGAATTCGGAGAGGTAGGGGTTGCCGAAGAGGGTGCTGAGCTCGCGCCAGAAGCGCAGGTCGTAGCCGATCAGGACGGTCAGGTCGCCGGCGCAGGCCGCGCGGGCCGCCTCCTCGCCGCGGCGGCGCACGGAGAGGAGGGCGTCGCCGACGTCCCGGCGGGCGCCGTGCGCCGTGAGGTCGCGGAAGATGCCGTCGGCGACGAGGCCGCGGGCCTCCAGCATGGAGCGGTAGTCGTCCAGGGTGTGCTCGTGGACGCGGAAGCCGCGGTGCTGGTCGGCGTCGAGGAGGCCCTGCGCGGTGAGGTTGACCAGGGCTTCGCGGACGGGGGTCGCGGAGACGCCGTACTGCTCGGCGATCTCCTTGACCGTGAACTCCTGGCCCGGCTCCAGCCTGCCGGCCAGGACCTCGTCGCGGAGGGCGTCGGCGATCTGCTGGCGCAGAGTGCTGCGGATGACGGCGGGGCCGTCGGTGCCGGGCATCTGTTTCCCCCGCGGAGGTCGTGTACGTGGTCGCGTGTGTGTTCCCTTACGAGCACGCCAGACTACGCGGTCGGGGTTTCGGGGCGAGGGCCCGAAGGTGGCCCCCGCCCGGCACCGTCACCCCAGGTGAGACGGGGCTACACGGTGTGTTCGTCGGCCACCGAGAGCGCCGCGTCCAGGGCGGCCAGGCCCTCCTTCGCCTCCGCCTCCGTGAGGGTGCAGGGCGGCACGACGTGGGTGCGGTTCATGTTGATGAAGGGCCACAGGCCGTGCTTCTTGGCGGCGGCCCCGAACGCGGCCATGGGGGCGTTCGCCTCGCCGGTGGCGTTGTAGGGCACGAGCGGCTCGCGGGTCTCCCTGTTCTTCACCAGCTCCAGGGCCCAGAACATGCCGACGCCGCGCACCTCGCCGACCGACGGGTGGCGCTCGGCGAGCGCGCGCAGGCCCGGCTCGATGACCTGCGCGCCGAGGTTCGCCGCGTGCTCCACTACACCCTCCTCCGCCATGACGTTGATCGTGGCGACGGCGGCGGCGCAGGCCAGGGGGTGCCCGGAGTAGGTGAGGCCGCCCGGGTAGGGCCGCCTGGCGAAGGTCTCGGCGACCTTCCCGGAGATGGCGACGCCGCCGAGCGGCACGTATCCGGAGTTCACGCCCTTGGCGAAGGTCATCAGGTCCGGCGTGACGTCGTAGAGGTCGGCGGCGAACCACTCGCCGGTGCGGCCGAAGCCCGCCATGACCTCGTCGAGGATGAAGACGATGCCGTGCTTGTCGCAGAGCGCGCGCACGCCCGCGAGGTAGCCGGGCGGCGGGAGCATGATGCCGGCGGTGCCGGGGACGGTTTCGAGGATGATCGCGGCGACGGTCTGCGCCCCCTCGAAGACGATGGTGTCCTCCAGGTGCTGGAGGGCGCGCTCGCACTCCTGCGCTTCCGTCTCCGCGTAGAAGCGGGAGCGGTAGAGGAACGGCGCCCAGAAGTGGACGACGCCCGCCGTGCCGGTGTCGGAGGCCCAGCGGCGCGGGTCGCCGGTGAGGTTGATGGCCTGCTGGGTGCCGCCGTGGTACGAGCGGTACGCGGCGAGCACCTTCGGGCGGCCCGTGTGCAGGCGGGCCATGCGGGTGGCGTGCTCGACGGCGTCGGCGCCGCCGTTCGTGAAGAAGATCTTGTCCAGGTCGCCGGGGGTCCGCTCGGCGATGAGGCGTGCGGCCTCGGAGCGGGCCTCCACGGCGAAGGCGGGCGCGAAGGTCGTCATCGTCGCCGCCTGCTCCTGTATCGCGGCGACGACCTTCGGGTGCTGGTACCCGATGTTGGTGAAGACGAGACCGCTGGTGAAGTCGAGGTAGCGGTTGCCGTCGTAGTCCCAGAAGTACGAGCCTTCGGCGCCGGCGATCGCCGGCGGGTCGATGAGCTCCTGTGCGGACCAGGAGTGGAAGACGTGTGCGCGGTCCGCGGCCTTCACGGCGGCGCCGACCTGGGGATTCGGCTGAGGGGTCATGGGGCCGAGGGTAAATGTCCACGGAGTGGACGGGACATGGGCGTCCTGTCGGGCGTGGGGGGTGGAACCCGACAGAGTGTCGGGTGGCGGGGCTTTTCGTCCCCCTGTGGGTGCTCTTCTTCTCGGGTGCGGGTTGGTGGGGGCTGGTCGCGCAGTTCCCCGCGCCCCTGGGTGACCCCGGGCGGCCGCCCCCCGCTTTGCTTGGTCACCCGGGCTTGCCCTGGCGGGCGGGGGCTTTATTCGGCTTACCGCCGGTGGGGGCTGAGCGCGCAGTTCCCCGCGCCCCTTAGGGAGCCGGGGCTCTGCCGCCCGCTCTTCCTGGGCACCCGGGGGCTTGCCCTGCCGGGCGGGGGTTTTGATTCGGCTTGCGGCCGGTGGGGGTTGAGCGCGCAGTTCCCCGCGCCCCTGGGTGGGGCGGGGTGGCCGTCGCCCGCTGCGGCCAGGGCACCCGGGGCTGCTCTGCCGAGCGTGGGGCGGTTGCGCGGGTTGCCCAGGGGCGCGGGGAACTGCGCGATCAGCCACAGCGGAGCGGCAGGCGGAGTGCGGGCGCGGGTGGGCTTTCAGTCTTCTTCGTCCGTGTCGGGGACGACCTTCGCCCGTGGGCCCGTCGCCGTGCAGCGGAGCTCGTAGGGGAGGTCCTCCTGTGCGTCGTCGTCGGCCGGTTCGGCCTCCAGGCGTACGACTGGGGCGGGGCCCCGCTCGACGTCGTCATCTATGTGGAAGCCGTCGGCGGGGCTCCAGGAGACGAGCCGGACGGTGCCGTCGGGGCGGCACTCCACCGTGGCCGAACCGCCGGTGAACCGGACCGTCGACCTCTCCGCGGAGGGGGAGGACGAGTGGGACGGCGGAGCGGGGGGCGGGGTCTTCCGGCGTGCCGGAGGAGAGTGCGCGGCCCCGGCCAGCGCCCTCCGTACCGCCGCCTCGTCCAGCGGACGACTGTGCGCCGCGTCGCCCCCACCGTCCGCGCTCGCCAGCTGCCACGCACCCAGCGCCCCCGCCGCCGTCCCCACGGCCACCCACGCCGCCGTGACGACGGCGTTCCGCCACTTCCTCATCCCGCCACTGTGCCGCATCGTTTCCTAACGTCCGGTTAAGGCCCCGACAAGTGCCCCGACAAGGACCCTGCCCGAGCCCGGGGCCCGCCCCTCACTACGGTGGTTGTATGGCGCATCTTCTTGTCGTCGAGGACGACCCCCAGCTCCGCGGCGCGCTCGTGCGGGCCCTGCGCGACAAGGGCCACGCGGTGGCGACCGCGCCCAGCGGCATGGCGGGACTGGACGCGGCCGTGACCAGCGGGCCCGACCTGGTCGTCCTCGATCTGGGGCTGCCCGATGTCGACGGGGCGCAGGTCCTTCGCATGCTGCGTGCCGTCAGCGACGTCCCCGTCATCGTGGCGACGGCCCGTGACGACGAGCCCGAGATGGTCACGGTTCTCGAAGCCGGCGCTGACGACTACATCGTGAAACCCTTCGGCGCCGCCCAGTTGGACGCCCGCATCAAGGCGGTGCTGCGCCGCCTCGGGGTGGCGGAGACGGAGGAACCCCTCCGCGTGGGCGCCCTCTCCGTCGATCCGACGGCCCGCGAGGTCACCCTCGACGGCACGGCCCTCGACCTCACCCCGCGCGAGTTCGACCTGCTCGCCTATCTGGCCCGCAGGCCCGGCCAGGTCGTCTCGCGCCGCGAACTCCTCGCCGAGGTCTGGCAGCAGCCCCTGGGCGGCGCCGACAAGACGGTCGACGTCCATCTGTCCTGGCTGCGCCGGAAGTTGGGGGAGACCGCGCAGCGGCCCCGCTATCTGCACACGGTCCGCACGGTCGGTGTGAAGCTCGCGGCCCCGGAGGGCGACGTCATCCCCACGGACACGGACTGATCCATGCGCCGCAGCCTTCTCCTCCTCACCGCGGCCACCACCGCCCTGGTCCTCACCGCCCTCCTCGTCCCCCTCACCCTCCTGACCCGCAGCCACGCCGCCGACCGCGCCACCGCCGAGGCCACCGCCCGCGCCCAGTGGGTGGCCCACGCCCTCGGTCCCACCCTGGCGACCGCCGACGAGCGCGAGACCGCCGAGCAGACGGTGGAGAGCGTCAATGGCCGGGGGCTGCCCGCCACTTCGCTCATCCTCGCGGACGGGGCGGTCATCGGGCCGCGCGCGAACAGCGGCTCCCCGATCACTGATCCCGTCCGCCTCGCCCGCACAGGACGTGCCTTCACCTACGAGACGGACTCCGGCAGCCGCCTCGTCCTGGTGCCCGTCCAGGGCGCCAAGGGCGGTACGGCCGTCGTCCAAGTCACGCTCACCAGACAGCAGTTGTACGCCGGGACGCTCACCTCCTGGCTCGTGCTCGCCGGTATCGGCGTGGGGCTCGTACTCCTCGGGCTGCTCCTCGCCGACCGTCTCGGCGCCCGTCTCGTCGGCGCCACCCGACGGCTCGCCCGCACCGCGGACCGCCTCGCGGCCGGTGACCTCACGGCGCGGGCCACCCCCGAGGGCCCGCCCGAACTCCGCCTGGTGGCGGGCGAACTGAACCGGCTCGCCGCCCGCATCGACGAACTCCTCACCGCCGAACGGGAGAACGCCGCCGACCTCGCCCACCGTCTGCGCACCCCGGTGGCCGCCCTGCGCCTGGACGCGGAGACCCTCCGCGACCCGGACGAGGCCCACCGCATCGCGGCGGACGTCGCCGCGCTGGAGCGGAGCGTCGACGACGTCATCCGCAGGGCGAGGCGGCCGCTGCGCGAGGCGCCGCGCGCGGATCTGGCGGCGGTGGCCCGGGAGCGCGCCGCGTTCTGGGCGCCCCTCGCGGAGGACCAGGGGCGGCGGACGGAGACGGTCACTCCCGGCGGGGACACGCCCCTGCCGGTCCCCGTCACCGTCCCCGCCGACGAGCTCGCCGCCGCCCTGGACGCCCTGATCGGCAACGTCCTGGACCACACACCGCAGGGCACCGCCTACCGCGTGACGGTCCGCGTCCTGCCCGGCGGCGAGGCGGAGCTCACCGTCGCCGACGAGGGCCCGGGCTTCCCCGACGCGACCGCGCCCGACCGCGGCACGAGCGGCGCGGGCTCCACGGGCCTCGGCCTGGACATCGCGCGCCGCACGGCCGAGGAGGCGAACGGCCGCTTCGGGACGGTGAGCACGGCCGGCGGCGCCGAGGTCACCCTGACGTTCCCGCGCCCGCTCCCCGAGGGGCCGCCACCGCCCGCGGGAACGCCGTCCGCACCGCCCGCGCCCACCGGTTGACGCCCAGCTCGGGCCGGACCGCGGCATACCCCCCGCAGTACTTGGTGAAGTCCGCGGCCCGCACCCCGAACCGGTGCAGCACCCGGTCGGCGTCCGTCAGATGCCCCTTGGTCTTGGTCTCCACCAGCACGAGACCGCTGTCGGCGGCCGCGCTGCGCCCCGTCGCCGTGTCCCGCACGACGAGCCCCGCGTCGCACGTGATGCGCTGCCCGTCGGCGACGAAGGTCGCGCGCTGGTAGTCGGTGACGAGCGAGGGGGTGAGCCCGCCCGGCGCCTCGATGCCGTACGACCCGCGCAGCACTCCGGCGAGGAATCCGAGCCGGACCCCGTCCAGGGCGTGGTCGCCGCTCTCCAGGCGCTGCCGGTGCTTGACGGTCTCGCCCCGCCCGCTCTTCAGCTTGATCTCGAACTGCCGCTCGCCGCTGTCCTGGTAGACGCGCTCCCGGATGCGGTAGCGGAGCCGCCGGCCCTGCCGGTGGTCGTGGAAGGTGAGCAGCTCGGGGGTGTCGTAGTACGTCGAGTGGTAGCGGAACCAGCGCTTTCCGCCGATGCTGAGCGCCCGGAAGGGGCCGCTTCGCCGGCGGGGGTCGGTCAGCAGGGACGCGAGATCCTCGAAGATCTCGACGGGCACGAGGTAGCTGTTGTCGTAGCGGGCGAGGAGCTCCGCCCTGGCGTTCACCTCGTCGAGCGAGATGGGGTGCGCGGCGAGCGCGGCGCGGCCGATGGCGCGTACGGCGGGGTTCACACGGTCTCCTTCTGGTGGCCGGGGGTGATCGTGCGGGACCGGGTCGTGCGTCGTCGTACGGTCAACTCCCCACGCCGCCCGGAAGGTTCCGGCTGACGGAATCGGACTTCCAGCACCATGAGGTCGCGTACGTAATCCACCTCCTGGACCGTCCATCCCAGCGGCCGCCCGAGGCGCCGTTCCAGCTCGGCCCTGAGCGGGCCCTCCTCGCGGTAGACGGCGTCCAGCGTGACGATGGCGCGCCGGTCACCCGCGAAGAGGCGGGGGTGGTCGGCGCCGTACATCACCACCAGCAGGACCCCGGCGAGCAGCGCCGCCACCGGCAGGCTGAGCGCGGGCAGGCCGCAGAGCAGGCCGAGCACCAGGGTGATGAAGTAGTACGCCACCTCCTGGTGCTGCAGGGCGTCGGAGCGCAGCCGCACGATCGAGAGCACCCCGAAGAGGCCGAAGCCGAGGGCGAGCCCGCCGTCGCCGCCGACGGTGCCGAGCCCGGCGACCACCGCGAACAGCGCGACGTTCAGGGCCAGGTACGCGGGGACGAGCTCACGCCTGTGGTGCCGCGGATAGAAGACCCCGAAGGTCAGCAGGGCGACGGCGGCCAGGTCGAGGCCCAGGTGGGCGCTGAGGGTCAGTGTGCTGTCCATGACGAGGACGCTAGGGAGGGGCGGGTTAAGGGCGCCCCTTGTGGACGTTAAGGAAGGCCGGGCCCGTAATCGATTGACAGCACGCTGCCTTTTCGACAGCATGCTGTCATACCTCATCGAGAGCATGCGGTCATACCTCGCGATACGGCAACTGGAGGCCCTCATGTCCCGCAAGCCCGTACACCTGGCCGTCTACGACACCTTCGCCGACTGGGAGACCGGCCACGCCACGGCCTGGCTCGCCCGCTTCGGCCACGAGATCCGCACGGTCGCCCCGACGACCGCCCCGGTCACCTCCCTCGGCGGCCTGCGCGTCCAGCCCGACCTGGCGCTCGGCGAGCTGCGCACCGAGGGCGGCCCGGACAGCTCGCTGCTGATCCTGCCGGGCGCCGACCTGTGGGACACGAGCGACGACCTCGCGCCGTTCGCGCGCACGGCCCGCGCGTTCCTGGCCGCGGGCGTGCCGGTCGGCGCGATCTGCGGGGCCACGGCGGGCCTCGCCCGCGAGGGTCTCCTCGACGACCGCGCGCACACCAGCGGGGCGGCGACATACCTGGCCGCCACCGGCTATCAGGGCGCCGAGCGGTACGTCGAGACGGACGCGGTCACCGACGGCGACCTGATCACGGCGGGGCCGACCGAACCGGTCGCGTTCGCCCGGGAGATCTTCGGGCGGCTCGGCGACGTGTTCGAGGGCGAGAAGCTCGACGCGTGGTACCGCCTCTTCCACGACTCGGACCCGGCCGCGTACGAGACGCTCAACTCGTGAGCGGGGAAAGGCAGATGGCACGCGCACACCAGGACCTGCTCAGCCGCACCGCGCTGACCGTCTTCCGGCTCAACGGCCAACTCCTCGCCGTCTCCGACGAGCTGGCCGGGCCCGCGGGCCTGACCGCCGCCCACTGGCAGGTCCTCGGCGCCGTCCTGCACGAACCGCTGCCCGTCTCCGGCATCGCCCGTGCGATGGGCATCACGCGGCAGAGCGTGCAGCGCGTGGCGGACCTCCTGGTCCGCAAGGGCCTCGCCGAGTACGCCCCGAACCCGGCCCACCGCCGCGCCAAGCTGCTGCGCCCCACGGAGGCCGGGCTTGCCGCCGTCGCGAAGATCGACCCGGGCCACGCGGAGCTGGCGGAGCGCCTCGCGGCGGCGCTCGGAACGGACGGATTCACCGAGTCGGTACGGGTGTTGGAGCGGTTGTCCGCCGCGCTGGACACGGTCTGCGCCGGCGGTGCGGGACCCCTTGTCCCACCCCATACGGAACCCATTACGGAACCCGTTACGGAACCGTAGAGGCAAGCCCACCCCACCCTGTCCCACGGCCGCACTATCCTCACTCTGTTGCACACCAATGGGGGAGGTCGGTGCGGCGATGGAGAAGCTCGTACCCGGGGATCCGCAGCGGATCGGTGCGTACCGTCTGCTGGCGCGGCTCGGCGCCGGCGGGATGGGGCAGGTGTACCTCGCGCGGTCCGAGCGCGGCCGTACGGTCGCGGTGAAGCTGGTCCGCCAGGAACTCGCGGAACAGGACGAGTTCAGGAACAGGTTCCGGCAGGAGGTGCGGGCCGCGCGGCAGGTCGGCGGCGCGTGGACGGCGCCGGTCCTCGACGCGGACACCGAGGCGGCCATCCCGTGGGTCGCCACGGGGTACGTCGCAGGGCCCTCGCTGCAGAGCGTCGTCTCGCACGACCACGGCCCGCTGCCCGAGCGGTCCGTGAGCATCCTCGCGGCCGGGCTCGCGGGCGCCCTCAAGGACATCCACGCGGCGGGCATCGTCCACCGCGACCTCAAGCCGTCGAACGTCCTGGTCACCATCGACGGCCCGCGCGTCATCGACTTCGGCATCGCCCGCGCGCTGGAGACCGTCACCGACGGCGGCCTCACGCGCACCGGCGCGCTGGTCGGCTCGCCCGGCTTCATGGCACCGGAGCAGGTGCGCGGCGATCGCATCACCCCGGCGTGCGACGTGTTCTGCCTCGGCTCGGTCCTCGCGTACGCGGCGTCGGGGGCGCTGCCCTTCGGCACGGCCAACAGCGGCGTGCACGCGCTGATGTTCCGCATCGCGCAGGAGGAACCGGATCTGGAAGGGCTCCCCGAGAGCCTCTCCGAGCTCATCGCCGCATGCCTCAGGAAGGACCCGGCGGCCCGGCCCTCCCTCGACGAGATCCTGGACCGCACGGGCGCGGCGGCCGCCCTCGGCGACGGCCGCACCATCGACCCGTGGCTGCCGGCCGCACTGGTCGCCCAGCTCGGCAGGCACGCCGTGCAGCTGCTGGACGCGGAGGATCCGGAGAGCCCTGAGAGCCCGGAGGAGCCGCGACAGCCGTCCCCGGGCGCGGCGTGCGCGTCGCCCGGGGGCTCGGGGGCGGCGAAGGTGTCTGGCGCGGGGGCGGGGGTGGCCGGTGCGGCCGGTGCCGGTGCGGCCGGTGCGGGGCCGGGGGCGGGCGGCGCAGGCTTGGCGGCGGCCGGTGCGGGACCGGGTACGCCCGGGACAGGCCCCGGGGCGGCCGGCGCAGGGTCGGGAGCCGCCGGGGCAGGACCAGGTGCGGTCGGCCCAGGGTCGGCGGCGGCCGGCAT
Organism: Streptomyces sp. NPDC050732; assembly: GCF_040654255.1. Classification (NCBI taxonomy): domain Bacteria; kingdom Bacillati; phylum Actinomycetota; class Actinomycetes; order Kitasatosporales; family Streptomycetaceae; genus Streptomyces; species Streptomyces sp. NPDC050732. Next base: position 109,741 of record NZ_JBFAHP010000002.1, read on the forward strand.
GGGACCGGGTACACCCGGTGCAGGATTGGGAGCGGCCGGCGCAGGAGCGGGTACGCCCGGGACAGGACCCGGGGCGGCCGGTGCAGGATCGGGTACGCCTGGGACACACTCCGGGGCGGCCGGCACAGGGTCAGGAGCCGGCGGCGCAGGGTCGGGAGCCGTCGGCGCGGGCTCGGGAGCCGTCGGGGCAGGTGGTGAGGGGGGTGGTGACGCCACTCCCCCGCCTCCCGGCACGCCCCGTGCCGCGCCCCTCGATCACCTGCCCACCATGGTGTCCGGTCAGACCCCGCCTCCCACGCCGCCACCCGGCGCCCCCGTGTACGGCTACCCCCACCAGCCGTCCCACCCCCAGTCCACCCCGTACGGCTACCCCCAGCAGCCGCCTCCGGGATACGGACCCACACCCCCGTACGGCCCCACCCCGCTGCCCGAGCCCCCGCGCCGCAGCGCCCGGTCGACCGTGGCGCTGGTCGCCGTGGCGCTGATAGTGGCCATCGGGGCGGGCGGCACGGTCTACGCCGTCATGAACGGCGACGGTACCGAGGACAAGCGCGGCGGCGGCAAGAACAGTGCGAGCAGCTCTCCGGAGACGCCGGGGCCCACCGCGCCGACGCCCGGACCGAGCACGCCGGGCCCCACGACCCCTGGCCCGGACGAGGGCACCATCCCCGACAAGTACCTGGGCAGCTGGAGCGGCGGGCTCACCACCGGCACCGGGCGCAGCACCCGCGAACTCACCCTCCAGCAGGGCGAAGTGGGCGACACGGTGCTCTCGGTGACGGCGGACGGGCCGACCCAGGACGGCGGCACGTACCACTGTGTCTTCCAGGGGAAGCTGGAGTCCGCGTCCGGCGACCGCCTGCGCATCGGTCCGACCGTGGTCACCGTCGGCGAACCCATGTCGTCCTGCACGCCGGGCGAGCCGAGCGTCATCACGATCCTCGGCAACGGCAAGCTGCGGCGCGCGAACACGGACGGCAGCGGTGAGTTGACGTACGACAGGGGCAACTAGGGCCTGTCCGGCGGCGTACGGCGGGTCCGGTTCGCTGAATCCGTGGCGAACAGCGGGCGACAGGACGGGGAAGCCGCCGCCGGGCGGCTCCGCGCCGCCTACTGTCACCGCCCATGGACTGGTTGAGCGCCGAGAACACCATCGCCGTGGTCACGGCCGCCCTCGGCCTGGTCGCCACCGTCGGCGCGCTCTGGTACGAGCGCCGGGTGCCGCGCCGCAAACGCATCGGCTACCGCGTGCAGCTGGACACGGCCATAGGCGACAACATCCGTACGGGCGGCGCCAACACGCGGCTCGGGCTGTTCGACGAGACGCCCGAGATGTCCGACGCCACGCTCGTCCTGCTGCGCGTCGAGAACGACGGTTCACAGGCCGTGACCGACGCCGACTACAGCGGCCGCGCGCTGCACGGACTCACCGCCGTCTTCACCGGCCGCACCGTCCGCGGCCTCGCCGTCACCGCGCCGTCCGGCGACGACCACCTGATGGAGCACTTCACGCCGGGCGCGGGCCTGCGGTACGAGGGCAGCACGCTGCACATCCCGCGCGTCCCGCTCAACAGGGGCCAGCACTACAAGCTCCTGGTGCTGCTCACCGGCGGCCCGGTCGGCGGCGAGGTCACCCTCTCCGGCGGCATCCAGGCCGGCGAGGTGCGGCCCAACCGCTCCACCACCCTCGACGGCAAACCGCCGCTGCTGTCCCGGCCCGCCCAGCTCCTGACCGTGCTGCTCACCCTGTCCGTGATCACGCTGGCCTCGATCATCGTGCTGCGGGACACCGACCCGCCGCCGATCGAGTGCGCGACGGGAGAGCTGACGGTGCTCGGCTCGACGGCGTTCGCGCCGGTCGCCGAGGAGCTCGCCGACAAGTACGAGGAGGACTGTCCGGGCTCCGACATCACGGTCAGCGCGCACGGCAGCGCGGCGGGCGTGCGGGAACTGGAGGACCAGGGAAGGAAGTTCGGGCGGGCGAAGGGAGACGGGGCGCCGCCGCTGCTCGCCTTCTCCGACGGGCCCAAGTCCGACGGCTTCCCGCGACTCGCCGGGACGCGCGTGGCGGTCTCCGTCTTCGCCCTCGTCCTCAACGACCGCGTGCCGCTCCAGAACCTGACCCTGCCGCAGGTGCGCCGCCTCTACCGCGGCGACGTACGCAACTGGCGGGAGCTCGGCGGCCCCGACCTGCCGGTGGTCCTGGTCAGCCGGGGATCGAGCTCCGGCACCCGCGACACGCTCCAACGCCGCGTCCTCGGCGGCAGCTTCGAGATCAAGGCGTCGTCCAACGACTGCATGAGCAAGGACGACCGATCCGTCCCCGTCACCCGCTGCGAACTCGACTCGACCGACCAGGTCCTCGACGCCGTCGGCCGCATCCCCGGCGCCATCGGCTACAGCGAACTCCGCGCCGCCTCCGGCCTGAAAGGCCTGCACCGCCTCGACCTGGAGGGCCACGCCCCCTCGACCGACCAGCTCCTGAAGACCGGCTACCCCTACCGCGAGATCGAGTACGCCTACACCTACGGCCTCCCACCCGCCGACTCCCTCGCCGCCGGTTTCCTCGCCTACGCGCGAGGCACGGGCCTCGACGTCATCCGCACCCACGGCCACCTGCCGTGCGCGACCCCGGAGGGCCTGCGCGTCTGCGGCGACGACTCAGGGCCCGGCTGACACGAAGGGGTGGGCCGCACCGAAGTGCGACCCACCCCTTCGCGTGGCTAGTGGGCGGCTCAGACGAACGAGTTGATCTCGATCGTCTCCGTGCGGCCCGGGCCCACGCCGATCGCGGAGATCGGCGCGCCGGACATCTCCTCCAGGGCCTTCACGTAACCCTGCGCGTTCTTCGGCAGGTCGGAGAAGGTCTGGGCCTTGGTGATGTCCTCGGACCAGCCCGGCAGCATTTCGTAGATCGGCTTCGCGTGGTGGAAGTCGGTCTGCGAGTAGGGGAGTTCCTCGACGCGCTTGCCGTCGATCTCGTACGCCACGCAGACCGGGATCTGCTCCCAGCCGGTGAGGACGTCGAGCTTGGTGAGGAAGAAGTCCGTCAGGCCGTTCACGCGGGTCGCGTAGCGGGCGATCGGGGCGTCGAACCAGCCGCAGCGGCGGTCACGGCCGGTGGTCACACCGCGCTCGCCGCCGATGGTGCGCAGCGCCTCGCCGTCCGCGTCGAACAGCTCCGTCGGGAACGGGCCCGCTCCGACGCGGGTCGTGTACGCCTTCAGGATGCCGATGACGCGGCTGATCTTCGTCGGGCCGACGCCGGTGCCGGTGCAGGCGCCGCCGGCGGTCGGGTTGGACGAGGTGACGAAGGGGTACGTGCCGTGATCCACGTCCAGGAGCGTGCCCTGGCCGCCCTCGAACAGGACGACCTTGTCGTCGTCGAGCGCGTTGTTCAGGATCAGCGTGGTATCGGCGACGTACTGCTTGATGTTCTCGCCGTGCTCCAGGAGCTGCTCGACGATCTGCTCCGCCTCGATCGCGCGGCGGTTGAACACCTTGGTCAGGAGCTGGTTCTTCTGCTCCAGGGCCGCCTCGACCTTCTGCTGCAGAATCGACTCGTCATAGAGGTCCTGCACGCGGATGCCGGTGCGGTTGATCTTGTCGGCGTAGGTCGGGCCGATGCCGCGGCCCGTCGTGCCGATCTTGCGCTTGCCGAGGAAGCGCTCGCCCACCTTGTCGACCGTCACGTTGTACGGCGTGATGATGTGGGCGTTTCCGCTGATCAGGAGCTTCGACGTGTCGACGCCGCGCTCGTTCAGACCGCTCAGCTCGGAGAGCAGGACCGACGGGTCGACGACGACTCCATTGCCGATGACAGGCACACAGTCCGGGGAGAGAATCCCGGAAGGGAGGAGGTGCAGCGCGTACTTCTGGTCGCCTACGACAACCGTGTGGCCGGCGTTGTTGCCGCCCTGGTAGCGCACTACATAGTCCACCGAGCCACCGAGCAGGTCAGTGGCCTTTCCCTTGCCTTCGTCACCCCACTGAGCACCGAGCAGCACAAGTGCGGGCACAGGCGTACACCCCTTCCGGGCGGGGCATGTCCAAGGTCAGGGGCCGTAGCCGCCGTATGGGTGTGCCTTGGATGCTGCCCCGGAATAGACGAAGCCCCTGGCGCAATAGCGCAAGGGGCTCTTGCACAAAGATGCTACCCGAGGTCTCAAAGAACGGCTAAAAGAAAGGGCGCACGTTGTCGGCTCGCGACCAGCTCCTAGTCGTCATCGACCCGGTCGCCCGGCGCACGGACGGTGAGTCGGTACGGATCGCGAAGGACGTGCTCAGTGCGGGTGCGGCGGTCCGTCTCTGTCTGCCCGACGGCCCCGAGGACTTCGCGAAAGCCCTGGCCAGACGGGGTGCCCGGCGCCTCGTGGTGATCGGGGACGACCGTGCGCTGCTGCGGGCGGTGGGGGTGCTCCACCGGGAGCGGGACCTCGCCGGGTGCGTGCTTTCCGTCGTGCCGGTGGGGGCCTCGCAGACGCTCGCGCGCGGCCTCGGAGTGCCGGTCGGGGCGGTCGCCGCGGCGCGGGCCGTGCTGGAGGGGGCCGAGCGGCGGCTCGACCTGCTCGTGGACGACAGCGACGGGGTCGTTCTGGGCGATCTGCGCATTCCGCCCGTGGGGGCGTCGGCCGTCGGCCCCCGGGATTCCGCCGTCGGCGCCTCCGTCCGCGTGCCGGCCGGAGGCTTCGCCGACGGGCATGCCTGGCTGCGGACCTGCCAGTCCTTCGTACGGACCCTCGCCGCGCGCCCCTCGCGGCCCGCTGCGGCCGACGGGCGCTCCCCGGCGCGGCTGCGGATCGAGGCGGACGGGGTGATGCTGGTCGACCTGGACCAGCCGGTGGCGGGCGTGCACGTCTCGGCGGGGCACGGTGGGTTCGCCCAGGTGGAGGTCCGGCCGACCTCGGTGGGCGCGGCGGCGGCGCCGCTGCGGGTGCGGGCGCGCACGGTCACGGTGTCGGGCGCGGACTTCCGCTACCGGGCGGACGCGGTGGTGGCGGGCCCAGTGCGGACGCGGACCTGGACGGTCCATCCGAAGGCGTGGCGGCTGACGCTGCCGCGGTGAGCCATCGGGCTCACACCTCGACCAGGAGCTCCTTGAACCCCCGGATCACGAAGTTCGGCCTGCGTTCGGGCTCCGCGGCGAGGCGCAGCCCCGGGGCCCGCCGCAGCAGCGCGCCGAGGGAGGCCGTCAGCTCCATGCGGGCCAGGGGCGCGCCGATGCAGTAGTGGATGCCCGCGCTGAAGGAGATGTGGGGGTTGTCGCGGCGCGTGAGGTCGAGGGCGGCGGGGGCGTCGAAGACCGCCGGGTCGTGGTTGGCGGAGCCGAAGAGGAGAGCCAGTTCCGAGCCGCGCGGGATCGTCACCCCGTCGATCTCGATGTCGTCGAGGACCCAGCGTTCGAAGAGCTGGAGCGGGGTGTCGTGGCGCAGGAGTTCCTCGACGGCCGTGGGGATCAGTCCGGCCGGGTTCGCGCGCAGGGCCGCCAGCTGGGCGGGGTGGCGGAACAGCGCGTGCCAGCCGTTGACCGTGGCGTTCACCGTCGCCTCGTGGCCCGCGTTCAGGAGCAGTACGCAGGTCGAGATCATCTCCTGTTCGGTGAGCGAGTCACCTTCGTCGTGGGCCGCGATCAGCGCGGAGAGCAGGTCGTCGCCGGGCTTGCGGCGGCGGTCGGCGATCAGCTCCGTGAGGTACGCGGTGAATTCGAGGGACGCGCGCACGGCCCGCGCCGCCGTCTCCTCGGACGGGTTCAGCTCGTACATGCCGCAGATCGCCGCCGACCAGGGCCGGAGGAGCGGACGGTCGCTCTCCGGGATGCCCAGCATCTGGGCGATGACCGCCACGGGCAGCGGCTCGGCCACGCGGGCCGCCAGGTCCCCGCCGCCGTCCGCCGCCAGGTCGCACGCCAGCTGGTCCGCCAACTCGTGGACGTACGGCCGGAGTTGCTCGACGGTGCGGGGTGTGAACGCCTTGGAGACCAGGCGGCGGATGCGGGTGTGGGCGGGCGCCTCCAGGTCGAGCATGCCGTTGTCGTTGAGGACGTGGAACGGCTCGTGCTCCGGGGGCGGCGCCTCGCGGCCGAACTCCTCGTACGTGAACCGGTGCAGGTGCGTGCGGCCCAGGCGGCGGTCGCGCAGGAGGGCCGCGACGTCCGCGTGGTGCGGGACGAGCCACTGGCCGGTGGGCGCGTAGTGGTGGACCCGGCCTCTCTCGCGCAGGGTCGCGTACGCCGGGTAGGGGTCGGCCAGGAAGTGAGGTGACGAGGGGGCGAAGACCTCGGAGGCCTCGAAGGCTGCGTCCATGGAGGGACGCTAGCCCCGCGCCCCTCCGGGGCACTACCCCGGCGTGACCAGCCTCGCCTCGTACGCGAACACCGCGGCCTGCGTGCGGTCCCGCAGGCCCAGCTTCACGAGCACCCGGCTGACGTGCGTCTTGATGGTGGACTCGGCGACCACGAGGCGGGAGGCGATCTCCGCGTTCGACAGGCCCTGCGCGATGAGGACGAGCACCTCCGTCTCGCGCTCGGTGAGCTCGCCGTACTGCTGCGCCTGGACGGCCGGCGACAGCCGCGGCGCCTCGGCCAGCTTCGAGAACTCCGTGATCAGGCGGCGGGTCACGGTCGGCGCGAGCAGCGCTTCACCGGACGCCACCACGCGTACGCCGTCCGCGAGTTGGCGGGCTGACGCGTCCTTGAGGAGGAATCCGGAGGCCCCGGCGCGCAGGGCCTGGTAGACGTACTCGTCGAGGTCGAAGGTGGTCAGGACGAGCACCTTGCACCCGTCCGTACCGCCCTCGGCCGCGACGATCTCGCGGGTCGCCTCGATGCCGTTCAGCTCCGGCATGCGGATGTCCATCAGGACCACGTCGGGCGCGAGCTCGGCGACCTTGGCGACCGCCTCCCGGCCGTTCACGGCCTCGCCGACCACCTCGATGTCGGGCATGGCGTTCAGGAGGACGGAGAAGCCCTCGCGGACCATCATCTGGTCGTCGGCGATCAGGACTCTGATCGTCATGCGTCCTCTCCCGCCGGTTCGAGCCGGTCCGCGAGCGGCACGGGCAGGAACACCGTCACCTCGTAGCCGCCCTCGGCCGTCGGCTCCGCCGTCATCTCGCCGTTCAGCATCGTGACCCGCTCGCGCATCCCGGTGATGCCGTGGCCCGCCCCCGGCGACGGCTTGACCAGGCCGGTCGCCGGGCCGTTCACGACGCGCAGGCCCAGGCCGCCGAGGACGTAGCCGACCTCGACGCGGGCCGGGGCGCCCGGCGCGTGGCGCAGGCTGTTGCTGAGCGCCTCCTGCACGATGCGGTACGCCGAAAGCTCCACGCCCTGCGGCAGTTCGCGGACCGCTCCGGTGACCACCTTGTCGACGGTCAGGCCGGCGTCGCGGACGTTGTCGAGGAGCCGGTCGAGGTCGGCGAGCGTGGGCTGCGGGGCGTCCGGCGCCTCGTAGTCCTCCGCCCGTACGACACCGAGGACGCGGCGCAGCTCGGTCAGCGCCGACACCGCGTTCTCGCGGATCGTCACGAAGGCCTGCTCCAGCTCGGGCGGCGGGTTCTCCACGCGGTAGGGCGCGGCCTCCGCCTGGATGGCGACCACCGACATGTGGTGCGCGACCACGTCGTGCAGCTCGCGGGCGATGGTGGTGCGCTCCTCCAGGAGGGTCCGCTTGTCGCGCTCCATGGCGGTGACGGTGCGCTGCACGGTGACCTCGCGCTGCGCCTCGCGGCGCACGTGCACCACGGTGGTGATCAGGAGTGCCAGCGCGGAGAAGAACAGCATCTGCGGGGCGTTGGTGCCCAGGCCACCGAGGAACACCTCGGCTGCCACCGAGTACGCCCCCGTGCCGAGCCACATCCACAGGGCGGTGCGCGGCCCCGTCCTGGCCGCCACGACGACCATCACCACGATGTGCCCGAAGAACGCGGCGGGCCCCCACGGCCAGCCGTCCCAGCTGTTGCCGAGCGCACCGGTGACCGGGGTGGAGAGCAGCGAGAACCAGTAGGCGCCGACCGGCCTGGCCAGCGTCATCAGGATCGCGACCGCGGGGATGAAGCCGGTCAGGACGTACGCGAGGTCGTTCCCTACGCCGCCCGACCCGGCGGCGAGGAGCAGGGCGATCAGGGCGGCGGACACCACCAGGGCGTGCCGGCTCCAGACCGCGTAGCCGCGTATCCGCTCGGGCAGCCGGCCGCTCAGCGGCCCGTACGTGTCCCGGGGCGGCAGGGGCCGGTAGGCGAGGGCGTCGTGGAACAGCGCCTGGCGCATGCCCCCGAAGAGGTCCATCAGGAGGTGGTACTCGGGGCTGGTGCGGCCCCGGGCCTTGAGCTGCTCAGTCGTCTCGGTCACGGCTACGAAGGTACGGGGGCGCGGCCGGGCGGTCGTCCGCACCAGGACGGGTTCGGGGAGGTCCGTCGCAAGTACTACTCGGCGGCCTCAGAGGCCGTTCGACGGGCGGACCATCCCCGACTCGTACGCGAACACCGCCGCCTGCGTGCGGTCGCGCAGGCCCAGCTTCACCAGGATGCGGCCGACGTGCGTCTTCACGGTCTGCTCGGCGACCACGAGCCGCGCCGCTATCTCCGCGTTCGACAGGCCCCGCGCGATGAGGGCGAGGACCTCCGTCTCGCGCTCGGTGAGGTCACCGACGCGGGACCTGAGCGGGCCGCGCGGGCCGCCGTCCATGCGGGAGAACTCGGCGATGAGGCGCCGCGTGATCCCCGGCGCGAGCAGGGCGTCGCCCGCGGCCACCACGCGGACCGCCTCGGCGAGCTGGTCCGCCGACGCGTCCTTGAGCAGGAAGCCCGAGGCGCCCGCGCGCAGCGCCTCGTACACGTACTCGTCGAGGTCGAAGGTGGTCAGGACGAGGACCCGTACCTCGGGCCGGGCGGCCGTGATGCGGCGGGTCGCCTCGATGCCGCTCAGCTCGGGCATGCGGATGTCCATGAGGACCACGTCCGGCACGAGCTCGGCGGCCTGGGCGACCGCGTCCGCGCCGTCGACGGCCTGGCCGGTCACCTCGATGTCCGGCTCCGCGTTCAGCAGGACGGAGAAGCCCTGTCTGACCATGATCTGGTCGTCGGCGATCAGGACCTTGATCGTCATGGCGTGGTCTCTCCGTGGGTCGGCCGAACAGAGGGGGTGGGCAGGAAAGCGGAGACCTCGTAGCCGCCGTCCGGAGTGGGGCCCGTGACGAGGTCGCCCCCCAGCATGGCCGCCCGCTCCCGCATGCCGAGCAGCCCGTGCCCCGCGCCGGGCGAGGGCGGTGCCGCGCCGCGCGCCCCGGAGTCGGTGACGCGGACGCTCAGCCCGGCCCGCGTGTACGTGAGACCGATCCGCACCGTCGAGCCCGGCGCGTGCCGGATCGCGTTGCTCAGCGCCTCCTGCACGATGCGGTACGCCGACAGGTCCACGCCGGGCGGCAGCGGCCGCGGCTCGCCCGCGCCCTCGCGGTGGACGGTCAGCCCGGCGGCGCGCGCGTTGTCGACGAGGCCGTCGAGGCGGTCCAGGCCGGGCAGCGGGGACTGCGGCGCGGCCTCGGGGTCCTCGGGGTTCTCCGAGCGCAGGACGCCGAGGACGCGGCGCAGTTCGGTGAGGGCCTCCAGCGCGTTCGCCCGGATGCCCGCGAGGTTTTCCCTGAGCTCGTCGGGCGGGTCCTTCACCAGGTGCGGGGCGACCTGCGCCTGGATGGAGATCACGGACATGTGGTGGGCGACCACGTCGTGCAGCTCGCGGGCGATGCGGCTGCGCTCCTCCAGGAGGGTGCGGCGGGCCCGCTCCTCCGCGGTGAGCGTCTCCTGCTCGACGAGCCGGGTGCGGGCCTCGCGGCGGCCGCGCAGCAGCGTGCCGATGAGGGTGACGGCGCCGAACACGACCGCCGACAGCGGCACCGTGGTGTCGTACCCGTCGGGGTCGCTGATCTGTTGCAGCACTCCGGGCACGCCGACGCTGAGGGCGCACGCCGCCCAGGCGGCCCGGGACGGCAGCCGCAGGGCGAGGAGCAGCAGCACCGTGGCGTGCGCGATGAGCGAGGGCGGGCCCCAGGGCCAGGGCTCGCGCTCCTGGCCGGTCGGCATCGCCGCCGGGGCTGCGGCCCACAGGTTCACCCCGAGCGACAGCCACCACGCGGGGACCGGCCGCACGAGTGCGAGCAGGAGCGCCGCGGCCTGGCCGAGGGACAGGAACGAGCCGACCGGGTAACCGAGCCCGTAGCGCGCCGACAGCTGGTCGAGGTTGCCGAGCGTCGTGCCGATGGCGATCCACACGATCACGACGTGCGGCAGCCAGCGGATCAGGCGCGGTTTCCAGAGCGGCGGCAGGGGCATCGGCGCGGCCGTCCACAGCTCCTTGCGCAGGGCCCGCAGACCGGACGCGACGGCCCCGTCGAACCGCTCGCTGTCGCCGCGCGCGCGGCCGTCACCCTCCACAAGATCAACTTTAGGCACGCCGCACCACCTTCGCTCCCCCGTTCTCCCTTTCGCGGCTCGCCGGGCTCTTCCGGCCCCCCTGCTCGTACGTCCGGAACGCAGCCCAGCACACCACGAGGCCCACCGCGAACACCGGCAGCCAGGCGAGCCGGGCGACCACCCAGCCCATCCCGTCCGGCACCGTGTGCAGGCCGGGCAGCGGGCCCCGGGCGAAGAGGCTCCCGGGGAGCAGACCGAGCGCGGTGACCGCCATCAGGGCCGTCTGGTGCCAGAGGAACACCGTCATCGCGGAGAGGTTCACGAGGGCCACCGCCGCCCAGGCCGCGGGCCTGCGCAGCCACCGCGTCAGGGGCTCCCGCAGCAGCAGGGCCAGGCCGCACTGGGCGAGGCCGAAGGTGACGGCCGCCAGCGTGGGCGGGTTCAGGTTCGACACCGGCTCGCCAGGGACGCCGACCATCGAGGCGGGGTAGCCGCCCCACAGGATCAGTCCCGCGGTGGCCGCCGCGCCGCCCACCAGCAGCACCCGGCCCGAGTGCCGCGTCAGCTCGCCGCGCGCCCAGGCCGCGCCCAGCGTGTAGGGCACGAGCCAGCCCGCCGCCAGGTTGACCCAGCCGAGCCAGGCGGGGCCGCCGAGACCGAACCGCACGAGGTCCACGTGGAGAACGACGGCCAGCGGCCACAGCGGGTTGAGCCGCCGCACCAGCGGGGTCGCCGCGGTGAGACCGGCGAAGGCAAGGAGGAACCACAGGGGGGACAGCGCCAGTTTCACCAGCGTGTGCACCGTGTCAGGGGCCGCGCCCGACAGGACGAGGCCCGCGCCGACGGCGGTCCACAGCGCGAGCACCGCGGCGACGGGCCGGAAGAGGCGGCCGACGCGGGCCGCGAGCCACGGAAGGTACCCGGTGCCGCGCTCCCGCGCCGACGCGTAGCTCTTCGTCGCCACGTGCCCGCCCACCAGGAAGAACACGGCGAGCGTCTGGAAGACCCAGGAGACCGGTGCGAGCCACGGCAGGTGCTGCAGCGGGCTGGCGGCACGGAGTGTGCCGCCGTCCGACACCAGGGCGGTGACCAGCCAGTGGCCGCCCACCACCCCGAGGATGGCGAAGGCCCGCAGGGCGTCGACGGCACGGTCGCGGCCGGGCGGTGTGGCGGCGTCGAGGCGCCTGGCGAGAACCGATGGCTGACGCTGACGCTCACGCATGAGTGACCTCCGTGTCGTCCCCGCGCACGATCCGTGCGAGGTTGCCGAGCGGGACCGAGCCCGGCTTCAGGTAGTCGCTGTGGCCGCCGTCGCCCGCCGCGAAGACGCGGGCGCCGAAGCCGGCGGAGACCGGGTCGGTGCCGAAGCCGACGGTCGTGCCGAAGACGTCGGCGCTGGTGTGCGGCACGTCGGCGATCCAGTCACCGGCGCCCCGGCCCGCCCAGATCCGGGCCCGCGTGGTCAGCTCCGCCGCGTCGTCGACGCCGGTGCCCGGACTGCCGTAGAACGCGATGTCGGCGACGTCCAGGCCGCGCGGGCCCGAGGCGGCGCTGCCGCACACCACCGAGCCGTACGAGTGGCAGAGCAGGGACACGCGCGCGTGGGCGTTGATGCCGTGCAGGTCGCCGACGAAGGAGCGCAGCGCGGGCGCCGCGTCGTCCGCGCGGCCTGTGGTCAGGACGGCGGGGCTGACCGTGCCCGGCGTCTCGTAGCCGAGCCACGCCACGACGGCCGTGCGCGGGCCGAGCTCCGCGTGCAGGGCGAGGGCGCCGGACCGCAGCCTGCCGTACGAGTCGAGGGAGGTGTCGGAGCCCGGCACCAGGACGGCGACGCGGTCCGCGCCCGCCAGGTCGCCGAAGACTTCGGCGGTGCGGCCGGTGCCGCGCGCGTCGAAGGCGAGGAACCGCCGGCCGGGCGAGGCCATGGAGCGCAGTGCCGCGGCCCGTTCCGTCGCGCCGTACCCCTCGGCACGGGAGGCCGCCTCGGTGGCATTCGCCCGGTTCGCCGCGTACGCGTCGGGGAGGGTCGCCGCCGTGACGCGGCCCAGCGCGGCGGGCGCCGGGGCCGGGATCTCCGGGCGCGCGGCGCCCGACAGGGGGACCACCACGGCGGCGGCGACACCGACGGCCAACAGGGTGCGGCGCAGCCGCCAGGACCGGATCCTCATCGCGCGTCCATGCCTTCCGCTTCCGTGCGGGCCGGTGCTCCGACTCGCTCTCACGGAAAGGAAGTTATGGATCGGGCGCTGTCGCCCACATCACGCTGGGGTATACAGCCGCGGGGTAGCTCTCAGGTATTACGGGTATCCCTGGGGAGGGTCTGAGGGGTGGGTCCCAGCGCCGGGCGAAAGCACGTCAGAACGCCCGAAGGCGGGTCAGAACGCCAGCTGGGCGATCTCCTCCGCGACCACCGCGCACGCGTCCGCCGCCGGGTCGATCAGCGGGAAGTGGCCCACGTCCTCCAGCAGGGTGAGCCCCACGACCTCGCCCGCCTTCGCGGCCGCGTCGGCGTACGCCTCGGCCACCGCCTGCGGCACGACGATGTCGGTGCGGCCCTGCACCACGGTCGTGGCGATGCCCGTCGGGAGCAGCGCGGCCGGGTCGGCGTACGGCAGCCGCTCCTCGAACTTCCCGCCGCCGCCCAGGAGTTGAGCCGACGCGCCGTCGCAGACCGCGAGCTCCTCGGCGGCGCGGAAGTCCGCGATCGGCGCGAGCGCGACGACGCCGCGCAGCGGCGCCGGGCGGTCGGTGCGCCAGGGCGCGTCGGCGGGCAGGACGTGCCGGGCGGCGGCCCACAGCGCGAGGTGGCCGCCCGCCGAGTGCCCGGTCACGACGGTGCGGCGCGGGTCGGCCGACGGCAGCGCCTCCCGTACGAGCGAGGGCAGCGCGTCGAGGACGGCGGCCACGTCGTCGAAGGTCTCCGGCCAGCGTCCGGCCACCGGGCGCGTGCCGCCCTGGGCGGGGATCGGACTGCCCCTGCGGTACTCGACGTTGGCCACCGCGAAGCCCCGGCGGGCCAGGAAGTCGGCGAACGGCGTGACGTGCAGCCGGTCGTAGGGCGCGCGCCACGCGCCGCCGTGCAGCAGGACGACGAGGGGCGCGGGACGGCCCACATCGCCCCTGGGCGCGTAGAAGTCGACGACCTGGTCGGGGTGGGCGCCGTACGCGACGGTGGCGTCCGGCTCCACGGCGGGATGCGAGAAGGCGGCTTCGGCCTCGGCGGCATCGCGGGCCACGGCGGCGTCGTCCGGCATGCGGCAACCTCTCAACAGCGGTACGGCTGGCGGGCTCGCCCCCGCCCCTCCGGGACACGGAGCGGCGGGAGCAAGATCCGCCGGACGTTATCAGCCCAGTGTCTCCGCGAGGACACGAGCCGCCCGCTCGGCGTCCGCGAAGGACACGTACAACGGTGTGAATCCGAACCGCAGCACGTCAGGGGCGCGGAAGTCCCCGACTACGCCCCGCTCGACGAGCCGCCGCATCACGTCACCCGCGCCCTCGCAGCGCAGCGCGACCTGGCTGCCGCGCTCGCCGTGCGCGGCCGGGGTGAGGGACTCGACCTCGCCCTGCGGCACGTACGCCCCGACGCACCGCAGGAAGAAGTCCGTCAGGGCGAGGGACTTGGCGCGCACGTCGTCGACGGACACGCCGTCCCAGACGTCGAGCGCCGCCTCCAGGGCGAGCATCGACAGGATGTCGGGCGTGCCGACGCGGCCGCGCAGCGCCCCGTCCGCCGCCTCGAACGCGGGCCGCATCCCGAAGGGCTCGGCGTGCGAGTTCCAGCCGGGCAGCGGGGAGTCGAAGCGGGGCTGCAGGGCTTCGCGTACGTAGAGGTAGGCGGGCGAACCCGGGCCGCCGTTCAGGTACTTGTAGGTGCAGCCCACCGCGAGGTCCACGCCGTGCGCGTCCAGGCCGACGGGCAGCGCGCCCGCCGTGTGGCACAGGTCCCAGACGACGAGGGCGCCCGCCGCGTGGACCGCCGCCGTCAGCCCCGGCAGGTCGTGCAGGCGTCCGGTGCGGTAGTCGGCGTGGTTGAGCAGGACGGCGGCGGTGCGCTCGCCGAGCACGCCGGGGACGTCGCCGGGCGCCACGGGTATGAGCCGGCAGCCGGTGAGGCGGGCCGCCGACTCGGCGATGTACCCGTCGGTGGGGAAGGTGGTGGCGTCGACGACGATCTCGTCCCGCCCCTCACGCCCCTCACGCCCCTCACGACCTTCTCTCGCCATACGGACGGCCGCGACCAGCGCCTTGAAGACGTTGACGCTGGTCGAGTCGCCGACGACGATCTGGCCCGGAGCGGCGCCGACCAGTGGGGCGATGCGGTCGCCGATGCGCTCGGGGGCCGTCCACCAGCCGCTCTCCTCCCAGGAGCGGATGCGGAGCTTGCCCCACTCGTGGGTCATGACCTCGGCGAGCCGGGCCGGCACGTGCGCGGGCAGGGCGCCCAGCGAGTTGCCGTCCAGGTACACCGTGTCGTCGAGGGCGAACTCCTTGCGCTTGGCGGCGAGTTCGTCGCGGGAGTCCAGCGCTTCCGCCTCGGCCCGCAGGTCATCGCTCCGCAGGTCAGACATGGCTCCTCGCAGTCCACAGCTCGGGGAACACGTTCTTCGTCGCGCGCTTCTCCAGCCAGGCCACGCCCGCCGAGCCGCCCGTGCCCGTCTTGGCGCCCATGGCGCGGCGGGTGGCGACCAGGTGGTCGTTGCGCCAGCGCCAGACCAGCTCGGCGACGTCGGTGAGCGTCTCGCCGAGGCGGGCCAGGTCGGCGTGCTCGTCGCCGGAGTAGAGCTCGGTCCAGACGGCCTCGACCTCGGGCGACGGCTCGTACCTCTTGGAGAGGTCGCGCTCCAGGACGGCCGCCGGGACCGCGTACCCGCGGCGGGCGAGGAGGCCGAGCACCTCGTCGTAGAGGCTCGGCTCGTGCAGCGCCTTCTCCAGCTCGGCGTGGACGCGGGGCGCGCCCCGGTGCGGGACGAGCATGGACGCGGACTTGTCGCCGAGCAGGAACTCCATACGGCGGTACATCGCGGACTGGAAGCCCGAGCCCTCGCCGAGCGCGCCGCGGTAGGAGTTGAACTGGGCGGGCGTGAGCTGGGCGAGGGGCCGCCAGGAGGCGTTCAGGGCCTCCAGCTCGCGCAGGCTGCGCTTGAGCGCGTTCTGCGCGGTGGGGATGTCGTCGCGCCGCAGGGCGTGCGCCGCGGTCTCCCACTCGTGGACGATCACCGTGAACCACAGCTCCATGACCTGGGTGGTGACCAGGAAGACCATCTCGCCGGGGTCGTCCGAGCGCAGGTGCTGCAGATGGGTGAGGACGTCCGCCTGGACGTAGTCCTCGTAGGGGGTGGTGCCTGCGAAGTCGAGGTTCGGGCTCTCCGCCTCGTGGACCTCGGTGGACGCCGTGCGCTCCTCGGGGGATGCCTCATGCGTCTCTGGGGACATCGCTGTCTCCTCGATACGTACTCCGGGTAGCGGTCCGCCCCTGCCGTTACCGGCACGGGGGCCCCGGTCCCCACCGGCATCTTCCGCAACTTTCCCGCAATCGGCAAGGCACACTCCAGGGAGGACAGCCCCTACAGCCCTACGCTACTTTCCGGCTGTGGCCCGGCGGCGCTCCCGGCAGGCCCGCAGATGGGCGGCGTTCCCGCAGCCGCGCACCGAGTGCCAGACGCCGCTGTTGTTGCGGGAGCGGTCGTAGAACGCGGCGGCACAGAGTTCGTTGCGGCAGATCTTCAGCCGCCGCCAGAGCCCCGACGCCTGGGCGAGCAGCGCCTCGGCGAGCACGGCGGAGGCCAGCCAGCGGGCACCCGCGCCCTCCGGCTCCACCGTCAGCGCGCCGTCACCCGAGAGCGCGACCACCACCGGCGCGGAGGTGAAGCGCACCGCACCCCCGTCCCGGTCGGCACAGGCCAGTGCGCGCCGCAGCTGGTCCCGCAGACAGCGCAGCTTCACCAGGTCCTCGGCCGTCAGGACCAGGCGCACGTCACCCCGGCCTGTCTCCCCCGCCCAGGCGCGCACGGCCCGGTCGGCCCACTCCTGGGCACGGTCGAGCTCACCGTCGGCCAGCAGGTCGACGGAGTCGGCGTGGCCGGCGGACGCGGTGTTCAGAAGCTCCTGAACGAGGGCGAGGCCGCCGGGCGCGGGGGTCAGGCTGAGGCGCTCGGTCGCGGGCCAGTTCATGACGTTCACGGTACTCGCCTTGCTTCGGACATGTGCAAAGTGCGTACAGTGCTGTCATGGAAAGCACGAAGAGCACGGAGCCCACGGCCCCCACGGCCCCCACGGACACGACCGCCGCACGAGCCGCCCGGCTCCTCGGCCGCCCCTTCGACATCAACGGCCTCAGCCTGCGCAACCGCATCGCCATGGCTCCCATGACCCGCGAGTTCTCGCCGGACGGCGTGCCGGGCGCGGACGTGGCGGAGTACTACGCGCGCCGCGCCGCGGGCGGCGTCGGCCTGATCGTCACCGAGGGCACGTACGTCGACCACCCGTCGGCCGGCAGCAGCCACCGCGTCCCGCGCTTCCACGGAGAGGCCGCCCTGGCGGGCTGGCAGCGCGTCGCCGAGGCCGTGCACGCGGCGGGCGGCAAGATCGTCCCGCAGCTGTGGCACGTCGGCGCCACCCGCGACGAGGGCCAGGGCCCGATCCCCTCCGCACCTCCGGCGGGCCCCTCCGGCCTCGCCCTCGACGGCACCGCCAAGGGCCACGCGATGACCGGCGCCGACATCGACGCGGTCATCGGAGCCTTCGCCGACAGCGCGGCCGCCGCCGAGCGGATCGGCTTCGACGGCGTCGAACTGCACGGCGCCCACGGCTACTTGATCGACCAGTTCCTCTGGGGCACCACCAACCGCCGCACCGACGGCTACGGCGGCGACCTCGCGTCCCGCACCCGCTTCGCGCGCGAGATCGTCGAGGCGGTGCGCGCGGCGGTCTCGCCGACGTTCCCCGTGATCTTCCGCTTCTCGCAGTGGAAGGCGGACGCCTACGACGCGAAGCTCGCCGCGGACCCGGCCGAACTGGACGCCCTGCTCGCCCCCTTGGCCGCCGCGGGCGTCGACGCCTTCCACGCCTCCACGCGCCGCTACTGGCTCCCCGAGTTCGACGGCGACGACCT
The DNA here is from genome assembly GCF_040654255.1 of Streptomyces sp. NPDC050732. Taxonomy (NCBI): domain Bacteria; kingdom Bacillati; phylum Actinomycetota; class Actinomycetes; order Kitasatosporales; family Streptomycetaceae; genus Streptomyces; species Streptomyces sp. NPDC050732. The sequence continues at coordinate 127,259 of NZ_JBFAHP010000002.1, forward strand.
GAACCTCGCGGGCTGGGTCAAGAAGCTCACCGGCAAGGCCGCGCTGTCGGTCGGCTCGGTCGGCCTCGACAAGGAGTTCCTCGGCGCCGGCTGGACGAAGGAGACCGCGACCACCGGCATCGACCTGCTCCTCGACCGCATGGAGCGGGACGAGTTCGACGTGATCGCGGTGGGCCGCGCGCTGATCGCTGACGCTCAGTGGGCGGACAAGGCGATGACTGGCCGCCTCGGCGAGGCAGCGCCCTTCGACGCGGGGCTGCTGCGCAAGCTGGCCTGAGTTCGTCCGCGGGTCCGCTGTGGCTGGTCGCGCAGTTCCCCGCGCCCCTGAGAACACCCCCGGCAGTATCAGCCCGTCCGGCGTTTGAGGACGAGGCCGTTCAGGCCGAAAAAGGGGGTCCGGGGGCAACGCCCTCGAAGCTGGGGGTCCGGGGGCAGCGCCCCCGTGACAGCACCCCGGACCCCGCCCACGTCAGCCGAGCGTCTTCGCCGCGGTCTCCGAAGAGTCCCGCAAGAAGCCCGCGCAGCGCTCGTACTCCTCCTGCTCGCCGATCGCCTGGGCGGCCCGTGCGAGGGCGTGCAGGGCGCGGAGGAAGCCGCGGTTGGGCTCGTGCTCCCACGGGACCGGGCCGTGGCCCTTCCAGCCGCTGCGGCGCAGGGAGTCCAGGCCGCGGTGGTAGCCCGTACGGGCGTACGCGTACGACTCGACGACGCTGCCGCGCTCGTACGCCTCGTCGGCGAGCTGGGCCCACGCCAGCGAGGACGTGGGGTACTTCGCGGCGACGTCGGCGGGTGCCGCGCCGTTCGCGAGGAGCTCGCGCGGCTCCGGGTCGTCGGGCAGGTGGGTCGGGGGCGGTCCCCCGAGCAGATCCTTGTGAATGGCCATGGGACCAAGTCTGCGGCATGCCGGTACGGCGAAGGCCCCGGGTCACCGACCCGGGGCCTTCACACGCGGAACGAGAGGTACTACGAGGTACTACTTCAGCTTCGTGCCCGTGGAGCGCAGGTTCGCACACGCCTCGGTGACGCGCTGCGCCATGCCGGCCTCGGCGAGCTTGCCCCAGGTGCGCGGGTCGTACGTCTTCTTCGAGCCGACCTCGCCGTCGACCTTCAGGACGCCGTCGTAGTTGCGGAACATGTGGTCCGCGACGGGGCGCGTGAAGGCGTACTGCGTGTCGGTGTCGAGGTTCATCTTCACGACGCCGTTCTCCAGGGCGGTCGCGATCTCCTCGGCGGTCGAGCCGGAGCCGCCGTGGAAGACGAAGTCGAACGGGGACTGCTTGCCGTACTTGGCGCCGACGCCCTCCTGGAGGTCCTTCAGGAGCTCGGGGCGCAGGACGACGTTGCCCGGCTTGTAGACGCCGTGCACGTTGCCGAACGAGGCGGCGAGGAGGTAGCGGCCCTTCTCGCCCAGGCCCAGGGCCTCGGCGGTGCGGAGCGCGTCGTCGACGGTCGTGTACAGCTCGTCGTTGATCTCGTGGCTGACGCCGTCCTCCTCACCACCGGTGGGGGTGATCTCCACCTCAAGGATGATCTTCGCGGCGGCGGCCTTCGCGAGCAGCTCCTGGCCGATGGCCAGGTTGTCGGCGAGGGTCTCGGCGGAGCCGTCCCACATGTGGGACTGGAACAGCGGGTTCTGACCGGCCTTGACGCGCTCGGCGGAGACGTCGAGGAGCGGGCGGACGTACCCGTCCAGCTTGTCCTTGGGGCAGTGGTCGGTGTGCAGCGCGACCGTGATGTCGTACTTCTTGGCGACGATGTGCGCGAACTCGGCGAGCGCGACCGCGCCGGTCACCATGTCCTTGCTGTGCTGACCGCCCAGGAACTCCGCACCACCGGTGGAGATCTGGATGATGCCGTCGCTCTCGGCCTCGGCGAAGCCGCGCAGCGCCGCGTGCAGCGTCTGCGAGGACGTCACGTTGATCGCCGGGTAGGCGAACTTGCCTGCCTTCGCCCGGTCGAGCATCTCGGCGTAGACCTCGGGAGTTGCGATGGGCATGTGTCCGCTCCTTGTGATGTGCGGGTGGGTGCTGTGCTGCTTGGACCCTGACCTGGGGGCGACGACATTGTCGCCCCCATCTTTCCAGACGCGACGGTCCCTAAGGACCCGGCCGTCAGTCCAGGCCGAGGTCGTCCTTCGAGTACGCGAAGAGGTACGGCACACCCGCACCCTCGGTGATCTTCTCGCCGGCGCCGGTGGCGCGGTCCACGATCGTGGCGACGCCGACGACCTCGGCGCCCGCCTCGCGGACGGCCTCGACGGCGGTCAGCGGCGAGCCGCCGGTCGTGGAGGTGTCCTCGACGACCAGGACGCGGCGGCCCTTGATGTCGGGGCCCTCGACGCGGCGCTGCATGCCGTGCGCCTTGGCGGCCTTGCGGACCACGAAGGCGTCGAGGCGCTTGCCGCGGGCGGCGGACGCGTGCAGCATCGCGCCGGCCACCGGGTCGGCGCCCATGGTCAGACCGCCCACGGCGTCGAAGTCCAGGTCGGCGGTGAGGTCGAGCAGGACCTGGCCGACCAGCGGGGCGGCCTCGCCGTCGAGCGTGATCCGGCGGAGGTCGATGTAGTAGTCGGCCTCCATGCCGGAGGAGAGCGTCACCTTGCCGTGCACGACGGCCTTGTCCTTGATCTGCTGCAGCAGCTCGCCGCGTACGTCACTCATGCGTAAGAGCTTAAAGCCGACGCCAGGTCCAGGTCGTCGCCGTCTCCAGGGGTTCGATGGGGGTGACCAGGCGCGGGTCGGTGTTGAGCCCGTTCGGCGGCCCGGTCTGCGGTTCGACGCAGACGGCGGCCTCCTGCTCGTCGTAGACGACGACCCACTGCTCGCGGCTCTTGATGTTCACTTCGAGCCGCTCCGGCCAGGTCAGCGTCACGTCGACGCCGTCCGGCATGCCGAAGCAGTCGTCCCAGGGGCCGGGCTTCGGGTCGACGCGGTGGCCGGTGGGCAGGTGGTCGTCGCCGCGCTCCTCCTGCCAGGCGGGGTCGAAGTCGATGCGGACGGGCTCGCCGCCGCCGTCGAGGACCCGGTTGAACCACGGGTGCCAGCCGGCCTGCGCGGGGAACGAGTCGCCGTACGTCTCGATGCCCAGGCGCAGCGTCAACGCGTCCTCGCCGAGTTCCACGATCTGGGTGACGCGGCCCGGGTGGGGCCAGGGTTCGGTCAGGTCGTACGTGAAGACGGCCTCGGTCTTCGACGACCGCGCCGTACGCCATTCGGCGTCCCGGGCGAAGCCGTGGATGGCGTGCGGCGGGGAGTTCAGCGGCATCTGGTGGACCACCGCGCCGTCGCGGAACCGTCCGTCCCTGATCCGGCCGCACCACGGCACCATCGGGAAGCACCCGTACTTCTTCCCCTGGCGCAGCAGCTCGACGCCGCCGACGCGCAGACTTCCGATGCGGCAGCCGTTGCCCGGCTGCACCGTCACTTCCGCGTCGCCCGCGGTGAGGGTCACGTCTTCGGTACTCACAGGGCCGACCCTACGGCGTGCGCGGTCAGAGCCTGTGTCATATCCCTGGCCGGATCAGTGGGCGTCGTCTGGTGCGTGCGATCGCAAGGCGCCGAAGCGTCCTCGATGGGGGTCCCCCCGGGCCGTTCAGGCCTGGGGGAGGAGCTACTAGGCGCTTCGGCAACGCGGCATGGGGGTCCCCCCTGGCCCTTCAGGCCTTGGGGGAGTGCGTGCCAGGCGGCGCCCACCCGGCCGGGGATATGACACAGGCTCTCAGCGGCGGCGGCGCAGGGCCCGGCCGACGACGATGGCCGACGCCAGGGCGAGCGCGGCGGCGGGCGCGGCCCAGCGGAGCGTGGCGTTGGCGGTGAGGGACTCGGCGGCGGGCGCGGGCGCGTACCGGCCGCGGGGCGGGGCGTGGTCGACCTCCTCGGCGCTGCGGCCGATCATGGTGCGGCGCGCGTGCGCGGCCTCGGCGGGCGGCACGTCGATGTCCCCGATGTCGTCCATGTTGTCGAGGTCTTCGAGGTCTTCGAGGTCCTCGATGCCGTCCACCTCGTCGAGGACGTTGGTGTCGTCGAGGTTGATGCCGTCGTCGTCATCGTCATCGTCGTCCACCACATCGTCGACGTCGTCGATGTCGTCGAGGTCGTCGCTCGGCACCGTGTCGGGGGGCGCCGCCGCGCCGAGACCCTCCGCGAACCGGTCCAGGAGCCGTCGCACAGCGGATTCCACAGCCTGTGGAGAACCCTCCGCGATCCGGCCGTCGGCGGCCGCGCTGCCGCCGAACACGAGGGTCGCCCCCTCGACGGCCGACACGACCCGCACGGTCAGCGTAAGCTTCACGGAACCGGAGCCGCGGACCTCCGCGCCCTCCCCCTCGACGGTGTACGTCCCGTCGGCGCGGGCAGCCGTCCGCGCCGAGCCGCGGTAGGTGATGGTGTGTCCCCCGACGCGCACCTTGAGGCGGCCGGAGAGCGGCCCCGCCGTCTCCTCCGCGTCGCGCTGAAGCCCGGGAACCGCCCCGGCGACCCGCTCGGGGTCGGCCAGGACCTGCCGGAGCCGCTCTGCCGATACCGGAACGAACACCTCATGCTCCATGGCAGGGGAGCCTACCCACGCGGCCACCACTTGTACGACAGTTCGTCGCACCGTGTACGTCAGTTCGCGTAACGCGGATGCACCAGCGTGGAGGGCGGCAGTCCGCGGTGCCGGGTCGGCTCGGCCGCCCGCGCCCCGGCCCGCACCACCTCCGACCGTGCCGCGCGGAGCAGCACGGGCCGGGTCCGCGAGGCGAGCACGAAGCCCCAGTCGCGGGGCGCCCCGGCCCCCTGCGCCGTGCGGTCGGGCCCGGCGGCGAACCCCGAGAGCCGCCCGCCGACCCGGTACGCCACGGTCCGCAGGCCGGCCGCGCGTAGTGAGGCCTCCACCGTCCAGAAGACGCGCGGCCTGGCCGTCAGCGGGCCCGCGTGCACGGCGATCCTGCCGCCGTCGGCGAGGGCCCGGGTGGCGAGGCCGTAGAACTCCTGGCTGTACAGCTTCGTGCTGGCCGTGATGCCCGGGTCCGGCAGGTCGGAGATGGCCACGTCGTACCTCGCGCGGGTCTGGCGCAGCCAGCGGAACGCGTCGGTGTGCACCACCCGCACCCGGGGGTCGCGGTACGCCCGGCCGTTGAGCTCGCTCAGGGCGGGGTCGTGCCGCGCGAGGTCGACGACGCCCGCGTCCAGCTCGACGATGTCGACGCGGCGCACGTCCGGGTGGCGCAGGATCTCGCGCGCGGCGAGGCCGTCGCCGCCGCCGAGGACGAGGACGCGCGCGTGCGGCCCGCGCATCGCGGGTGCGACGAGGCCCCGGTGGTAGCGCTTCTCGTCGCGTCCGCTGATGCGGAGGCGGCCGTCGAGGAAGAGGTCGAGGGAGCTCCGCCGGCCGCCGGTGAGGACGACCTCCTGCACGTCGGTCTGCACGGCGACGCGGATGTCCCCGCCGTACACCGCGCGCCGGGCGGCCCGTTCGAAGTCGTCGACGAGCACGGCGGCGGTGGCGAGCAGGGAGAGCACCACCACGTTGGCGGTGAGGAGCACCCAGCGGCCGCGCGCGCTGAGGTCCTGCCGGAACAGGCCGAGGACGAGCGCGCCGCCCGCGACGGCGTTGACCGCGCCGGTGAACAGGGCGCCCGTCAGCTGCCCGAACATCGGCAGGAGCAGAAAGGGGAAGGCGAGCCCGCCGACCAGTGCGCCCACGTAGTCGGCGGCGAACAGGTCGGCGACGGCGCCGCCCGCGTCCTGGCGCCGGATGCGCTGGATGAGCACCATCAGGAGCGGCACCTCGGCGCCGATGAGGATGCCGATGGCGAGGGAGAACGCGACCAGCAAAGCGCGCGAGCCGCTCGCCCACACCTCGCCCTTGTCGCCGGACCACGCGAACGCCGCGTACAACGCCATGGCGCTGCACCCGCCGACCAGTGCGAGTGCCGCCTCGACAAGGCCGAACCAGGCGGCGGCGCGGCGCCGCAGCCGCTTGGCGAGCAGCGACCCGATGCCCATGGCGAAGACCATCACGGAGAGCACGACGGAGGCCTGGGTGACGGAGTCACCGATCAAGTACGCGGCGAGCGCGACGAGTTCCAGTTCGTACACGAGGCCGCAGGCGGCGCAGACGAAGACGCCCACGAGGACGAGGAACCGTCCTGTACGGGGCGAGACCGGCAACCGCACCGACGACTGGAGCACGCCTGGAACGCTACGTCACCACCGGCCCACGCCGAGTCCCCCACATGGGTGCAAATCCCCCTGCCGGCCCGGCCGGATCCGTTGTCCGCCCGGTCAGAGCGACGCGGGCAGCGGCATGCGCGCGCCCACCCTCGTCCGGGTCGCCACGAGCTGGCCCTCCTGGGGATACGCGTGCCACGTACGCCACATCAGTGCGCCTTCGTGCCGCTGTGCGAGCAGCGCGGTGAATGCGTGCGGACTGCCGGGGAACACCCCTGCCAATCCGTGCGGGTGTTCGGCCACAAGTGCGAGCAACTCCTGTGCGCGGCCCGCGAACTGACCGCGCGACAGCGTTTCCACGCGGGCCGCGAATTCGTACTCCCATTCACCCACGCGTTTCGATACGCCGAGCGGAAGGGGCGTACTGCTGCCGGGGATGCAGGCCACGGTCTCCGAACATCCGCCCTGTTCGTCCTCCAGGAGTACCTGGTGCGAGGCCCCGAGCAGTCTCAACTGCATTTTCGCGTCGCCCAGTTGCAATTCGAGGGTGGCAAGCGCGGGCAACGGCTCGCGCCCCAGGGCCCAGGCCAGGTCCTCGGCGCGCGTGTCGGTATAGACGGTCTTCAGGGTCGTGAGCATGGGTCGGCTCCGCTAACACTCAATGGAGGTGGGGCCGGCGCACCCGGATCGGACTCCGGGAGGTCGGAATGCCGGCTCGTGCCCACAAGAACGTCTTTCGGGTATCCAGTTCGCGGTCTGCGAAACCTGGTCCAGACGTCCGAGGGCGGTGCTGACGTTTCAGAGGGAATCATGGTCGGCGACGCTGCCACTGCGTTTTTACCCAAGTACGTGTCGTTTCCATCCCCATGAGGGCTACGCAGTTCAACTGTTCAGTACAGCCATCACACAACACGGCCCTGACGTGGCAACACCGAAGCGCCCGGCGGGAATTGCCGGCCCCGCCGGGCGCTTCGTGGGATGCGGTGGACCAGCTGCCCCGTGTCAGCTGCCTCCGCCGCATCCGCCCCCGCCGCCGCAGGAGGAGCTGCCGCCGCCGCACGACGATCCGCCGCCGCACGAGTGCCCACCGCCGTCGTGCCCGCCGTCACCGCCGCCGCCGGCCCACCAGCTGCCGCCCGCCGAGCTCGACGCCGTGCCCGAGGACCACCGCGACCGGGTGCGGCGCCGGCCGTTCCCCCCGTAGTTGATCGTCGCGACCAAAGCGAAGATCAGCACCGCAACGAAGACGAAAGCCACGAACATGGCCCTCACACTCCTTCCGCTCCCCCGAAGCAGGTCCCCCGTGGGCCGGCTTCCCGTGTGACAGGGGGATGCCCTTGTCCAAGCCGACGCAAAGCAGAGTTGAGGAACTCCAGAGGTTCGGCGCAGGATGGCGGCCATGACGTCCTCCTCCGGCCCCTCCGGGCGCGAGCGCCCGCTGCTCAACCGCCGCCTCGCCGAGTTCGGCACGACGATCTTCGCAGAGATGTCCGCCCTCGCGGCGCGGACGGGCGCGATCAACCTGGGCCAGGGCTTCCCCGACACGGACGGCCCCGAGGCCGTGCGGGAGGCCGCGGTGCGGGCGCTGCGCGACGGCCGCGGCAACCAGTACCCGCCGGGCCCCGGCGTCCCCGAGCTCCGCACGGCGATCGCCGGGCACCAGCTCGCCCGGTACGCCCTCTCGTACGACCCCGACCGCGAGGTCCTGGTGACGGCGGGCGCGACCGAGGCGATCGCCGCGTCACTGCTCGCCCTCGTCGAGCCGGGCGACGAGGTCATCGCGCTTGAGCCCTACTACGACTCGTACGCCGCCTCGATCGCCCTCGCGGGCGGTGTCCGCGTCCCCGTCACCCTGCGCCCCCGCGAGGGCCGCTTCGTCCTCGACCTGGACGAGCTGCGCGACGCGGTCACCGACCGCACCCGGCTGATCCTCCTCAACACCCCGCACAACCCGACCGGCACCGTCCTCACCCGCGCCGAGCTCACCGCGATCGCCGAGCTCGCGGTCGAGCGCGACCTCCTGGTCGTCACCGACGAGGTCTACGAACACCTGGTCTTCGACGACGCCGAACACATCCCGCTCGCCACGTTCCCCGGCATGCGCGAGCGCACGGTCAGCATCGGCTCTGCGGGCAAGACGTTCTCCTTCACGGGCTGGAAGGTCGGCTGGATCACCGCGTCGCCGGAGCTGGTCGCGGCGGTCCGCTCGGCGAAGCAGTTCCTCACGTACGTCTCCTCCGGCCCCTTCCAGTACGCCATCGCCGAGGCGCTCGCCCTCCCGCCGTCCTACTTCGACGACTTCCGCGCCGACATGCTGGCCAAGCGGGACCTCCTCGGCGAAGGCCTCACGGCGGCGGGCTTCGACGTCTACCGCCCGGCCGGCACGTACTTCATCACGACCGACATCACCCCGCTCGGCACCACCGACGGCTTCGCCTTCTGCCGCTCGCTCCCGGAGCGGGCGGGCGTCGTCGCCATCCCGAACGCGGTCTTCTACGACCACCGCGACGCGGGCGCGCCCTTCGTCCGCTTCGCCTTCTGCAAGCGGACGGCCGTCCTGGAGGAGGCGGTGACGCGCCTCAAGTCACTGGCGTCCTGACGTCCTGCCGTCCTTCCGTCCTTCACGGCATGAGAGAGCCCGGCGGGGTGAGATCCACCCCGCCGGGCTCTGTCACGTGCTCTCGGGCCCTCAGGCCTCGTCGTCACCCGGCTTCTCGCCGCTCTCGCCCTCGGCCGCGTCGACCTCGGCCTCCAGGCCCAGCTGCTCCACGAGCCAGCGGTCGAACTCGATCGCGGCCCGCACCCAGCTGACCGTCGACGACACGAAGTGCTCCAGCGAGACACCCGTGCCGATCAGCATCTGGGCCTCGCCGATGAGGCGGACCGTGCCGTCGTCGTGCGTGTGGCTGTAGACCTTCGGCCACAGCGTGCGGCGGTTCCAGTCGTCGATCGACTCCAGAAGCTGCTGCTTCTGCTCGATCTGGTGCGGCCGGTCGTAGAACGTCCGCACCGAGAAGACCTGCTGGTCGTCCTCGCCACGGAACATGAAGTACGTACGGAACTCCTCCCACGGCGCCGCGAGGTCACCCTCGTCGTCGACGACGTGCTTGAGCTCCATCTGGTCCAGGAGCTGCTTGACCAGGTCCTGGTCGGGGACGACGGGGCCCGCCGGTCCTGAGCCCTGCTGCGGTTCGGGCTGTCCCCCGAAATTCGGAATCGAGGACGGGTCGATGCTCACGTGCTTTGTCCCTTCGTATGGATGGGCCCATCCTCTCTCAGGATGGGCCCCCTGGGGCAAGCCCGGCTCCTCGCCTGCCGGGTTTCCACCGTTCGCCGACTGCGGACAAGCCGTGGCCGGTCGCGCCACTGCCCGCGGACGGGGACCGGGCGAACCGGGCAGACGGGATGCCGCTACAGAGACTTGCCCGTAGGGGATCCCTGCACCGGGCCCACGATGAGGCCGTTCTCGAAGCGGTCGACGCGGACGATGTCACCGTCCTTGACCTCCCCGGCCAGGATCTCCTTGGCGAGGCGGTCGCCGATGGAGGTCTGGATGAGGCGCCGCAGGGGCCGCGCCCCGTACGCCGGATCGTTGCCCTCCTGCGCCAGCCAGGCCAGCGCCTCGGGCGTGACGTCCAGCGTGAGCTGACGGTCCGCGAGCCGCTTGGCGAGGCGGTCGATCTGCAGCCCGGCGATGTGCGCCAGCTCGTCCTTGCCGAGCGCCGAGAAGACGACGATGTCGTCGAGCCGGTTGAGGAACTCGGGCTTGAACGAGGCCCGCACGACCTCCAGGACCTGCTGCTTCTTCTCCTCCTCGGAGGTGAGCGGCTCGACCAGGTACTGGCTGCCCAGGTTGGACGTGAGGACCAGGATCGTGTTGCGGAAGTCGACCGTCCGCCCCTGACCGTCGGTGAGCCGCCCGTCGTCGAGCACTTGGAGCAGGACGTCGAAGACCTCGGGGTGCGCCTTCTCGACCTCGTCGAGGAGGACGACGCTGTACGGACGGCGGCGCACCGCCTCGGTGAGCTGGCCGCCCTCCTCGTACCCGACGTACCCGGGAGGAGCGCCCACCAGCCGGGCGACGCTGTGCTTCTCGCCGTACTCGCTCATGTCGATGCGGACCATGGCCCGCTCGTCGTCGAAGAGGAAGTCCGCGAGGGCCTTGGCGAGCTCGGTCTTGCCGACACCGGTCGGGCCGAGGAAGAGGAAAGACCCGGTGGGCCGGTCGGGGTCGGCGATCCCGGCGCGCGTGCGCCGCACCGCGTCCGACACGGCCCGCACGGCCTCGGTCTGGCCGATGAGCCGCTTTCCGAGCTCGTCCTCCATGCGCAGCAGCTTCTGCGTCTCGCCCTCCAGGAGCCGCCCGGCGGGGATACCGGTCCAGGCGCCGACCACATCGGCGATGTCGTCGGGACCGACCTCCTCCTTCACCATGGTGTCCTTGGACCGGGCGGCGGCCTCCTCCTCGGCCTCGGAGGCCGCTTCGAGGTCGCGCTCCAGGGCGGGGATCTCTCCGTAGAGCAGCTTGCTCGCGGTGTCGAAGTCGCCGTCGCGCTGGGCGCGCTCGGCCTGTCCGCGCAGTTCGTCGAGCTTCTCCTTCAGCTCACCGACGCGGTTGAGGGACTGCTTCTCCTTCTCCCAGCGGGCGGTGAGGCCGCGCAGCTCCTCCTCCTTGTCGGCGAGGTCGCGCCGCAGCTTCTCCAGGCGCTGCTTGCTCGCGGGGTCGGTCTCCTTGCTGAGCGCCAGCTCCTCCATCTTCAGCCGGTCGACGGCGCGCTGGAGCTCGTCGATCTCGACGGGTGAGGAGTCGATCTCCATCCGGAGCCGGGACGCGGCCTCGTCGACGAGGTCGATGGCCTTGTCGGGCAGGAAGCGGGAGGTGATGTACCGGTCGGAGAGCGTGGCGGCGGCGACGAGCGCGCTGTCGGCGATCTGAACCTTGTGATGTGCTTCGTACCGCCCCTTGAGCCCGCGCAGGATCGCAATCGAGTCCTCGACGCTGGGCTCGGCGACGAGGACCTGCTGGAAGCGGCGCTCCAGGGCGGGATCCTTCTCGATCCGCTCGCGGTACTCGTCCAGGGTGGTCGCACCCACCATGCGCAGCTCACCCCGGGCGAGCATGGGCTTGAGCATGTTCCCGGCGTCCATGGCGGAATCCCCACCGGCACCCGCGCCCACGACCGTGTGCAACTCATCGATGAAGGTGATGATCTGCCCGTCGCTCTCCTTGATCTCGGAGAGGACGGTCTTGAGCCGCTCCTCGAACTCGCCGCGGTACTTCGCGCCGGCGACCATCGCGCCCAGGTCGAGGGAGACGAGCCGCTTGTTCTTCAGCGACTCGGGGACGTCCCCCTTCACGATGCGCTGTGCGAGCCCTTCCACGACGGCGGTCTTGCCCACACCCGGCTCACCAATGAGAACGGGATTGTTCTTGGTCCGCCGCGACAGCACCTGGACCACCCGCCGGATCTCCTGATCCCGCCCGATGACGGGGTCGAGCCGCCCTTCGCGGGCCGCCGCGGTGAAGTCGGTGCCGAACTTCTCCAGTGCCTTGTACTGACCCTCGGGGTCGGGTGTGGTCACCCGGCGCCCTCCCCTTGTCTTCTCGAAAGCGTCCAGCAGCTTCTTGCTGCCGGCCCCGTGCTGAGTGAGTACGTCCCCGGCCTTGCCGCCCTTGGCCGCGATGCCGATGAGCAGGTGCTCGGTGGACAGGTAGTCGTCCCCGAGCTCCTTCGCGCGCTGCCCGGCGTCCGAGACGACGGCCAGCAGCTCACGGTCGGGCTGGGGCGGCGCGACGGTGGACCCGGTCACACTGGGCAGCCCTGCGAGGACGCGCTCGGTGTCCGCCCGCACGGCGGCCTGGTCGGCGTCGACCGCGGCGAGCAGGTCGACGATGTTCTCGTTGTCCTCGCCCTCCAGCAGCGCCAGCAGCAGGTGCGCGGGCGTCAGGTCGGGGTGACCGTCCTTGACCGCGCGGCTGCTGGCCGCGTTGATCGCGTCCCGGCTCCTGTTGGTCAGCTCGGCGTCCACGTGCGCCTCTCCTCCTTACGGGGTCCTACGACGGGGGCCTGTACGAGACGGGTCCCCCTCCCATACTGACTTACTCAACCTACACAAAGTTGAGTCTATTCCACTCAAGGGAGGCGCTCAAGGAGGGCACTCAAGGAGGGCCGAGAAGCCCGGGCGGCTGGGTTCCCTCGTCACGGGCGGCTATGTTCGCTGGTCATGGCCCCGAACCCACGCATCGACCCGACCGACCCGCCCGAGCCCTACCTCAGCTTCTGGCGCGAACGGCACCTCTGCACCTTGACGACGCTGCGCCCCGACGGCACCCCGCACGTCGTGCCGGTCGGCGTGACGTACGACCCGGAGGCGGGGATCGCCCGGGTCCTCGCCCGCAAGACGAGCCGGAAGGTCGCGCACATCCTGGCGGCGACGGGCGTGGACGGACCCGGGGCACGGGTGGCGGTCTGCCAGTTCGCGGGCCGGCGCTGGGCGACACTGGAGGGCCACGCGGCGATCCGGACGGAACCGGCGGCGATAGCCGAAGCGGAAGACCGCTACGAGGAACGCTACGAACGCCGCCCGTCCCCGAACCCGGACCGCGTCCTGATCGAGATCACGGTGACCCGAGCACTCGGCAAGGCCTGACACTCCCCCCTTGCCCCCGCACACACCACAGCGGCGCCACCGTGTTCAGGTCCACGGTGGCGCCGCTGCTGGGGGAAGCGCCTGCGCGATTTACAACGACGGGGGAATCGCGTCAGGCACTGCGGGGGGTGGCTGTGATGTTGTCCGAGACGCCCATGGCGTCCGGGCCCTGCTGTTCCTGCTGCCCGACCATCTGGTGGTCGCGCCGGTCGAGATTGACGAACACCATCCCGTACCGGATGGCACACCGCACGGGCTGCGGCGCCCCACGGGGCCGCCGCAGGCACCGGTAGGCCCGGATCTCCTCCTCGTCGTCACGAGTGACGACGATCGGCTCACCGAGCAGGGTCACCATCAACGAGTCACCGCGGTGGGGGATCGCGGTCACCAGATCGATGAAGTGCCACCCGGACCGGTAGGCGGTGGCCATTTCTCGGCGGAAGGTGCGGTCGTCGGGAGGGGTGCTCATGCCTCGGCCCCCTTCGGGCCGATCGTCCAGCCGAGGTCCGGCAGCGGCGCGGAAACGGCGTTCGTAGTCGTACTCGTGGGCGTGGACTGCCAGCCGAGATCAAGGGCGGTCACCGAGCCCAAGACCAGCCCTGCGGAGAAGGTGGCGACAAGCGCCGAGCGAAGCATGCGCTTAAACATGATCGGCTTCGTCCTCACTTGGTAGATTCCTCTCCCCCGGCTCTAGAGACGATGTCTCAATTGAGCACGTCAAAGCCACAGGGTCGATGCATCATGTTCCTGCACGTTCAGGACCCTGGGGGGTGGAGATTTGATTACAACAGGCGCGAAACCGACACATCCTCACCCTTCGGCTCCACTTTGCGGTGAGGGAGCCAAGCTCTATGCCCACGCGTTGAGCAATGGCCGTCTCCTGCGCACAGAGGCCGAGAACGCACCTTGCCTGGTGGAGTTCGGCCTCCTGCACCCCGACCCGGATGACGTGTCCTGGTTGCGCCCCGTTCCCCCGTCCGCCGTCCTCGCGCAACGCCTCCACCCGCTGGAACGTGAGATACAAGAGCGACGCCGCATGGCTGTCGAGCTGACTGACGTCTTCGAGCCATTCATGGCCATCACGGCGCGGACGGAACCGACGACACACGCAATCACCGTGCTGGAAGGGGACGCCCGCATCCACTCGGCCATCGAGCGTGCCACTGCGGAGTGCCATTCCGAAGTTCTGACCGTCCAGCCGGGGGGCGGGCGCAGTGAGAACACCCTCACCGTGGCGTTGCAACGCGGGCAGACCATCCTGGACCGCGGCATCACGATGCGCACTCTCTATCAACACACCGTCAGGCACAGCCAGGGGACGCTTGCCTACGCGGCCCACATGACTCAGGGGAACGTAGAGATACGGACGCTGGAGGAGGTGATCGACCGCCTGATGATCTTCGATCGCACCATCGCACTCATCCCGGCGCGGGATGACCAGCAAGTCGCCCTCGAACTCCGGCACCCCGGCCTGGTCGCCTACCTGGCGAAGGTCTTTGAGCAGCAGTGGAGTCGTGCGATTCCACTACTCGAAGAAGTGCCCTACCCGCCGTCCGTCGGTGGCATCACAGGCGTCCAGCGCTCCATAGCCAAACTCCTCGTAGAAGGCCACGTCGACGAGGCCATCGCCCGCCGCCTCGGCATGAACGTCCGCACCTGCCGCGCCCACATAGCCAAGATCGCCGCCGCCCTCGGCAGCGGCAGCCGCGCCCAACTCGGCTACCTGATAGCCCAGTCCGGCATCCTCGACCAGGCCCGCCCGAAGTGACCGCCGAACCTCACGCCTCCCACGGGCTAGACGAGCTGTGCGAGGCGGGTTCGGCACTGTACGCGCGCGCTCTCCGGGAGGGCCGCGTCCCGCGCGAGGACGCCGGACAGGCACCCTGCCTGCTCGACTCAGAGCTGCTGTATCCAGAGGTTGAGGCCCCACACTGGCTTCGCCCCACTTCTCCGGCTGTGGCCCTGCCCCGGATACGCGAGACCATCCATGGCAGGATCGCGGCCGAACTCCGCCGCGAGGGCCGACTGGCCGCACGATTCCAACTACTGGCGGAGATCACTCCCGGCCGGCTTCCCGCTCCGGCTCCGTCCTCCGTCACGACGCTGAACGGGCTTCCCGAAATCAACGAAGCCATCACCAAAGCACTGGCCGCATCCAGTCGGGAGGCACTCGCCGTCCAGCCAGGAGGAGCCCGGCTTCCCGAGGCACTTGCCCAGTCGCTCGCGAACGCGCAGGGCCTTCTCTCCCGTGGTGGTCGCATGCGGACCCTCTACCAGCACACGACTCGCCATTCCCTCCCGGTTCTCGCCTACTACGAGCAACTCAAAGGTGACACAGAGGTTCGCACCCTCGACGAAGTCACCGAGCGCCTCTTCGTCTTCGACCGGACCGTGGCCTTCATACCCGCCAGCAAAGACCGCACCCAGGCCCTGGAAGTCCGCCATCCCGCCCTCGTCGACTACTTCACCGCCACCTTCTGGCGACTGTGGCGCATGGCCACCCCCATGTACCCCCAAACCGCGCCTCAGCCCGCCGAGAACGGCATCACCACCCGCCAGCACGCCATCGCCGGCCTCCTCGTCGAAGGCCTCACCGACGCCGAGATCGCCACCCGCCTCGGCATGAACATCCGCACCGCCCGCGTCCACATCGCCAAACTCGCCGCCACCCTCGGCAGCAACAGCCGCGCCCAACTCGGGTATCTCATCGGCCAGTCCGGCATCCTGGACCGCCCACAACAGGACCTGCGTTCCCTTGCATAGAATCTCGGCGCTTCGACCGAGGGGAGGGGCCACACATGACCCAACAGCACGTTCCCCACAGGCCCGAGGAGCTATGTGACGCGGGCTCTGTCGTCTACACCCGCGCCCTGCGCGAGGGGCGCATCCCCAATGAAGACGTGGAGCAAGCTCCATGTCTCGTCGATTTCGGTCTGCTGCACCCCGAAGTCGACAACATGCGGTGGCTGAGGCCCACCGCCCCGAACGTCGCCCTCCCCCGTCTCCTGGGCACCATCGAGGATCGCATCGCTGAACAGCGCCGACGCGAGGAGCGCCTCACTGCGGTGTTCCAACCGCTCATGGCCCTCGATGCGCAGCTCGCGTCCGAGTCGGGGGACAACCCGGAGATCACTGTGCTCGACGGTTGCGAACGCATCAATTCGGCCATAGAGCGAGCCACCAGAGAAACCACGGAGGAGGCACTCGCTGTCCAGCCCGGTGGCACGTGTCCTACCGAGCCCCCCAGCGACACCCGCCCCTGGGACCAAGCGCTCCTTTCCCGCGGATGTCGCCTGCGAACGCTCTACCAACACACGACCTTCCACTCCTCCGCGAGACGCGCTCACTTGGGCCAACTGGTAGGCGACGTCGAAGCACGCACCCTCGACGAAGTCACCGAGCGCCTCTTCGTCTTCGACCGGACCGTGGCGTTCATCCCGGCGAGCAAGGACCGCAGCGTCGCCCTCGAACTCCGCCATCCCGCCCTCGTCGACTACTTCGCCACCACCTTCTGGAGACTGTGGCGCCTGGCCACTCCCATGTGGCCGCAAGCGGCCCCCCAGCCCGCCGAGAACGGCATCACCACCCGCCAGCACGCCATCGCCGGCCTCCTCGTCGAAGGCCTCACCGACGCCGAGATCGCCACCCGCCTCGGCATGAACATCCGCACCGCCCGCGTCCACATCGCCAAACTCGCCGCCACCCTCGGCAGCAACAGCCGCGCCCAACTGGGATATCTCATCGGCCAGTCAGGGATCCTCGACCAGGGGCGGTGAGGGCGGCCTCGTCGGCGGCCTCCGCCCGAGCCGGAAGCCCTGAACCGGACACCCGGAAACCGCCGTCCAGAAGCAGACACTTCAGCTGCGGCATCCGGCCCCGGCTCTGCCCGCCTGCATAGAATCGCGACGCTTCAACCAGGCAGGAGGGGGCTCGCATGGCCACGGAGCACTTCACGAAGCACTTACCGCACACGCCCGAGGAAATCTGCGAAGCGGGGCTGTCCGTCTACGCCCGTGCCCTGCGTGAAGGCCGGATCCACCGCAGCGCCGCCGAACCGGCCCCGTGCCTCGTCCACCTCGGGCTCCTCCAGCACGGCCTCGACGACATGCAGTGGCTGCACCCCACCAGCACCACCGTCACCGTGCTCGACGGGCTCGACCGCATCAACTCGGCCATCGACCGTGCCATGAACGAGGTCACCGAGGAGTTCCTGGCCGTCCAGCCCGGCGGTACCCGGCCGCCCGAGACCTTGGCCGAAGTCTTCCCCCGGGACCAGGCGATCCTCACCCGGGGCTGCCGGATGCGGACCCTCTACCAGCACACAACGCGCCATTCTCTGCCCGTGCTCGCCTACTTCGAACAGCTCGACGGCGACACCGAGGCACGCACCCTCCACGAGGTCACCGACCGGCTCTTCGTCTTCGACCGGACCGTGGCGTTCATCCCGGCGAGCAAGGACCGCAGCGTCGCCCTCGAACTCCGCCACCCCGCCCTCGTCGAGTACTTCGCCACCACCTTCTGGCGACTGTGGCGCATGGCCACCCCCATGTGGCCGCAAGCGGCCCCCCAACCCGTCGAGAACGGCATCACCACCCGCCAGCACGCCATCGCCGGCCTCCTCGTCGAAGGCCTCACCGACGCCGAGATCGCCGACCGCCTCGGCATGAACGTCCGTACCGCCCGCGTCCACATCGCCAAACTCGCCGCCACCCTCGGCAGCAGCAGCCGCGCCCAACTCGGCTTCCTGATCGCACGTTCAGGGATTCTCGATCGGGGCGCCGCCTAGCCACCCGTCCGGTTGAGGATGCATTGCGTGCGTTGTGTCTTCTTGTTCACTCCTCAGCTCACTGCACCGCAACAAGATGGCGCTACCGCCGCCCCACCCCGCCCGGCAAGCTGGGGGCAGCGGTGGGGGCATCTAGCCGGCCCCCTCCCGCTTCCCCCGAGCGCCCCGGCCAGCTGCTCCCCCGTAGCCGGCCGGGGCGCTCTCGTGTCACGAAGAGGGGGTGCCCCACTCGCGCAGCAGCTCCGCCCGTTCCGCCGCCCGCGGCGACCCGCCCTCGTGGCGGCGGCCCCAGTCGGACATCGCGGCCAGGGTGGTGAGGAGGGTGCCCGCGCCCTCGGTGAGGCGGGTGAGGACGTGGCGGGAGAGGTCGTACTCCGTCCGGGAGTAGCCGACCGCCGCCGCCGTGTACGCCGTCAGCTCCGTCTCTTCGCCCTCGGTGTCCGTGAGACGTACCGTCATCGTGGGGGCCTCGTCGCCGCCGCCGAGTCCCACGGTCAGGGCCAGGTCGACGACCACGCCCACGTGCCGCTTCAGGGACTTCACGGGGACGTCGTCGACGGTCAGCGCGCGCACGTCCTCCCACGGCCACATGCCGGACTGCTTGTCGCCGAGGGCCAGTACGCCCTCCGGCGTCAGCCGCACCCCGGGAGCGAGCCCGGCCGGCTTCGCCCCCACGTACACATCGCCCTCGGCGATCCAGAACAGGCCCACCATGGCCATGGTCAGTTCAACTCCCCGTACCCGTACAGCCGTACACCCGTACACATCGAAGCGGGGCCGGGAGGTCATCACCTCCCGGCCCCGCTTCAGCGTACTCAGCCCATGACCGGGACGACCCGGCCGCGGGCACTACTGCTCGGTCGTCCGCTTCGGGCGCCACACCACCAGCGCGCTCGCCTGCTGCACGTCCTGGTACGGGACCAGGTCACGGCGGTACGAGGCGTGCACCGCCGCTTCGCGCTGCTGCATGGCCGCGGCGGCGCCGTCCACGGCCGCGGAGAGCTCCGCGACCCGCGACTGGAGCGCCGCGACCTGATTCTCCAGCTCGATGATGCGCTTGATGCCGGCGAGGTTGATGCCCTCTTCCTGCGACAGCTGCTGCACCGTGCGGAGCAGCTCGATGTCGCGGGCGGAATAGCGTCGGCCGCGGCCCGCCGTGCGGTCCGGGGAGACCAGACCCAGGCGGTCGTACTGCCGCAGGGTCTGCGGGTGCAGACCGCTCAGCTGGGCGGCCACCGAGATGACGTACACGGGTGTCTCGTCGGTGAGTTGGTACGGATTATGACGACGGCCGACCCTATCCATGGGGTCACGCTCCCTTCGCGGCCTGGAACAGTTCTGCCCGCGGGTCGTCGCCCGCAGTCGCCTTGCGGTAGGACTCCAGAGCTTCCTTCGCCGAGTCCGACAGGGATGTCGGGACCGACACCTCCACCGTCACGAGCAGGTCGCCCCGGGTGCCGTCCTTGCGGACCGCGCCCTTGCCGCGGGCCCGCATCGTACGACCGTTCGGCGTGCCTGCGGGGAGCTTCAGGGTGACGGGCGGCCCGCCCAGGGTGGGCACCTTCACCTCGCCGCCCAGCGTCGCCTCCGGGTACGTCACCGGAACCGTGACCGTGAGGTTGTCGCCCTTGCGGCCGAAGACCGGGTGGCTGTCGACGTGCACGACCACGTACAGATCGCCCGCCGGACCGCCCCGCTCGCCGGGCGCGCCCTTGCCGCGCAGGCGGATGCGCTGCCCGTCCGAGACACCGGCCGGGATCCGCACCTGCATGGTGCGCGACGACTTGGCGCGGCCGCTGCCGCCGCAGACCTCGCAGGGGTCCTGGGCGATCAGCCCGCGGCCCTTGCAGTCCATGCACGGGTCGGTGAGGGAGAACCCTCCGCCGCCGCCCCGCGAGACCTGGCCGGTGCCGACGCAGGTCGGGCAGACGCGCGGTGTGCCGTTCTTGTCGCCGGTGCCGGAGCACGCCTTGCAGGCCGCCTGGGAGGACATGCGGAGCGGCACGGTCGCGCCGTCCACCGCCTCCGTGAAGCTGAGCGTGACCTCGGACTCGATGTCCTGGCCGCGCCTCGGCTGCGTACGCGTGCCGGCTCCGGCACCCGCGCCGCCGCGGTTGAACAGGCCCCCGAAGACGTCACCGAGGCCGCCCCCGAAGCCGCCGGCCGCTCCACCGCCACCCGGGGCGCCGCCTCCGAAGAGGTCGCCCAGGTCGAAGTTGAACGAGCCGCCGCCGGCTCCGGGGCCCTGCCGGAATCCACCGTTGCCGAAGAGAGCACGCGCTTCGTCGTACTCCTTGCGCTTCTTGGGGTCCCCGAGGACGTCGTTCGCCTCGGAGATCTCCTTGAAGCGCTCCTCCGCCTTGGTGTTGCCCTTGTTGGCGTCCGGGTGGTTCTCGCGGGCGAGCTTCCGGTACGCCTTCTTGATCTCGGCTTCGGTGGCGTCCTTGGGGACGCCGAGGACCTTGTAGTAGTCCTTCTCGATGAAGTCCTTGGTGCTCATCCCCGACGTCCCTCCTCACTCATGTCGTTGCCGTCAGCCCTCGTCCGGGCCACCGGTCTCCTTCTCGTCCGCCTTCTCCGCGGCCGCGGAGCCCGCGGAGCCCTCGGCCTCGTCGCCCTTGACGGTCTGCGCGCCGGGCTGCGGCTCGGCGACGGCCACCCGCGCGGGGCGGATGGTGCGCTCGCCGATCCGGTACCCCGGCTGCAGGATCGCGACGCACGTCGTCTCGGTGACGTCCGGTGCGTAGCTGTGCATCAGGGCTTCGTGGATCGTCGGGTCGAAGGGCTCGCCCTCCTTGCCGAACTGCTGAAGGCCCAGCTTGGCGACGACGGTCTCAAGAGACTCGGCCACCGACTTGAAGCCGCCCACCAGCTCGCCGTGCTCACGGGCGCGGCCGATGTCGTCGAGCGTGGGGAGGAGCTCGGAGAGGAGGTTCGCCGAGGCGATCTCCTTCACCGCGACCTTGTCCCGCTCCACCCGACGGCGGTAGTTCTGGTACTCGGCCTGCAGCCGCTGGAGGTCACCGGTGCGCTCGTTGAGCGCGGTGCGCACCTGGTCCAGCTGGGCGGTCAGGCCCACATTGCTCACGTCCTGCGCGTCCTGCGCGGACGTCTTGCTCGCTGCTGCGTCCCCGGCCGGGGCCGCCGGGCCCTCCTCGGTGGAGGGCTCGGCGGCCTTCGGCGCCGCGTCATCAGGGGTGGCGCCGGAGGGGACGTCAGGCTTCTCGGCGTCCTCGCCGAAGCCCGGGGTCTCCTCGGTCATCAGGCGGCGCCACCCTTCGCGTCTCCGGGCTTCTCGTCGTCGACGATCTCGGCGTCGACGACTCCGTCGTCCTCCTTGGCCTGGTCGGCACCCGGGGCAGCGCCCTCGGGACCGCCCGCGGCCTGCGCGCCCTGGGCGTCGGCGTACATGGCCTGGCCCAGCTTCTGCGAGACGGCGGCGACCTTCTCGGTGGCGGTGCGGATCTCGGCCGTGTCCTCGCCCTTGAGCTTCTCCTTCAGCTCGTTGACGGCTTCCTCGACCTCGGTCTTCACGTCACCGGGGACCTTTTCCTCGTTGTCCTTGAGGAACTTCTCGGTCTGGTAGACGAGCTGCTCGCCCTGGTTGCGGGACTCGGCGGCCTCACGGCGGGCGTGGTCCTCGTCCGCGTACTTCTCGGCCTCTTCGCGCATCCGGTTGACCTCGTCCTTCGGCAGCGAGGAGCCACCGGTGACGGTCATCTTCTGCTCCTTGCCCGTGCCGAGGTCCTTCGCGGTCACGTGCATGATGCCGTTGGCGTCGATGTCGAAGGAGACCTCGATCTGCGGGACACCGCGGGGCGCCGGGGGCAGACCGGTCAGCTCGAACATGCCGAGCTTCTTGTTGTACGCCGCGATCTCGCGCTCGCCCTGGTAGACCTGGATCTGCACGGACGGCTGGTTGTCCTCGGCCGTCGTGAAGATCTCCGACCGCTTGGTCGGGATGGTCGTGTTCCGCTCGATGAGCTTCGTCATGATGCCGCCCTTGGTCTCGATGCCGAGGGACAGCGGGGTCACGTCGAGGAGCAGGACGTCCTTGACCTCACCCTTGAGGACACCGGCCTGGAGCGAGGCGCCGATGGCGACGACCTCGTCCGGGTTCACACCCTTGTTGGCGTCCTTGCCGCCGGTGAGCTCCTTGACGAGCTCGGCGACGGCGGGCATGCGGGTGGAGCCACCGACGAGAACGACGTGGTCGATCTCGGAGAGCTGGATGCCCGCGTCCTTGATGACGTTGTGGAACGGCGTCTTGCAGCGCTCCAGGAGGTCGGACGTGAGCTGCTGGAACTGGGCGCGCGTGAGCTTCTCGTCCAGGTGCAGCGGGCCCTCGGCGGAGGCCGTGATGTAGGGCAGGTTGATCGTGGTCTCCGTGGAGGAGGACAGCTCGATCTTGGCCTTCTCGGCCGCCTCGCGCAGGCGCTGGAGCGCCATCTTGTCCTTGGAGAGGTCCACGCCGTGGCCGTTGTTGAACTGCTTGACCAGGTAGTCGACGACGCGCTGGTCCCAGTCGTCACCACCGAGGTGGTTGTCGCCGTTCGTGGCCTTCACCTCGACGACGCCGTCGCCGATCTCAAGGAGCGAGACGTCGAAGGTGCCGCCACCGAGGTCGAAGACCAGAATGGTCTGGTCGTCCTTGTCGAGGCCGTAGGCAAGGGCGGCGGCGGTGGGCTCGTTGACGATACGCAGGACGTTCAGCCCCGCGATCTCGCCGGCCTCCTTGGTGGCCTGGCGCTCGGAGTCGTTGAAGTACGCCGGGACGGTGATGACCGCGTCGGCCACCTTCTCGCCCAGGTACGACTCGGCGTCGCGCTTCAGCTTCTGCAGGATGAACGCCGAGATCTGCTGGGGGTTGAACCCCTTGTCGTCGATGTCCACCTTCCAGTCGGTGCCCATGTGGCGCTTGACCGACCGGATGGTCCTGTCGACGTTCGTGACCGCCTGGCGCTTCGCCACCTCGCCGACGAGCACCTCGCCGTTCTTCGCGAAGGCGACGACGGACGGCGTGGTCCTGGCGCCCTCGGCGTTGGTGATGACGGTGGGCTCGCCGCCTTCGAGAACGCTGACGACGGAGTTAGTCGTGCCCAGGTCGATGCCGACCGCACGTGCCATTTCGGTTCCTCCAGATGTACTTCTTGAGTGGATCTGGCTCAAGCATGCATGAGCGCTGCGCTGGCGTCAACAGAAGTGAGTCGAGGGGGCTCAACTCTTATCCGGCACTTACGCGCAGGTATGAGCCTTCCGGGGGCTGTGGGTTCCCTGCGGGCGCGTCGGGGCTGGTCGCGCAGTTCCCCGCGCCCCTAAAAGCCACAGAGCACCCGGCGACCAAAAGCCACAGAGCATCCGGCGACGCTCCTTGCTCAGGGTTGCCTGAGCGACGCAGATCACCGGGTCGCTGGCTACAGTGCGGCGGAGTAAGTGGGTAGTCTCAGACGGACTGCATAAGTTACCGCTTAGTAATAGTTCGCCTCGCAGGCCCGAGGAGCCCCCAATGCAACTCGCCGCGATCATCGTGTCGCTGGTCCTAATCGCGGTCGGCGTCGCGCTGTTCGGCCGTGCCATCGTGCAGATCTACAAGTTCGTACGGCTCGGTCAGCCCGTGCCCGCCGGACTCAGGACCGACAACCCGGTCCAGCGCACCCTCACCGTGGTCAAGGAGTTCCTCGGCCACACGCGCATGAACCGGTGGGGCATCGTCGGTTTCGCGCACTGGTTCGTGGCGGTGGGTTTCTTCTCGCTGCTGCTGACGATCGTCAACGCCTTCGGCCAGCTCTTCCAGGCCGACTGGATCCTGCCGATCATCGGTGACTGGGCGCCGTACAACGTCTTCGTCGAGTTCATCGGCACCATGACCGTGCTCGGCATCCTGACGCTGATCGTCATCCGGCAGCTGAACAAGCCCGGCAAGCCGGGCCGCAAGTCCCGCTTCGCGGGCTCGAAGACCGGCCAGGCGTACTTCGTCGAGTCCGTCATCCTCATCGTCGGCGTCTGCATCTTCACGCTGCACGCCCTTGAGGGGGCCCAGCACCACGTCGACAGCTACGAGGCGTCGTTCTTCATCTCGTACCCGGTGGTCCAGTGGTTCGCCGACATGGACCTCTCCACCCTGCAGAACCTCACGTACTTCTTCGCCGGGCTGAAGATCGCGACGTCCTTCATCTGGATGATCGTGGTCTCCCTGAACACCAACATGGGTGTCGCCTGGCACCGCTTCCTCGCCTTCCCGAACATCTGGTTCAAGCGCGAGGCGAACGGCGGTACGACCCTCGGCGAGCTGCAGCCCATGACGTCCGGCGGCAAGCCGATCGACTGGGAGGACCCGGCCGAGGACGCCGTCTTCGGTGTCTCCCAGGTCGAGCAGTTCAGCTGGAAGGGCATCCTCGACTTCTCCACCTGCACCGAGTGCGGCCGCTGCCAGTCGCAGTGCCCCGCCTGGAACACCGGCAAGCCGCTCTCCCCCAAGCTCCTCATCATGTCGCTGCGCGACCACGCGCACGCCAAGGCCCCGTACCTGCTCGCGGGCGGCGGCAAGACGATGGAGGGCGAGGAGAAGGCGACCGAGGAGCAGCTGAAGGACGTGCCCGCGGCCGCCCTCGCGGAGGCCGAGCGCCCCCTCATCGGCACGCACGAAGAGAACGGCGTCATCGACCCCGACGTCCTGTGGTCCTGCACCACCTGCGGCGCCTGCGTCGAGCAGTGCCCGGTCGACATCGAGCACATCGACCACATCGTCGACATGCGCCGCTACCAGGTGATGATCGAGTCCGCGTTCCCGTCCGAGGCGGGCACGATGCTCAAGAACCTGGAGAAGAAGGGCAACCCCTGGGGCCTCGCCAAGAAGCAGCGCCTGGAGTGGACGAAGGAAGTCGACTTCGAGGTGCCGGTCGTCGGCAAGGACGTCGAGGACCTCACCGAGGTCGAGTACCTGTACTGGGTCGGCTGCGCCGGCGCCCTGGAGGACCGCGCCAAGAAGACCACGAAGGCCTTCGCGGAGCTCCTCCACATCGCGGGCGTCAAGTTCGCCATCATGGGCGGCGACGAGAAGTGCACCGGCGACTCGGCGCGGCGCCTGGGCAACGAGCCGCTGTTCCAGCAGCTCGGCCAGGAGAACGTCATGACGCTGAACGCCGCGTTCGGCGAGGAGTTCGACGACGACGGCAAGGTGACCGACGAGTCGCGCAAGCCGAAGACGGCCAAGAAGATCGTCTCGACCTGCCCGCACTGCTTCAACACCATCGCCAACGAGTACCCGCAGCTCGGCGGTGACTACGAAGTCATTCACCACACGCAGCTGCTCCAGCACCTCATCGACGAGGGCAAGCTGATCCCGGTGACGCCGGTCGAGGGTCTGATCACGTACCACGACCCGTGCTACCTGGGCCGCCACAACAAGGTCTACACGCCCCCGCGCGAGATCATGTCGTCCGTCCCCGGGCTGCGTCAGCAGGAGATGCACCGCCACAAGGAGCGCGGCTTCTGCTGTGGCGCCGGTGGTGCGCGCATGTGGATGGAGGAGCGCATCGGCAAGCGCATCAACACGGAGCGGGTCGACGAGGCGCTGTCGCTCAACCCCGACATCGTCTCCACCGCCTGCCCGTTCTGCCTCGTCATGCTCACGGACTCCGTGAACGGCAAGAAGAACGACGGCCAGGCCAAGGAGTCCCTCCAGGTCGTGGACGTCGCGCAGCTCCTCCTCGACTCCGTGAAGACGCCGGTCGACCCGGCGGGCGACGCCGAGTCGGTGGACGAGCCGGAGCCCGAGCCGGTGAAGTAACGGGAGTACGACGTGGTGCAGGCCGGTTCCGCCTTCGGGCGGGACCGGCCTGTTCGCGTGGGCACTACTTCCTGCTGCACTACTTCACTTACTGCCGCACTACTTCGGGTCACGGTTGAACTTCGACGTCGACCAGAAGTAGCCGAGCACCGCGAGCCCCAGGCACCAGCCGGCGGCGAGCCATCCGTTGTGCCCGATCTCGCTGCCGAGCAGCAGCCCGCGCAGGGTCTCGATGGCGGGGGTGAACGGCTGGTACTCGGCGATCGGCTGAAACCAGCCGGGCATCGAGTCGACCGGGGTGAAGGCGCTGGAGAGGAGCGGCAGCAGGATCAGCGGCATCGCGTTGTTGCCGGCGGCCTCGGCGTTCGGGCTGACCAGCCCCATGCCGACCGCGATCCAGGTGAGCGCCGTCGCGAAGAGCACGATCAGCCCGAACGCGGCCAGCCACTCAAGTACGGACGCGTCGGTGGACCGGAAGCCGATGGCCACGCCGATGGCGCCGACGAGGACCACGCTCGCGATGGCCTGCAGCACGCTGCCGACGACGTGCCCGATGAGCACCGACGGGCGGTGGATCGCCATCGTGCGGAAGCGGGCGATGATGCCTTCGGTCATGTCGTTGCAGACGGAGACCGCGGTTCCGATCACGGTGCTGCCGATGGTCATCAGGAGCAGACCGGGGACGACGTACGCGATGTACGCGGAGCGGTCGGGCCCGCCCTGACCCAGGCCCGAGCTCATCGCGTCGCCGAATATGTAGACGAAGAGCAGCAACAGCATGACCGGGGTGAGCAGCAGGTTGAGGGTGAGGGAGGGGTAGCGGCGGGCGTGCAGGAGGTTGCGGCGCAGCATCGTGGACGAGTCGCGCAGGGCGAGGGAGAGGCTGCTGCTCATCGGGCGTTCTCCTTGGGCTGGTCGTGGGTGGCTGCCGGGCCGGTGAGGGCGAAGAAGACGTCGTCGAGGTCGGGGGTGTGGACGGTGAGGTGGTCGGCCTCGATGCCGGCGGTGTCGAGCTGGTCGAGGATGGCGCGCAGGGCGCGCTGGCTGCCGTCGCTGGGAATCTGCAGGGCGAGGGCCTCGTCGTCGCGGGCGGACTCGGTCAGGGCGGTGGCGGCGGCGCGGTAGGCGGCCGGGTCACTGAAGCGCAGCCGCACATGCCCGCCGGGGACGAGCCGCTTCAGTTCCTCCGCGCTGCCTTCGGCGGCGATGGCACCGTCGTTGAGGACGGCGATGCGGTCGGCGAGCTGGTCGGCTTCTTCCAGGTATTGGGTGGTGAGGAAGACGGTGACGCCGTCGGCGACGAGGCCGCGGATGATCTGCCACATGGTGTGGCGGGAGCGGGGGTCGAGGCCGGTGGTCGGTTCGTCGAGGAAGATGATGCGCGGGCTGCCGACGAGGGTCATGGCGATGTCGAGGCGGCGCTTCATGCCGCCGGAGTAGGTGGCGGCGGGCTTGTGGGCGACCTCCGCCAGGTCGAAGCGCTCCAGCAGGTCGGCGGCGACCTGACGCCCCTCCCGCTTCGTCAGATGGTGCAGATCGGCCATGAGGAGCATGTTCTCCTCGCCGGTGATGAGCCCGTCGACGGCGGAGAACTGGCCGGTGACGCCGATGGCGGCGCGTACGGCCTGCGGGTCGGCGGTGATGTCGTGTCCGGCGATCCGGGCCTGTCCGCCGTCGGCGGTGATGAGGGTGGACAAAATCTTGACGGCGGTGGTCTTGCCGGCGCCGTTCGGGCCGAGCAGGGCGAAGACGCTGCCGGCCGGGACGGCCAGGTCGATGCCGTCGAGGACGGTCTTGTCCCCGTACGCCTTGCGCAACCCGTACGCCGCGATGGCCAGGTCGTCCGTCATGGTGACTGCTCCTTAAGAGTCTGTGGGTGGCGCGTGGCGGTCAGAGGCTGCGGTCAGAGGCTGCGGGCGGCGATGTCGCCGTAGGAGGTGGTCGCGCGGATGGCCAGGCCGGCGTCGGGGCCCTCGGCGTTCATGAGCGCGTTGTGGATCCGGCCGTAGGTGGTGCCGGCGTCCAGGGAGGCGGAGACGCCGCGGGCGACGCCGACCGAGATGTCGCCGGCCTCGGTACGGAGGTCGACGGTGCCGCGTACGGCTTCGGCGACGCGGATGGTGCCCTTCTGGACGTCGACCTTCGCGGGCCCGGTGAGACGGCCGACCGAGACGTCCCCGGCCATCAGGGAGAGGACGGCGTCCGCGGCCTCGTCGAGCTTGACCGAGCCCTGTGCGGCCTCGAAGGCGACGTCGCCGAGCCGTCCGACGCCGCGCAGCTCACCGGCGGCCGCCTTGGCCTCGACGGCGGACCCGGCGGGCAGCTGGACGGTGATCTCGACCGATCCGGAGCCGTTGCCGAGGAGGCGGTTCTTCGGCTCGGCGGCCTCGATCCGCAGGACGCCGTCGCCGAACCCGACCGCGATCCGCTCCGCGGCCTTGACGTCCTTGCCGTTCGAGGCGTCGGCGGGCCGGACCTCGACGGCGGTGTCGACGCGGTCGGCGGCGATGAGCTGGATGCGGCCGGCGGGGATGTCGAGGACGGCGGAGATGGGGGCGGGGGTGGCGAACTTCTGCATGGTGTGCTCCTGGTTCGTCTGTTGGGACTGGGTGTTTCCGACGAGGGAAAAGCTACGTTGCGTTCACGAACTCGGCAACAGCTTCGTTGCACGCAACCGTAAAGTACGCAGCTCACAGCCCCTATTTCATTGCAACGGCTGTAAATTCAATGCAACGAGAACGCGATGCCTCGTTGCAATGGGTTGAGATTGAACGCTAAGCTGGTGCCACCAGAGACGACCGCGAGGAGACCGCGATGCCGGGAGGCAGACTCACCCAGCAGGAACGCCGGCAGATCGCGTCGGGGCTGGCCGACGAGCTCGCCTACGCGGAGATCGCCAGGCGCCTCGACCGCCCCACCTCGACGATCACGCGTGAGGTCATGCGCAATGGCGGTCCCACCGCCTACCGCGCCGACCTGGCGCACCGCGCCACCGAACACCGGGCTCACCGGCGCAGGCAGTCCGCGCCCCGGAGTTCACAGGCCTCTTCGTCCTCTTCGCGGGGCTCTTCGCAGGCCGGCGGACGCGACGACGAGGCGGTGCGCGAGTACGAGGAGTTGCTCGCCACCGTCTTCATGCAGTCGGGCCTGCCGAAGATGACCGCCCGGGTGCTGGTCGCCGTCTCCGTCAGCGACACGGGCAGCCTCACCGCGTCCGAACTCGTCCAGCACCTTCAGGTCAGCGCGGCGTCGATCTCCAAGGCGGTCGCGTTCCTCGACAGCCAGGGCCTGATCCGCCGGGAGCGCGATGACCGCCGCCGCGAGCGTTACGTCGTCGACAACGACGTCTGGTACCAGTCGATGATCGCCAGCGCCCGCGCCCACACCCAGCTCGTCGAGACGGCGCGGCAGGGTGTCACCGTCCTCGGCCCCGACACCCCGGCCGGCGCCCGCCTCGAAAACGTCGCCCGTTTCGTGGACTTCGTCTCCGAGAGCATCGTCCGGGCGGCGGAGCAGGCGCGGGAGATTCTCTATACGAAGCCGGATGCTGGAGGCTCCCGGGGCTGAGCGGGGAGACGTTGGTGGGCCTGCGCCTTTGACGGTGACCGGGGCCGCCCCAACCCCCGCGTTCACTCCCCAGCCACCCCACCACCCCCCTCGCACAACCCTTCGTACGCCTCACGAGTCACACACCCGCAAGCAATACCCAAAGGTTCCCAATGGTTCCAGAGGTCCGGGAGACTCACGTGCGTGCAAGAAGCCTGGCCGTCACCGCTACCGTCACCGCCCTCGCGGCCGCAGGGCTGACGCTGCCCGGGGCCGGGGCGGCGAGTGCTGCCTCCACCGCCTTGCAGGCCACTCCGAAGGACGACTTCAACGGGGACGGTTACCGCGACCTCGTGGTCGGGTCGCCCGATTCCAACTCCGTGACCGTCACCTTCGGTTCGGCGCGCGGCGTCGGTGAGAACCGCGCCGTCACCGTCACCCAGAACACCTCCGGAGTACCCGGTGTCACGGAGCCCGGCGACGAGTTCGGCGAGAACGTGACCAGCGGGGATGTGAACGGGGACGGCTTCGCCGATCTGATCGTCGGCGCGCCCGGCGAGAAGGTGACGGACAAGCCGTCCGGCTCCGTCTCCATCATCTGGGGCGGCAAGAACCCGTTCACGTCCGGCGGCCGCGCCCTGAACTCCCCGGCGGACACGACAGACACGGCGGACACGGCGGGCCGGTTCGGCGAGGCCGCCGTGTGGACCGATCTCGACTATGACGGCTCGCCCCAGCTCGCCGTGGTCAGCAGCGACAACTGGTACTACTACTCCGGCGCCGGCGAGGACGGCCGCGTACACGGCCTGGAAGTCGACTTCCTGCCCGAGGGCGTCCGCCTCGACGGCATGATCGCGGGCAACTTCAAGTACAAGGACGGCGTCGGCTTCGTCCTGTACGGCGAGCGCGCGGACGGCGGCGTCTACACCGCCCACATGAACGGCGGTGTCGGCGACTACGGCTACCGGGCCGAGGTCATCGGCGCGGACGCCCCCTCGACCGCGACGCGCGACGCGGCCACCGCCGGTGACATCGACGGCGACGGTTACGACGACCTGATCACCGGGAACGGGCGCGACTCGGCGGGCGGCAAGGGTGGTTCGGTCACCGTGCGGCTCGGCGGCGACGGGAAGTTCGGCGCGCCGGTGACGTACAACCAGGACAGCGCCGGCATCCCCGGTACGGACGAGTCCGGCGACAACTTCGGCGGTTCCGTCTCCGCGGGCGACGTGACCGGCGACGGCCTCGCGGACCTAGCGGTGGGCGCCCCCGGCGAGGCGGTCGGCAAGACGGTCGGCGAGGCAATCGGCAAGGCGGTCGGCGGGGCGGCCGACACAGTCACCGGTACCGGCAGCGTGACCCTCCTCAAGTCCACCGCCGGAAAGTTCACCTCGGGCAAGGCCTGGCACCAGGAGACCCCCGGCGTACCCGGCGTCGCCGAGACCGGCGATCACTTCGGCACCTCCGTCCGGCTCAAGGACATCAACAAGAACGGCAGGGCCGACCTGGCCACCGGCGCGACCGGCGAGGACATCGGCACGACGCGGGACGTCGGCGCCGTATGGGTCCTGCGCGGCACGTCGACGGGGCTCACCTCGTCCCAGGCGGCCTCCTTCAACGGCACCGACTTCGGGACCGGCGGCACCGGGGCCGGCTTCGGCCGCACCGTGCGCTGACCCGCCCCCCCTGCCGGGCCGCCCTCCGGGCTCCCGCCCGGCCTCCACTCATGCACACCCTCAACCAGTGAGAGACCTCTCCATGTCCTCGTACATACGAAAGACCGCGCGCAAGAACACGCGCAACAAGCTCCTCGCGGCAGGCGCCCTCTGCGCCGCCACCGCCCTCGGCGTCACCGGCCTGACCGCGGGCAGCGCCGCCGCGGCCCCCGCCCCCTCGAAGATCCGCGCCGACTACAACGGCGACGGCTATGTGGACCTCGCCGTCGGCGTGCCGAGCGCGACGGTCGGCGGGCAGGCCAAGGCCGGATACGTCAACGTCGTCTGGGGCGGCGCGTCCGGCCTCGGCAAGCACGGCTCGGCCACCGTCAGCCAGGCCACGACCGGCGTGCCCGGCACCGCCGAGGCGGGCGACAAGTTCGGCTACGCCGTCGACTCGAACGACATGAACGGCGACGGCTACAGCGACCTGGTCGTCGGCGCCCCCGGCGAGGCGACCACCGCCGGCTCGGCCGCCGGCACCGTCGCGGTCGTCTGGGGCTCCGCGACCGGCTTCAAGGGCGGCTTCACCGCCGCCAACGGCGGCATCGACAGCGCCCGCTACGGCTCGCTGCTCACCACCGGCGACTTCGACAAGGACGGCGACAAGGACATCGCCTTCAACTCGCACTTCGACGAGTCCGACGCCGTCGTGACGCGGCCCGGCCCCTTCACCACGGGCTCGCCCTCCGAGGTCTCCCGGGTCACGGGCTGGCACTTCGCGGGCCCGTCCGCCCTCGCCGCCGGTGACTTCGACGGCGACGGCGGCGACGACCTCGCCATCTCGTACCACGGCATGGAGGTCAGCGGCACGACCGTGCAGAGCCGCGCCACGGGCGAGTGGAAGGAGACCTGGCACACGGCCGACAGCTCCGACACCGCGCTCGCCACCGGCGACTTCGACGGGGACGGCACCGCGGACCTCGCCGTCGGCAACATGCGGCCGAACCCCGAGGCCGAGGGCACCTACTGCGAGGACATCCTCGGCGGGTCCATCGCCGTCATCTACGGCAAGCAGGGCGGCAAGCTCGGCGACGGCGGCTCCTCCTGCACCTCCCAGAACAGCCCGCAGGTCGGCGGCACCGCCGAGACCGGCGACAACTTCGGCGCGCGGCTCGCCGTCGGCAACCTCGACCGGGACGGCATCGACGAGCTGATCGTCGGCGCCGACGCCGAGGCCGTCGGCACCGCCAAGAACGCGGGTACGTACTGGGTCCTCGCCTCGTCCGGCACCGGCGGCGACCTCGCGGGCCCGGCCTTCAGCCAGAACACCGCGGGCGTGGCGGGCACGGCGGAGGCCGACGACCGCTTCGGCGCGGCCGTCGCGACCGGCGACTACAACGGCGACTCCTACCCGGACGTCGCGGTCGGCGCGCCCGGCGAGGACGGGCAGAAGGGCGGCGTCTGGTACGCCGCGACCCCCAAGGACGGCCCGAAGCCGGCGATCACCTCGGTGACGCCGGGCAAGCTGGGGCTCACGGGTGCGCGGGAGTACGGGATGGTCCTGGGGCGGTAACTCGGGCGCCGTCACGGTTCTCGCACCGTCCGATCACCGGCTCCGCCGAGTTCGTCCTCAAGCGCCGGACGGGCTGATTCGCCCGCCCCCAGCCCGTCCGGCGAAACCCACCCGAACCCCCTCCGACCTCCCCAACTCCCGTCCGCCGTACAACCCTTGCACCCCACCGCGGGTCTTCTCTTAGCCGATCACGGCGTGAAGCCAGGGCCAACGCCCGGTGAACACGCCCGCCCCGGCCCCCATCGACCGCCGATGCCCGCCAGGCATCCCCGCATGCCGCAGGAGACCCGCATGGCCAAGCACAAGCGCACCTCCACCACCGCCCGTTCCAGACGCACGCGTCTCGCCGCGGCGACGGCCACCGCGGCCGCGCTGACGGGCGGACTGCTCGCCGTCACGGCCACCACCGCGTCCGCCGCACCCGCGGACCCGCTGCCCTCGCACGAGGCCGACTTCAACGGTGACGGCGTCGCGGACCTCGCCACCTCCGCGCCCGGCGCCAACGTCGGCGGGAAGGACGGCGCGGGCCAGGTCACCGTCACGTACGGCGGCTCCACGCTGCGCCACAAGACCTTCAGCCAGAACAGCGCGGGCGTCCCCGGCTCCGCCGAGACGGGCGACACCTTCGGCTACGACACCGCGTACGGCGACTTCGACCGCGACGGCTACGACGACCTCGCGGTCGGCGCGCCCGGCGAGGACGTCGGCAGCGACAAGGACGGCGGCACCGCGCAGATCCTGTGGGGCTCCCCGAACGGCCTCTCCGGCGGTACGACGGTGAAGGACCCCCGCACGGGCGGCCACGACTACTTCGGCGGGCCCATCGAGGCCGGTGACTTCGACGGCGACGGCAAGGACGACCTCGCCATCGGCGCCCGGTCCGGCGCGGCCACCATCGACGTACTCAACGGCAAGATCTCCCGCAGCAGCGGCACCGGCACCAGCCGCTACACGGTCAAGCCCGCCATCCAGAGCGGCGAGGGCGCGGGGCCCTTCAACCTGCACTCCGGCGACGTGAACGGCGACGACAGGGAAGACCTCATCGTCGACGGCTACTCCACCGGCGACGGCTACAACGCCAACCTGTGGGTGCCCGGCACCGCCGACGGCCTCAAGACCACCAACCAGCAGCGGCTGCCCGGCGGCATCATCACCGACGTCGGCGACACGGACGGCGACGGCTACGGCGACATCGTCATCGGCCTGGAGTGGGACGACGAGATCGCCGGCTCGCACAAGGGCGGCTCGGTGTACGTGGTGCACGGCGCGGCCAACGGCCCGTACGGCGACACGCAGATCTTCACCCAGGACAGCGCGGGCGTGCCGGGCACGGGCGAGAAGGGCGACGTCTTCGGCGCCGAACTCGACCTCGGCGACATCAACGGCGACGGCCACCTCGACCTGGTCGTGGGAGCGGCGGGCGAGGACCTCGACGGCGTCACGGACGCGGGCTCGGTCACCGTCATCTACGGGAAGGCGGACGGCTCGGGCCTCTCCACGGACGGCGCGGTCTTCCTCGACCAGAACACGCCGGGCGTCCCCAACTCCAACGAGAAGAACGACTACTTCGGCGCGGACATCCACGTCGACGACCTGAACGGCGACGGACGGGGCGACGTCACGGTCGGCGCGTACGGCGAAAACGGGGCGAACGGCGCGTTCTACCCGCTGACCAGCAAGAGCGACGGCTCCCTCACCGGCTCGGCCGGCGTCTACACGTCGACGGTGGGCATCTCGGGGTCGGGCACGCCGCGCCTCGGCGTGAACTTCGCCGACTGACGCCACATCCTTCGCCGGGTCCGCACCCCCCGATGCGGGCCCGGCCCCACCCCACCCCCCGCCCTCGATCCAAGAGTTGGAGCCCCCGTGCGCACAAGCACAAGCACAAGCACAAACACCCGTACCCGCCCCCGTTCCCTCGCCCTCGCCGCGGCCACCGCCCTCGCCGCCACCGGCCTCGCCCTCCCCCTCACGACAGCCGCGCACGCCGCGTCCCCCGCCGCGTCCCCTGCCGCACCCGCCGACCCCAACCCCCTCACCAGCGACTTCGACGGCGACGGATACGCCGACCTCGCCGTCGGCGTGCCCAGCGGCACCGTCGACGGCAAGGCGAAGGCCGGCTACGTGAGCGTCGTCTTCGGCGGCAAGGAAGGACCCGGCACGAACGGCGTACGACGCATCACGCAGGCCACCGTCGAGGTGCCCGGCACCCCGGAGGCCGGTGACCGCTTCGGCGGCGCGGTCACCACCGCGTACATAGACGACGACAAGTACGCCGACCTCGTCATCGGCGCCCCGGGCGAGGACATCGACGCCAAGACGGACGCGGGCTCGGTCACCGTCCTGTACGGCACCGGCGACGGCTTCGCCGTGGCCAACACGGCCGCCCGCGGCGACAAGACGGGCGCCGCGTACGGAAACGCCCTGACCGCCGCGGACTTCACCGGCGACACGGACGTCGACCTGGCGATCGGCGGCAAGGACCAGGTCGTCTACAACGCCCACCCCCTCACCGACCGCACCCAGCCCCTCATGGCCAGGCCCATGGGCGGCCGCGCCCCCGTCATGACGACCGGCGACTACAACTCCGACGGCCGCCCCGAACTGGCCGTCGCGTACTACACGCAGAACCAGCCCAACACCCAGTCCCACGTCCAGCTGTACGACTACACCAAGGACGAGTACCGGTTCCTCCTGACGTGGAGCAGCGACAACAGCGCCGCCAATGCCCTCGCCACCGGTGACTTCAACGGCGACGGCCACGACGACCTCGCCCTCGGCAACTGCCGTGAGATCGCCGACGAGAACATCGACGACCCGTGCGGCCCCGAGGAGATCGCCAAGGGCGGCGGCATCCACATCCACTACGGGGACGGCAGCGGCCTCGTCTGGCAGGGCCAGACCCTCAACCAGGACACCCCGGGCGTCCCGGGCGTCGCCGAAACGGGTGACGACTTCGGCAACGCCCTCGTCGCCGCGGACCTCGACGGCGACGGCAAGGACGACCTGATCGCGGGCGCCCCCGGCGAGGCCATCGGCAGCGCCGCCCGCGCGGGCAGCGTCACCGTCCTGAAGGGCGGCGCGAAGGGCATCCTGAACGCGGACGGCGCGGCGGTGGGCGCGGTCGCGTACCAGCAGAACACCCCCGGCATCCCGGGCACGGCCGAGAAGGGCGACACCTTCGGCACCAACCTGGTGGCCGCCGACCACAACGGCGACGGCCGCCCCGACGTGTCCGTGGCGGCCCCCGGCGAGAACGCCTCCGCGGGCGGCGTCTGGGAGCTGCCCGGCGGCGGCGCCACGGGCAGCAGGGCCATCACGCCCAACTCCATCGGGCTGCCCGCGTCTTCGCACCCGTACGCGTACGGAGCGGTGCTCGGCCGCTGACACCGGACACCGACACTGGCCCGGTGGCCACCCTCTCAGGGAACCCCTAAGGGTTGTCACAGGTCGGCCGCAAAGCCCGTCTCCTCCCGGGGAGGGACGACCCGGCCCCCGAAGACCAGGTACGTTCGATTCGTGGCTGGATTCAGGATCGGACGCGGCCGGGACAACCGCGCCGCGCGACCGCAACAACAACCGCGGCAGCAGCCGTACGGACAGCAGGCCCCCCAGGGCGGCCAACAGCCGTACGGCTACCCACCCGCGCCGTCGACCCCGCAGCGCCCGCAGCCCCCGCAGCAGCAGTACGGCGGGGCCGGGGGCGGCAGGCCGTACGCCGGTGGCGGTGGCGGGGGCGGCCAGCAGTGGCCCCAGGCCGGGGCCGGCAGCGGCAACCACGGCGAGCCGGAGTACTTCGGCGGCCCCGACGCCCACGGCCACGGCCACGGGTACGGACACGGCCCCCAGGGCAGTGGGGCCGGCGGCGGCTACGACCCGTACGCGGCCAACAACCCCGGCCACACCCAGGCCTTCTCCATCGGCGAGGACCCCTACACCCAGGGCGACACCTACCGCGCCGGCCAGGCGCCCGCCGCGCCCATCGGCCCCCGCCTGCACTGGAAGGAGCTGCTGCGCGGCATCGTGCTGCGCCCCGGCCCCACTTTCCTCCACATGCGGGACTACGCGATGTGGGGCCCCGCCCTCATCGTCACGTTCCTCTACGGCCTGCTCGCGCTCTTCGGCTTCGACGACGCCCGCGACGACGCGATCAACGCCACGCTGTCGTCCGCGGTGCCCTTCGTCCTCACCACCGGCATCGCGATCACCATCAGCGCCTTCATCCTGGGCGTGGTCACCCACACCCTCGCCCGCCAGCTAGGCGGCGACGGCGCCTGGCAGCCGACGGTCGGCCTCTCCATGCTGATCATGTCGCTGACGGACGCGCCGCGCGTGATCGTGGCGATGTTCCTCGGCGGCGGCCAGCCCTTCGTCCAGCTGCTCGGCTGGGCGACATGGCTCGCGGCGGGCGCGCTGCTCACGACGATGGTCGGCAAGTCCCACGACCTGCCGTGGCCGAAGGCACTGGGCGCGTCCACGATCCAGCTGCTGGCGATCCTGTCGATCATCAAGCTGGGCACGTTCTAGTACGTAGGTGACGCACGTACGCGAGAAGGGCCCGGGGACGACGAGTCCCCGGGCCCTCCTCACTCACGTCGGGCGTGTCAGGCGTGTCAGGCGTCAAGAACCTGCCCGGCCCGCCGCACGACGGGCGGTTCGACGCTCCAAGGGAAGTTGATCCACTCGTCGGTCCGCTTCCACACGTACTCGCACTTCACGAGGGAGTGCGACTTCTCATAGATGACGGCGGACCGCACCTCGGCGACGTGGTCGAGGCAGAAGTCGTGGACGAGCTTCAGCGTCTTCCCGGTGTCGGCGACGTCGTCGGCGATCAGCACCTTCTTGTCGGTGAAGTCGATGGCGTTGGGCACGGGCGCGAGCATGACGGGCATTTCGAGGGTCGTCCCGACCCCCGTGTAGAACTCCACGTTCACGAGGTGGATGTTCTTGCAGTCGAGGGCGTACGCGAGCCCGCCCGCGACGAAGACGCCACCGCGGGCGATGGAGATGATGATGTCGGGCTGGTACCCGTCGTCGGCGATGGTCTGCGCGAGCTCCCGCACAGCGCCGCCGAACTTGTCGTACGTAAGGTTCTCGCGCACGTCACTCATACCGCTGCTCATACCGCTGCTCACACCTGGGTCCGATGGAAATTGAGGAAGGAACGGGAGGCGGTGGGCCCGCGCTGCCCCTGGTAACGCGACCCGTACCGCGCCGAGCCGTAGGGCTCCTCGGCGGACGAGGTCAGCCGGAAAAGACACAGCTGCCCGATCTTCATCCCCGGCCAGAGCTTGATCGGCAAGGTCGCCAGATTCGACAGCTCCAGGGTCACGTGCCCGCTGAACCCCGGGTCGATGAACCCGGCGGTGGAGTGCGTGACGAGCCCGAGCCGCCCGAGGCTGGACTTCCCTTCGAGCCGGCTCGCGAGATCGTCGGGCAGGCTGACGACCTCGTACGTCGACGCGAGCACGAACTCACCCGGGTGCAGGATGAACGGCTCGTCACCCTCGGGCTCCACGAGCCGCGTCAGGTCGGCCTGCTCGACGGAGGGGTCGATGTGGGGGTAGCGGTGATTCTCGAACACCCGGAAGTAGCGGTCCAGCCGCACATCGATGCTCGAGGGCTGCACCATGGATTCGTCGTACGGGTCGATCCGTACCCGTCCGGAGTCGATCTCGGCCCGGATGTCCTTGTCTGAGAGAAGCACGCACCGAGGATACGCAGAGCGCGCGGGCCCACCCCAATCGGACAGGACCCGCGCGCTCCGTGACTCCGCTGGCAGCACCGCGACCGCTGGCTCACGACGACGAGCTCGCTACGACTAGCCCACCACCGCAGCCGCTCCCCGCTACCGCTACCCGCTCCCCGCTCTACTGCTTCTGCAGGGTCACCGGCACGGCGTGCCGGAGCCGGGCACAGCGCGGGCACCGGATGAGCCGGCCGGGACCGAGCCGGTCCGCCTGCTGCATCGGGAACGAAGCGGTGCTGAACACGTGCCCTTCGGCACATCGGACGACGGTGCGCTCCATCAAGTCTTCGAGTCCCTTCCCCAGTCGTAGGTGAGCTCGTACGTACCCGTACTCACTCGTCTCTCGCTCGCCTCCGAGCCGACGACGAACGCCCACATTACGGTATGAAAGGGACGGCCCTCCAGGCGGCGCGACCACATTCCACGGTACGCCCCAACTCCCTCCCGCCGCACGGCGCATCCCCCTCCCACACACCACTCGGACCCCACGGCGAGAGCGCCGGGGGCCCGGGATGAGGTACAGTGTGCGACGGTACGACACGGCTTCGAAGCAGCTGCAGAACGCTTCGGGACGGTGTCTTTCGCGGGTGTAGTTTAGTGGTAGAACATCAGCTTCCCAAGCTGAGAGTGCGAGTTCGATTCTCGTCACCCGCTCCATAGATAAGGCCCAGGTCAACGACCCGGGCCTTTTTGCTGTCCGCCTTCTCTCACTCGTCGCGTGCCACATCCGTGCCAGATGCTTGATCATCCGGTCTTCCGTGCCACAGCCCGGCGGGCCTTCCGAACACTCCGATCGAGCATCCCCGCGACCTCCTGCTGACGCTCCTCCTCGGAGTGCTGGTAGATCATCGCCGCCTTCTCGGACGACTGGCCGGCGCGGACCATCGTGTCCTTCAGGGTCGCGCCGGATCGGGTCGACAGGGTGTGCCCGGTGTGGCGGAGATCGTAGAACCGGAAGTTGTCAGGCAGACCGGCGACCGTGCGCGCCCTGCGCCAATACTTGCCGAAGGTGCTCCGACGGAAGGGCGCTCCTCGCTCGCCGACGAAGACGAGGCCGTTCGGTCCTTCCTCAGCGAACGACTCCATGTGCCAGCGGACCTCACGCTCCTTATGTCGTTGCGGGTTCCTCCGCCTCATCAAGCACCCGGCTGCGTCGACGCCCGCCCACTGCGGACAAGCCCGGAGGCATGAGAGTGAAATCCCGAGCATCCAACCCGTGGGCACAGACGATGCCTCCGGCGGGGGATCGGCCGGCACCGGGTGGGAGAGGGAGGGGGGCGCCGGCGACCGCGGGCACATCGTGGCGAGCGTTGAGGGCTGCACGCCATGGGCCCAGGACGTGGCGCGCGGCCTGGGCCCTTGAGTGTGGAGCTTGATCATTCCGTCAGTGCCAGGTCGGCTCCGGCAGGGGGTGGGGTGGGGGTCGGCTGGTCGAGGGACGGGGGGTTCGGAGCCAGGGTGTTGGTCGTTTTGGGTGGGCGTTCGCCGTTCGGGGGGCGGCGGGCTGGCGGGCGGTCCAGGCTGGCGGCCACCGTGGCGTAGAAGCGGTGTACGGCGTCGTCGACGCTGCGGATGAAGCCGGACTCGGCGTTGCCGCGGCCGCTGCCCATGCCCTTGAAGAGGGAGAGGCGGAAGCCGGTGATCTGGGCGCCGTTCTTGGGGAGCAAGTCCGCCGGCTCCGGGCGCAGCCGCTCCAACGTGCCCCGGGGCCCGCCTGACTCACCCTCCACGAGCGTCTCGATGTGCAGGTCGGCCGGTGCTTCGGCGAGGCGGCGGACCAGGCGCTTCACCCAGGTCAGGGGGTAGCCCTGGTCGGGTGCGGGGATCTCGACGGATGTGCGGAGCTTGCCGGTGCGCAGGTCCGCTGCGATCACGAGGATGCCGGGGGCTCCCTCGACGCGTAGCTCCGCCTGCAGCTTTCCGTCGAGGCAGAGCTGCTCCGCCAGGGCGGCCCGGCGGGCTTCGGGTTCGACTCCGCGCTTGGCTCGTTGGACCGGCAACACCTTCTGGCCGAGTTCGCCACCGAGCCTGAGGCAGACCTGCCGGATGAGCCGTTCCCAGCTCTCCACCACCTCAAGGGCGCGCATGTCCCCTTGGCACAGGGTTTCGTCGTCGATGCCGTTGCGTACGGGGACCCAGGCCGATCCCATGTTCTGGAACCCGTGGCAGCCGGAATTCTCGTGCTGGACGTAGTGCAGCAGTTCCTGGAGCAGCCAGGCGTGCGCCATGTTGCCCACGCCCTCGTGGCGGATCAACATCTGTGCTTGGTACGCCACTTCGGCCCAGGAAAGGTGCCACAGGGCCACCTTGTGTTTGCGTCGGCGGTCGATTCTGACGTCGACCAGGGGGCTTCCCTCCAGGGCAACGTCGTTCGAGAGGGTGATCACCGCCTCGTAACCGCGGCGCGCGGCGATGTCCATGTAGGCCTGGACTTGCTCGGCCTTGAGGGAGTTGCCGTTCGTCTTGGTTTCGACGAGAGCGGTCCATAGTTTGCCCGCCCGTTCGACACGGATCACACCATCAGGGCGTCTGGGGGTGTCTCCGTGCGGCAGGGAAACTTCCGTGAACGTCTCCATCCGGCCCGCGGGCGCGCCGAATGCGGCAGTGAGTCTCCTTCCGAACTCGGGGATCTGTGCCATCACCGACAAGAGCACGGAGGTGGCCCGCGTTTCGCGGTCCCGGTCGCTCTTGAGCGCGGAGACCGGGAAGAGCCTGGCTCCCTTCCAGGTCTCGTTCTCCGCCAAGGATTTCTTGACCACCTTCGGCAAGGTGACCTTCTTCTTGGCTGTGCGGAGGCGTGTCGGGGTCTTTTTCGGATCCGTATCGGGTGCGGGCTGCCGGAGAGCCGGGGCTGTGTCGTTAGCCGGGGCTGCGTCGTGGGCCGGGGCTGCGTCGTGCGGTGTCTGTGGCGTCTGGAGTGCATGTGGTTCCTGCGGTGCCCGTGGAGCAGGCATTTCGACCGAGAGCACGACCGGAGATGTGTCGTCCGTGTGCTCCTCGCCGCCCACGCCGTCCAGTACCTGCGCGGTGGCCGCGTCATCGAGTGCCTGCTCGGTGGCCGCGTCGTCCTCGATGTCCACACCGAAGTCGGTGGCCAGGCCCGCCAGGCCCGCCTCGTATCCCTGTCCGACGGCCCGGAGTTTCCACTCTCCGCCACGGCGGTAGAGCTCGCCGAAGATGAACGCGCTCACCGGCCCGGTGTCGTCGACGGCGAACCGGAGCAGATCCTCACCGGAACTGTCGGCCAACGTGAGCCGCAGATCGTCCAGTTCGCCGAAATGGGCTCCGTCGTATCTGCTCGCCGCGATCACGATCCGGTCGATGTCTTCCGGAACCGCGGACAGGTCGAAACTGATGCGGTCCTTGTCACCGCTCCCGGTGGGCGTCTTTCCCAGGAGTTGCACACTCCCGTCAGTGGCGACCGGGTTGTTGTAGAAGTAGAAGTCGGCGTCGCTGCGCACTTTTCCGCCGGCGTCCAGCAGAAGGACGGATACGTCCGCGTCCCCTTCACCCGTCGGGCTCGTCCAGTCCAGACTGACGATCACGGCATCGGCGTTCTCGCTCAAGGTCGCCAGGCCGACGTTGGCACCCTTGGTTAATTCGTACATGAGACCCCCACCCCAGTAGTGCGCGGCAGGCACGCGTCACCCCCAGACCACGCGCCGGCCGTTCTTGTGTGATGCACGGCACACTCGCCGTACAGGCACATTAGTGCTCGGCGCTTCATGGCGGCGGTCAGTCGAGACATATTTTCCGTGTCCCCGTCCCAGGCGTCCGGGCGGGCAACTCGAGAGCACTGGCGTCCCGCATCAGTCCGATTCGGGGCTTCGGAACTTCGGGGCTTCGGGGCTTCGGGGCGTGACTGCATCCGCCTCCTTTGGTTTCCGTTCTTCGGCCTCCGCCGGCCGATTGAGCGTTGGGGTGGTCGGGGCTGCCGGGTGCGGCAGTGGGGCGTCAGCGGGGCGGCAGTGGGGCGTTAGTGGGGGCGGGCAGGGTTGGGGGTGTCAGCAGGTCAGGCGCTGGTTGTCACAGACCGGGCAGCTGTCGCGCCAGCACTCACGCACCATCACGGGGGACATCCCATGCGTACGTTCCGTAGCCGCACCACCCTCCTCGCCGCCACCGGCGCGGCCGTCTTCGCCCTCTCCCTCACCGGCTGTGGCGGGGGCGACTCCGACACGAAGTCCGCCGGGTCGACGGGGAGCGAGAGGACCGTCTCCGTCGGCGGGGCCAAGGCGGACCGCTCCACGGCGGACGGCTCCACGGCGGACGGCTCCACGGCGGACGGTTCTTCGGGGCAGGCCGCTAAGGGTGGGGCCGGTGCCAAGGCCACCGTCGCGGCCGGTGGTTCCGGGGCCGCCGCTGCCGCCCCCGCCTGCACCACCAAGGACGTCAGCATCAGCGCCGCCCGCCACGGTGGCCCGCCCTACACCCACATCGTGCTGACCGCGAAGAACACCTCGGGCCACAGCTGCGAGATGACCGGCTTCCCGGAGATCCAGTTCCTGGAGAGCCACAAGCAGAACGTGCCCGCCGTCGCCAAGAGCAAGCCCACCTCCCCCGTCGTCCTGAAGGCCGGCGCCCCCGCGTACGCGCTGGTCAAGGTGTCGGACGGTGGCGTCGACGAGAAGAACGAGCCCGTCTCCGGCTTCTCCGTGACGCTGCAGGGCGGTGGCGGCATGGCCGCCGTCACGGCGCCGGGCAGCGGTGGCATCGCCGTCGACCCGGCGAAGGCGCTGACCGGCTTCTGGACGTACGAGCTGCGCAACGGGGCCGACGACTTCTGAGGGAGTCGGCGGCCGGGCTCCGGTGCGGGCCCCCGGAGTTCGGCCCCTCGTTCGGTCTACGATCTCCCGGCGAGGC
Source organism: Streptomyces sp. NPDC050732 (assembly GCF_040654255.1). Taxonomy (NCBI): domain Bacteria; kingdom Bacillati; phylum Actinomycetota; class Actinomycetes; order Kitasatosporales; family Streptomycetaceae; genus Streptomyces; species Streptomyces sp. NPDC050732. The sequence continues at coordinate 170,026 of NZ_JBFAHP010000002.1, forward strand.
GGGCGAGGATCGTCGCCTCTTCGGTGCCTTCCCCCGCACCGAAGAGGTGGCCAGCAGGTCGCAGGTCTGTCTCGCCGGGTGTTTTTTAGTCGGCTGAGCCGGATGGGCCGGATGGGCCGGATGGGCCGGATGGGTCCGGTACTGCTGAGACCGGTACTGCCGGGACCGGTACTGCTCAGGGGCAGGCCGGGAACCCGTGTCTGCGGGACGCGGCCACCACCAGGAGCACCGGGACCAGGAGCAGCAGGATCGTCCAGGGGAAGGACGAGGTGCCGACCAGGCCGAGCAGGATGCCGCCGAAGACGCCGCCGCCCGCCATGGCCACGTTCCAGAGGGTGACGAGCATGGCCTGGGCCGCGTCCGCCGCGTCGCCGGCCGCGTCGCCCGCGGCGGTCTGGAGAAGGGTCGGGGCGCCGCCCCAGCCCAGGCCCCACAGCGTCACGGCGACGTAGACGAGTGCCGGGGTGTCGGAGAAGACGGCCAGCACGGCCGCCGCTACGCCGACCAGCAGCACGCTCGCGAGCGTCAGCGCGCGCAGCCTGCGGTGGATCAGTGCGCCCACGATCCAGATGCTGAGCAGCGACGCCGCACCGAAGACGAGCAGGATGACGTCGGTCGAACCACCCATGCCGAGTTCGTCCAGGAACGCGGCGATGTAGGTGTAGAGGACGGTGTGCGCCAGAACGAAGACCAGGGTGACGAAGAGGACCGGGGGCACACCGGGTACGTGCAGCGTGTGCGGGGTGCGTGGGGCGTGTGGGGTGGGGGGCTTGGTGCTGCTGCGCTTTTCTTGTCGGTTCTGGGTCCTCGGGGTCCTCGGGTTCCTCTGGCCTGGGTAGTCCGGGACGATTGCTGCTATCCAGGCCAGCAGGCCCACGGTCAGGCCGGTCATCGCGAGGAACGCCACCTGCCAGCTGAGCACCTTGCCGAGGAACGTTCCCGCCGGTACGCCCAGCGACAGCGCGACCGGGATGCCCGCCATGGCGATGGCGATCGCCTTGCCCTGGAGGTGGGGCGGCGCCATGCGGCGGGCGTAACCGGCGAGCAGCGCCCAGGCGAGCCCCGCGGCGACACCGGCGACGAAACGGGCCGTCATCGTGAGGGGGTAGTTCGTCGAGAGCGCGGTGACGGTGTTGGCGGCGGCGAAGCCCGCCATCGCTGTCAGCAGCAGTCGCTTGCGCCGCCAGCCCGCGGTGGCGGCGGTCAGCGGTATCGCGGTGAGTGCGGTGCCGATCGCATAGATCGTGACGGTCTGTCCCGTCGCCGACTCGCTGACGCCGAGGTCGGCGCTCATCGCGGGCAGCAGGCCCGCGGGCAGCGTCTCGGTGAGGCTGGTGATGAACACGGCGGTCGCCAGGGCCAGGAGGGCCAGGAGGGGGAGCCGACTCTGCTGGCTCTGCTGGCTCTGCTGGTTCCTCCTTTGGGGGTGCGTTGGGGTGGGTGTGGGGGTGGGTTCTGTTGTGCGCATGGGGTGTGGGGCCTTTCAGTGCGTGTGCAGGGGTGGGGGCGGGTTCGTATGTGTGGGTGTGTGGGCGGGGGTTTTCGTTGCCAGGCGGAGCGCTATGCCTGCTGTTTCGTCGGCCGGGGCGCGACAACGGGTCAGGGGCGCCAGGGAGGTGGTTGCCGGGTCGTCGGCTGCGGTGCCGGTGAGGACGACCGAGCCGTCCTGCCGTAGGAGCCGGAGCAGTTCGGGCGCGGGGGGTGCGGGGAAGCCGTCGTCGGCGTGGACGAAGAGGAGGTCGATGCCGCCCAGCCGTTCCTGGATGGTGGAGGCGAGTGCGGTGGAGGACGGCGGGTGCGTCGGGTGCGACGGGTGCGTCGGGTGCGACGGGTGCGACGGGTGCGTCGGGTGCGACGGGTGCGTCGGGTGCGACGGGTGCGGCGGTTCGGAGTGGATGACGTGGGCGCAGGGGCCCACCTCTGCGGCGGTCGCGGCGAGGTCCGCCCGGGGCCGCCGGTCACCAGGACCTCGGCACCGCCCTCGACGAGCCGCTTCACGATGGCCAGGCCGAGGCCTGTGGCGCCACCGATGACGACGGCTTTTGTGCCTGCGTACTTGGGCATTGGCTTCTGCTTCTCCCTCGCCTTGGTGCAGTGGCTGCTCTGCCTGCTCTGCTTGCTCTGCTGACGGGGGTGACTGTGCTCGCGGGTGCTTCGGGGGTGCTGATGATTTGCTGATGGGCCGCCGCGGGCGGTCGGCCGTTTCCGCTGTGTACGGTGAGCCGCATGCGGTTCGGGGTGCTGGGTCCACTGGCGGTGTGGGACGGCGAGGGGGAGCCGGTCAAGGTTCCCGAGGCGAAGGTCAGGGCGCTGCTCGCCGACCTTCTCGTGCACGAGGGGCGGCCGGTCTCCGCCGACCGGCTCATCGACGACCTGTGGGGCGGTGCGCCGCCGCGCAATCCGGCCAACGCCTTGCAGGCCAAGGTCTCCCAGCTGCGCCGCGCCCTCGGCCGTGACCGCGTGGTGCATCAGGCGCCCGGTTACCGGCTGCGTGTGGACGTGGCGGCCGGCGACGAGGTGGACGCGGACCGCTTCCGTTCCCTCGTCGAGGAGGCGCGCGGTGTGCCGGATGCGCGTGTGCGGGTCGACGTGCTCACGCGGGCCCTTGCGTTGTGGCGCGGGCCCGCTTACGCCGATCTCGCCGACGAGTCGTTCGTACGGGTAGCAGCCGACCGGCTCGCCGAGCAGCGCCTCGCCGTGGTGGAGGAACAGGCCGAGGCACGCCTCGCGACGGGCGATCACACGTTGCTCACGGGGGAGTTGGCGGACCTGGTCGCACGGCATCCGCTCCGGGAACGGCTGCGGGCCGTGCAAATGCGTGCGCTGTACCTGGCGGGGCGCCAGAGCGAGGCCCTCGCCTCGTACGCGGCGCTACGACAGCAGCTGTCGGAGGAGCTGGGGCTCGATCCCGGTCCCGAGGTGGTGTCCCTGCACGAGGCGATATTGCGGCAGGAGCCGGGGTTGGGAGCGGGGGAGGGAACGGGGTCGGGAGCGGGTGCGGGCTTTGGTGGTGGGTGGCTGGGGGTGGGTCCTGGCGAGGTGTTGGGGGTGGGTCCCGGCGGGGCGTTGGGGGCGAGTCCCGGTGGGCCCCAGGAGGCCGGTTCTGGCGGGGCGTTGGGGGCGGTTTCTGTTGGGCGGCGGGGGGAGGAGGCTGACGGGCCGCTGGGTTCCGGCCTCGGCTCGGGTCTGGGTGCCGGCCCGGGTTCGGGTCAGGGTTCCGCTGCTGTCCCGTCGCCTGTAGTCGGCCCTCCGCGCGAATCCCTCCGCGTCCGTACCAACCTCCCCGCTCCCCTCACCGCGCTCGTCGGACGCGAGCGGGCCGTGGTCGAGGCGGGAGAGCTTCTCGCCGCTGGGCGACTTGTGACGCTCACCGGGTCCGGGGGCGTCGGTAAGACGCGGCTCGCGGTGGAGGTCGCGGGCCGGCAGGTGGGTGGGGGCGAGGGGCTCACCGCCTTCCCCGACGGTGTTTGGCTCGTCGAGCTCGCCGGGATGGGGGGTGGCAGTGGCGTCGCCGATCTCGCTCAGGCCGTGGCCGGTGTCCTCGGCCTCCGAGACGACGTGCCGTCGGGGCCACCGGGCGCTGGGCGGTTGGGGGCGCCCGGCTCCGGGCGGCCGGGGACGGCGGGCTCCGGGCGGGTGGGGGCGCCGGGCTTCAGGCAGCCGGGGACGGCGGGCTCCGGGTGGCCGGGGACGCCGGGCTCCGGGCAGCCGGGGACGGCAAGCCCCGGGCGGCCGGGGACACCGGGCTCCGAGCAGCCGAGGACGGCGAGCCCCGGGCAGCCAGGGACGGCAGAATCCGGACGGACGAGGGCAGCGAACCCCGGACAGACGGGGACGGCGGAATTCGGGTCGGTCGAGGGCGGGGCACTCGGGGCCCCCGCCCCCGCCGAGCGGCTCGTCGCCGCGCTGCGCGAGCGTCGGATGCTGCTCGTTCTCGACAACTGCGAGCAGGTCGTCGAAGGGGCCGCCGAGCTCACGGACACGTTGCTGCGTGCCGTGCCGGGGCTGCGCGTGCTGGTCACCAGTCAGGAGCCGTTGGGCCTCACCGGTGAGGCCGTGTTCCTCGTGGAGCCGTTGCCGGCCGCGGACGCGGTCAGTCTCTTCGTGGCCCGTGCCCGTGCCGCGGCCCCCGGATTCTCGCTCAGTCACGGCGGTGCCGACGAGGCTGCCGTCGAGGAGATCTGTCGGCGTCTCGACGGGATACCGCTCGCTCTCGAACTTGCCGCGACACGCGTACGGGCCCTGGGGGTACGGGAGTTGGCCGACCGGCTCGGCGATCGCTTCCGGCTGCTGACCTCGGGGCAGCGCGGTGCTCCGGCCCGCCAGCAGACCCTGCGGGCGATGATCGACTGGAGCTGGGAGCTGCTCAGCGCGCCCGAACGCATCGTGCTGCGCCGCCTGGCCGTGCACCGCGACGGCTGCACCCTTGATGCGGCGGAGGCGGTGTGCGCGGGTGACGGTGTGACCCGCGACGAGGTTCTGGACCTGGTGACCCGCCTCGTCGACCGTTCCCTGGTCGTCGTGGCGCAGGGACCCGCCGGGACGGGCCCGCGCTACCGGCTCCTGGAGTCCGTCTCCGCGTACGCCATGGAGCGGCTGCGCGAGATGGAGGATCTCAGCGGCGTACGCGAACGCCATCTGCACCACTACCTGGACCTCGCCGAACGGGCCGAGCCGTACCTTCGCGGGGGCGAGCAGCGGGTGTGGCTCGACATTCTCGATGCCGAGGCGGCGAACCTCCGCGGGGCGTTGGAGGAGGCGGTGCGGAGGGCCTCCGGCCGGGGTGCCGGAGATGCCGGGCAGCGGCCCGGGGTTCACAGTGCCGATGAAGCCGTACGGCTCGGTGTTGCCCTCTCCTGGTGGTGGCTGTTGCGTGGGCGGCTGAGTGAGGGGCTGCGTTCGCTCTCCTCGGTGTTGGATGTCGCGGGCGAGAAGAGGGAAGTGCGGCTGCTGCGGGAGGCGTTCGCCCTGATGACCGGGGAGAGAGCGAGCCGCGGGCGGGCCGGTGTGGCTGGTGTGGTTGGTGTGGTTGGTGGGGGCGCGGATTTCCTCGCACCTCAAGCCGCCTCCCTCCCCCACCTCGACTCCCTCTCCCACCTCGACTCCCTCCCCCACCTCGACCCCCTCAGCACTCGCGCCGCCCGCACCCTCTGGCTCTACTCCTACGGCCTCTTCAGCGCGGGTGATCCCCTCGCGAGCGAGGAGGTCAACGCTCGGGTGCTCGACCTCGCCGACCAGGCCGGGGAGGCCGCGGAGGCCTGGGCAACCGGGGAGGCTGCGGAGGCCGGGGCAACCGGGGAGGCCGGGGGGCGGTGGATCGTGGCTGCCGCGCTCGGTCTGCGTGCGATGCACGCGCTGATTCGCGGGGAGCTCGACACCGTCGGGGGCGACGGGCGGCGCGCGGCCGAGCTGTTCCGCGAACTCGGTGACCGATGGGGTGCGTTGCAGGCCGTCACACCTCTCGCCGCGCTCGCCGAGATCCGTGGCGACTACGACGAAGCCGTCCGCCGCCAGGAGGAGGGCCTGGTCATCGCCCGTGAGCTCGGGCTCCAGGCCGAGGTCGCCGCGCGGCTCTCCGGTCTCGGCCGACTGGCCCTGCTCACCCGTGACTGGGAGCGGGCGCGCCAACTCCATGAGGAGGCAGGGGCGTTGGCCGCCGAGTACGGCTACCGTTACGGCGAGATCCACGCCGAGATGGGACTCGCGCTCGGGGCGCGCCGCGTCGGCGACCTCGCCGCGGCCGAGACGTATCTGCGGCGCATCCGCGACCGTCACGCCGACGTGTCCTCACTGGCCGGCGATCACCTGCACCACGCCGAGCTGGGCTTCATCGCCGAGCTGCGCGGGGACGGGCCCGGCGCCGAGGCCCACCACCTCCGCGGCCTCCGAACCGCCCGGCTGCTCGCCGAACCGCGCGCCGTCGCCCTCTCCCTGGAGGGGCTGGCGGGCGCGGCGGCCCTCGCCGGTGCGCCGGAGCGTGCCGCCCTGCTGCTGGGCGCGGCGGACGCGGCCCGCCGAAGCGTGGGGGCGCCTCTCCCGCCCGCCGAACGCGGTGACGTCGACCGGATCACGGCCGCGACAAAGGCGGCCCTGGGTGAGTCCGCCTTCGCCATGGCCTTCGCCCGGGGCGAGCAGCTCGACCCGACACAGCTGCCGGTCGCCTCGATCGATTCGGGCAACTCGGGTGACCCGGGTGACCCGGGTGACCCGAACGGCCCGGGCAACCCGGTTAGCTGATCAGCTGCCACTCGCACACACCTTCGACTCCCCAGGCCCCACCCCCTATACAGTGGCAGTTCATCGAAAATTGAGTGGGGGGCCTCACATGGCACTGTTCGGAAACGCGCACACCGTCGACCCGGCGAAGGCGCAGAGCGATTACGCGCGGCTGCTCGGGCACGGGGAGCAGGTGCACGCCGCGTACACGCTGATACGCGACACCATGCTGTTCACCGACCGCCGGCTGATCATGGTCGACAAGCAGGGGATCACCGGCAAGAAGGTCGAGTACCACTCGGTGCCGTACCGCAGCATCACGCACTTCGCGGTGGAGACGGCGGGGCACTTCGACCTCGACGCCGAGCTGAAGATCTGGATCTCCGGCAACCCGACGCCGCTGCAGAAGACGTTCACGAAGGGCGTCGACATCTACGAGGTGCAGGCCATCCTCACGCAGTTCGTCGCTCGCTAGGCGTCACTCCGAAGGGTCCGCCAACCGCCCTTTCCGGCATGCGGCCTCCGCCTCGCTGATCTTCACTGGGGGGACCAGGTGCAGCGAGTTACGGAGGCGGCATGGCCAGGAACGGATTCGGGCCCGGGTTCAGGGCCGGGAACAGGACGCGGCGTCCGGCGGCCGCGGCGGTATGCGTCGCGGCCCTCGCCCTCCTGACGGCGGGCTGCTCCGACGACGGTGGTACCGCCTCGGACGCGGCCAGCAGGGCGGCCTCGGCGGTGGCCTCCGCCACCGCGCGGGCGGGCGAGAAGATCCACGAGGTCAAGGGCGGCGTCGATGCCAAGGCCGACGTACGGCTCGGCGATCCGTCGACCGACGACGACGGCCGCGCCACCGTGAAGGTCACGGCCGACAACAGCGCCGACTCCTCGAAGTCCTTCGCCGTCCAGGTCACCTTCAAGGACGCCGACGGCAAGCTCCTGGACACGGTCGTGACCAAACTTCCCGACGTTCCCGCGGGCGAGTCCAAGGACGCCACCGCTCGCAGCACCCGCACCCTCGACGGTGAGGTGAAGGCCCACCTCACCACGGCCCTGCGCTACTGACGGGCCCGCCAACACCGTCGCCGCCGCGTGCGGTTGGCGCGCCGATGCCTTCCCTCGCCGTCCCGCGTGTGCTTGCCTGGTGGCCGTTTCGGCTGACTGGGGCGGGAGTTGCCGCATGCGGAAGCTGTGGAGCGCGGGGGTACTGGCCGGCGTGCTGCTGTTGGGCGCGTGTGGCGACCCCGGGTCCGGTTCCGGTTCCGGTGGCGCGGCGCCGGCCGACGTGCCGCCGGACGCGCCTCCTGGTGTCGCAGCGCCCCGGGAGCCTTCGCCGTCCTCCACCACACGGCAGCGTGCCGCGGAGAAGCCTCGGCCGGGAGAACCGCAGAGAGCCGACGCCCCCAAGGTCCTCTACCTCGGGGACTCCCTCGCCATGGAGAACCAGAAAGTCCTCGGCGCGCAGCTCCGCGACGGCCTGCGCGCCCGCTACCGCAGTGCCCCGTACTCCGGCACCACCCTCTGCGACTACCTCGAAGGGACCGGCAAGGACTCCCTCGTACCCGGCAAGGACAAGGCGGCCGCGCTGGTGCGGGCCGAGCGGCCCGACTATGTCGTCCTCCAGTTCTGGGGCAATGCGTGGGGCTATACGCCGTGCATGGACGGCATCACGTACGACAAACAGCGCGCGAAGTACTTCGACCGGTACGCCGCCGACGCGCGCCGCCTCGCCGCGCAGATCGACGGCGCCGCCGGGGGCGGGCGCACCCGCGTCGTGTGGGTGCTCCAGGGGCCCGACGCCATGACGCCCGACCGCGTGCGGCGCGTCAACGCCATCTACCGGGCGCGGGCGAAGGCGTCGGGCGGGCTCGTCGCCGACGCGGGGCGGACGGTCAGTCCGGCGTCGGGCCGTTACACGTGGGTCGAGAAGCTGCCGTGCACGACGTACGAGACGCGGAACCCGGCGTACTGCACGGAGCCGGGCAGCGGCCGCACGGCCCTGCACCGCGGCGACGACTTCCTGCACTTCTGCCTGGCGCCGACCACGGCCAGGTCACGGCCGTGCCCGGTGCGGTCGCCGGGCATCCGGCGGATGACGGCGGAGATCACGCGCGTCGTGGCCGACGCCTCCTGAATCGACGGAGGGGGACGCGCCACCTCACGCGCCACCTCACCCGTTCGGCCCCGCCCCGCTCGCCGCTCCCCCCGGGACGTCACAGGGTGTGAGTCCCTGAAACCCGAGCAGAGAGACGAGGGGGTGGTGGCCATGAGCAGCGCGAGCGCGCCGCACCAGCCCGGCCGGCCCGGCCAGCCCGGCCACGGAGCACACGAGCCGCAGCAGACCCGGGAAAGCGGCTGGGCCGCCGGCGGCACCATGTTCGCCGGTGTCCTGATGATGGTGAACGGCATCCTCGGCATCTTCGAGGGCGTCGCCGGCATCGCCAAGGACGACGTCTACGAGCGCATCGGCGACTACGTCTACAAGTTCAACCTCACCACGTGGGGCTGGATCCACCTGGTCCTCGGCATCCTCGTGGCCGTCGTCGGCTGGGGCATCCTCAAGGGTGCGGGCTGGGCGAAGGCCAGCGGCGTCGCGCTGGCCGCGCTGGCCATCGTGGCGCAGTTCCTGTGGCTGCCGTACACCCCGATCTGGGCGCTCATCTCGATCGCGATCGGCGTCTTCGTCATCTGGGCGCTGTGCAACGACCGCTCGGACGTCGCCGGGCCCTGAGAAGCCACCCCTCGGCGCCCGTTCCGAACCGCTTCGAACCACTCCGAACCGCTCAGAACCGCGCCGGACCACCGTTCGCCGCGACCGCGTCCCCCACCGCACGGATGAACGCCTCCGCCCGCGCGCCGACGCCCGCCGTCCGGTGGATCAGCGCCACGTCCGCGGACGGCACGTCCCGCAGGGGTACGAAGGTGACGTCGGGCCGCGCGTAGTACTTCTCCACGGACGCCACGACCGGTGAGATGCCCTGGCCCGTCGCGACCAGGGTCATCAGTTCCTGGAAGGAGGCGACGGCCCGGCCGCGGTGGATCTCGCGGCCGCTCGGCGTGCGCGGCGGCACGTGGAAGTCCCACCAGTACGCGGGCGCGCCGTTCACGACGCCGAAGAACGTCTCGCCCGCCAGCTCCTCCAGGGAGACCGACGTGCGGCCGGCGAGCGGATGGCCGAGCGGCATCGCCAGCATGCGCGGTTCGTTGATGACGACCGGGCCGACCGTCAGGTCCGGCTCCTCCACCGGCAGGCAGGTGAAGAGCAGGTCGACCTCGCCGCCGCGCAGCGCGCCCAGCGGGTCCTGGAACTGGGTCTCCCGCATCCGCACCTCGACGTGCGGGCAACGCTCCCGGAACATCGCCAGGATCGGGCCCGTCAGCGTGCCCGCGCCCGAGCCGAGGAATCCGACGTTCAGCTCGCCGTCGACGCCGCGCGCCGTGTCCTTGGCGCGTGCCACGGCCGCCTCCATCCGCGCGTGGAGGGGCGCCAGATCCTCGTACAGCTGACGGCCCAGCGGGGACATCCGCACCACGCGGCTGGTGCGCTCGAAGAGCGGGGCGCCGATCTTGCGCTCCAGCTTCTTCAGCGTCTGGCTGACCCTGGCCTGGGAGAGCAGCAGCCGCTCGGCGGTACGCCCGAAATGCAGCTCCTCGGCCAGGGTCAAGAAGGTCTCCAGCTCTTGCCGCTCCACCGCATACCCCCTGTGACCTGCATCGATAAGCCTGAGCGTGTCGATCGTTCCACAGATCGCCGTTGATGGGGCGCCTCGATCGGCGGATCTTTGAGGAGTCAGGACGGCGGCCCGCCGTACGGGCGCCTTCCACCTCAACCCCCCGGAGCCCCCGATGATTTCGCGTGCCCGCACGTCTCGTATGTCCCGCACCGTCACCGCCACCGCCGCCGCCGTGCTCGCCCTGACCGCGGGCCTCGCCGTCACCGGCGCCCAGGCCTCGTCCCCCGGCCACCACGACAAGGGCACCTCTTGGACGGCTGCCTGGACGAGTGCCCCGCAGCGTCCCAGCACCGGCTTCAAGCCCAACTGGTCGGAGGCGGGCTTCGACGGCCAGACGCTGCGCCAGGTCGTCCGCGTCACCGAGGGCGGCGACCGGGCCAGAATCCGGCTCTCGAACGCGTACGGCAGCTCACCGCTGAGAATCGAGGGCGCCACCATCGCCCGTACGGAGAAGGGGGCGGCCGTGGAGAAGGGGTCGGTGCGGCGGCTCACCTTCGGAGGGAAGCGGGCGGTGACGATACCCGCGTACGGTCAACTCCACAGTGACGCAGCCGGGTTGGAGCTCGACCCCTTCGAGTCCGTCACCGTCACCCTCCATCTGGCGGGCACGACCGGTCCCGCCACCTTCCACGCCCAGTCCTTCGCGACCAGCTACCGCGCGGACGGCGACCACTCCGCCGACGCCAGCGGCCGGGCCTTCGGCGAGTCGACCGAGTCCTGGTACTACCTCGCGGGCGTGGACGTGGACGGCGGAGAACGGCAGCGGCGCGACGGTGTCGTCCTCTTCGGCGACTCCATCACCGACGGCTTCGCCTCCTCCACCGACCGCGACCGGCGCTGGTCCGACGCCCTCGCCGAACGCCTCGACGAGGCGGGGAAGCCGAGGCCCGTCCTCAACGCCGGCATCGGCGGGAACCTGGTCCTCAACGACTCGGCCTGGTACGGCGAGAAGAGCGCCAACCGCTTCGCCCGGGACGCCCTCGACCTGCCCGGCGTCGGCACGGTCGTCGTCCTCGAAGGCGTCAACGACATCGGCTTCAGCGAGACCGACAAGCCCACCTACAAGCCCGCGCCGGTCGTCTCCGCCCGCGAACTCATCAATGGGCACCGCGAGTTGATACGCCAGGCCCGCGCCAAGGGAGTCCGGATCGTCGGCGCCACCCTGCTCCCGCTCGGCGGCTCCGACCACTACGGCAAGCGCGCGGCCGCCGTGAGCGACGAGTTCAACCAGTGGGTGCGGACGTCCGGCGCGTACGACGCGTACGTCGACTTCGACAAGGCCCTCGCCGACCCGAAGGACCCGGAGCGGATCGCGCCCGCGTACGACAGCGGAGACCACCTGCACCCGAACGACGCCGGGTACCGAACCATGGCCCGCGCGGTGGACCTGGAGACGCTGTGACGAGCGCCGTCGGGACGCCGCCGCCCCCGCGCACGGGTACAGGTACAGGTACAGGTACGGCACCTACGGCACGCATGACCCGCCGCCAGAAGCTCGTCCTGGCCCTCCTGCTCGGCTCCCAGTTCATGGTCGCCGTCGACTTCTCCATCCTGAACGTCGCCCTCCCCGTCGTCGGGGAGGGGCTCGGCTTCTCCCTCGCCCGCCTCCAGTGGATCTCCACCGCCTTCGCGCTCGCCGCGGCCGGCTTCACGCTCCTCTTCGGACGTATCGCCGACCTGTTCGGGCGGAAGCGGCTGTTCGTCGGGGGCATGGCGCTCCTCGGGCTCTCCTCGGCCCTGGGCGGCCTCGCCACCACGCCGGAGGTCCTGCTCACCGCCCGGGTGCTGCAGGGGCTGGCGACCGCGGCGGTCACCCCGGCGGGGCTCGCCCTGCTCACCACGGCCTTTCGCGAGGGGCCGCTGCGGGACCGGGCGCTCGGCCTCAGCGGAGCGCTGATGTCGGCGGGCTTCACCACCGGCGCCGTCCTCGGCGGGCTCCTCACCGAACTGCTCTCCTGGCGCTGGGCGTTCTTCATCAACGTGCCGGTCGCCGCCGCCGTCGTCGCCCTCGCCCCGGCCCTCCTCACCGAGTCGCGCATCGTCTGCAGACACCGGCTCGACCTGCCCGGCGCCGTCACCGTCACCGGTGGGCTCCTCGCGCTCGTCCACGGGCTCACGCGGGCGGGCGGCAGTGGGTGGGGCGACCCCGTCGGGCTCGCCGCGCTTGCCGTGGGCGCGGCCCTCCTCGTCGCCTTCCGGTTCGTGGAGCGGCGCTCCCCCGCGCCGCTCGTGCCCGTCCGCATCATGCGGCGCCGCACGGTCGTCTGGGGCAACACGGCGGGGCTGATCGCCTTCGCCACGGAGACCTCGCTCGTGTTCCTCCTGACGCTCTATCTCCAGGAAGTCCTGGGCTACTCGGCGCTCGCCACCGGTCTGGCCTTCGGCGTCCTCGGCCTCGGCACGGTGGCCGGGGGGCTGCTCGGCGGGCGGGCGGTGAGCCGGTTCGGCGGCCGGGCGGCGATCCTCGGCGGTGGCGCGGTGCAGGCCGCCGCCACCCTGTCCCTGGTCGCCCTCGGGACGTCCGGCGGCTGGCTGTATCTGCTGCTGGCCGCCACGTTCGTCGGCGGTGTCGGCAACATGGTGCTCATCGTCGGCTTCATGGTGACCGCCACGTCGGGTGTCGCCGACTCCGAGCAGGGCCTGGCCACCGGTCTCGCGACCATGACCCAGCAGGTCGGCATCACCCTCGGCATTCCGGTGATGAGCGCGATCGTGGCGGCCCGGGCGGGGGCGGGCACGGGCGCGGGCACGGGCACAGGCGCGGGGACGGCACCCGACGCCGTGCTGTCCGGCGTGACGGGTGCCGTCCTCGTCAACTCCCTGCTGGTGCTCGCCGGTTCACTGCTCGCGGCATGCCGGTTGAAGCACCGGACAGGGCGCCCTCACTCGGTGGTGTAGTAGCGGTAGAACGTCAGCGCGAAGACTCCCGCCGCGACCACCAGCGCCATCACGGTGGACCGCAGCACGCTCGCCCCGCCCAGACTGTAGAGAAAGCCGAACGCGATGCCCGTGAACGCCGCCCAGGACAGCGCGCGCAGCTCGCGCGGGAGCGTGGGCGCCATCCGGTGCAGGGCGAACATCAGGGCGGCGAAGACCAGGCCGGTCACCACCCCGAACATGACGTTCCCGGTGGTGATCGGCCCGCCGTCGCGCCGGATCGCGCAGGCCCAGAGGCCGTAGACGACCCCGGCGAGCAGGGCGAGTGCCGCCCAGCGGGTGGCGGGGGTCGCGGACGCCCGCGCGCTGCCGGGCGCGGACGAGGGCGATGGCGGGGGGTATACGGGTGCGGCATGTGCCATGACGGTCCCCTTCTCAGACGGCCCGGCCGTACATCAGTGGCCGCGCGTCAGTGGTCGCGGTACGTGCACGGGTGGTCGCAGTCCCGGTGGTCACGCCACTTGGGGCACGGGTCCTCGGACGACGGGCAGCTCGGCACGTGCCGGCCGCCGGTGTCGACGTACGCCGCGCTCGCCCAGCCGCGAACGCCCTCAAGCCAGTACCAGTGCGGGTCGCCGTGCACGGTGGTGCCCCGGACGGAGCATTTGACGCGGTCCTCGCTGCCGTACGGCAGCTTCTCCAGGACCGTGCCATGGGTGCTCGGCTCGTCCCTGACCTTCAGGTCGGGGCCGGAGACGACGGTGCCCCAGATGACGTCGTCGTTGTGGGCGGGGCTCGCGGGTGCGGCTCCTGTGGCGGCGGTGGCGGTCGCGGCGGTGCCAGCAGTCAGTACGGCCGCCGCGCAGGCCGCCCCCAGGGTCAGAGCGATTCGCATGATCGGCCTCCTCGGCCTCCTCGGCCACCTCATCCCCTCATCCAGGAAACACCCGTTCGGCGCAGCGCTCCACCGGAGACGGTCATAGCCTGAAGGCCGATGAGTTTCCGGGGCGGACCCGGTCTGCCCTTCCGACGACATTCGTCGAAAGCACTCCTTGAGCACTCCATGAGCACTCCTTGTGAGAAGGCGGGCGGACATGAGCGGCACGGCCATCGAGACCGCGGGTCTGGTGAAGACCTTCGGCGACAACCGCGCGGTCGACGGAATCGACCTCACCGTCCCGGCCGGCACGGTCTACGGCGTGCTCGGGCCCAACGGCGCGGGCAAGACCACGGCGGTCAAGATGCTCGCCACCCTGCTGCGGCCCGACGGCGGCGAGGCGCACGTCTTCGGCCACGACGTGGTGCGCGAGGCGGACGCCGTACGCGGCCGGGTCAGCCTCACCGGGCAGTACGCGTCGGTCGACGAGGATCTGACCGGCATGGAGAACCTGGTCCTGCTCGGCCGCCTCACCGGGCACGCGAGGAAGGCGGCGCACGAGCGGGCCGGGCAGCTCCTCGAAGCGTTCGGCCTGACGGACGCGGCGGCCCGGCAGGTGAAGAACTACTCGGGAGGCATGCGGCGCCGCATCGACATCGCCGCGTCCATCCTGAACACCCCTGACCTGCTCTTCCTGGACGAGCCGACGACGGGCCTCGACCCGCGCAGCCGCAACCAGGTGTGGGACATCGTGCGCGCGGTCGTCGGCCACGGCACGACGGTCCTGCTCACCACCCAGTATCTCGACGAGGCCGACCAGTTGGCGGCCCGTATCGCCGTCATCGACAAGGGCAAGGTCATCGCGGAGGGCACCAAGGGCGAGCTCAAGGCGTCGGTCGGCGCGGGCTCGGTGCATGTGCGGCTGCGGGAGGCCGCGCGGCGCGACGAGGCGGCGCGACTGCTCGGCGCGGTGCTCGACGCGCAGGTGCAGCTGGAGCCCGACCCGGTGGCCCTGACGGCCCGGGTCGGCACAGACGGCGGGCGGGACGGCAGCGGCGCGGGGAACGGCGTTCGTGCCGGGAGCGGCAGCGGCGCGGCCGAGCAGGCCTCGCGGGCGCTGGCCGAGCTGGCCGGCGCCGGCATCACCGTCGACAACTTCTCGCTGGGGCAGCCCAGCCTCGACGAGGTGTTCCTCGCCCTGACCGGCGCGGACGCCGGGTCCCGGTCCGGTTCGACCGAGCTGAAGGAAGAGGCCACGGCATGAGCACCAGCGCCCCCACCGAGACCCAGGAGCTCGCGCCCGTCAGGACCGAGTCCCTCGCCGAGCTCCTGATCGCCACCGAGCGCCCGCCCAGGCCGACCGCGCTCTCCGCCTGTCTGACCTTCGGCTGGCGCGCCATCCTCAAGATCAAGCACGTGCCGGAGCAGCTCTTCGACGTCACGGCGTTCCCGATCATGATGGTGCTGATGTACACGTACCTGTTCGGGGGCGCGCTCGCCGGTTCCCCGTCCGAGTACATCCAGTACCTGCTGCCGGGCATCCTCGTGATGTCCGTCGTCATGATCACGATGTACACGGGCGTCTCGGTCAACACCGACATCGAGAAGGGCGTCTTCGACCGGTTCCGTACGCTGCCGATCTGGCGGCCCGCGGTGATGGTCGGCTACCTCCTCGGCGACGCCCTGCGCTACGCCATCGCCTCCGTGGTGATCCTGACCGTCGGCCTCATCATGGGCTACCGCCCGGACGGCGGCTTCGTCGGCGTCGTGGCGGGCATCGCGGTCCTGCTCGTCTTCTCCTTCGCCTTCTCCTGGATCTGGACGATGTTCGGGCTGCTGCTGCGCACCGAGAAGTCGGTGATGGGGGTCAGCATGATGGTGATCTTCCCGCTGACGTTCCTCAGCGACATCTTCGTGAAGCCCGAGACGATGCCGGGCTGGCTGCAGGCCTTCGTCAACAACAACCCCATCACCCACGTGTCCTCGGCGGTCCGCGCCCTGATGGACGGCACGTCGCCGACGACGGAGCTGGCGTGGACGTTCGGCTGGGCGCTGCTCCTGGTGGCGGTGTTCGGGCCAGTGACGATGCGTCTGTACAACCGTAAGTAGGCCCTGTTGACCCATATGCACTCGCCCCGGTCGCGCCCCGCGTGACCGGGGTCTTGCCTTGGAGGCGTGCCGAAATCCGTCCGCGGTCCGCTGTCCGCCGTCCTCCTCGTCCTCGCCTGCCTCCTGGTGCCGCTCGGTGCGCTCTCCACGTGGGCGAAGTACGAGATCGGGGACCGCGACAGCTACGTCGCGACGATGGCGCCGCTCGCCTCCGACCCCGCGGTGCGCGCGGCGGTGGCGGACGCGGTCACCGACTCCGTGATGGAGGAGATCGACGTGGGCCCGCTGCGGGGCGCGGTCGAGGCGTTCGTACGGGACGCGGTGCGGTCGTTCACCGAGACGGGGGCGTACAGGACGGCGTGGAACGCGGCGAACCGGGCGGCGCACGACGCCGTGCAGTCCGCCCTCAACGACGACACGAACGGCGAGGTCACCATCGACCTCGCGCCCATCACCGAGCAGATCAAGCGGCAACTGGAGGACGACGGCGTGCCCTTCGCGTCGAAGATCCCGGTGAAGCACACGGAGGTCACGGTCCTGGAGTCCGATGACCTCGGCCGGCTGTGGAGGAGCTTCCACGCGCTGCAGGTGGCGGGCGTCTGGCCCGCGGTGGCGGCGGCCGTCCTCGCCGTCGCCGGCGTCCTGCTCGCCGCCCGCCGCCGCCGTGCGGTCGTCGCCACGGCGCTCGGCATGGCCCTCGCCGCCGCACTCCTGGCCGCCGCCGTCGCGCTCGGCCGCGCTCTGACCCTCGACGACCTCCCTCCGGACATCTCGCGCGACGCCGCGGGCGCGGTGTACGACGCGCTGACGGAGACGCTGCGGGTGACGGCGTGGGTGATCATCGCGACGGCGCTCGTCGTCGCTCTGGCGGTGTGGCTGGTACCGCGACTGCGCGGTCGCGGTCACGGCGGGAGCGGTCGCCCTCACGGCGGGAGCCGGACCCGCCCGCCCGGGTACCGGCACGCGGAAACCCGCGGGCGGTGACGGGCCCGGGTCGGTTACCGTCACCGGCCATGTGCACGCAGCCGACGGCCACGCCGACGACCACCGTCCGCCCGACAACGACTCTGTGGCGTCCCACGGGGCCCGAGGAGCTGGCCCTCGTCGCGGCCTCCGGCTGGACCGCCTGGCCGCCGCGCCTGCCCGAGCAGCCGATCTTCTACCCGGTCCTGAACGAGGACTACGCGATCCGCATCGCCCGCGACTGGAACGTCCCGGCGTCCGGCTCCGGCCACGTCACCCGCTTCGAGGTCGACTCCGCGTTCCTGGAGCGCTACCCGGTCCGGCAGGTGGGCGGCGAGACGATCCTGGAGCTGTGGGTCCCCGCCGAGGAGCTCGACGAGTTCAACCGGCACATCGTGGGGCGCATCGAAGTCGTCCGTGAGTTCCACGCGCGGACCTGACATGGGCGCACCCGACGTACGAAGCCCCGGACCGGCCGTCCTCCTGGTCCCGCACCCGCGCAGCAGCACCGCCGTGCTGCTCGCCGAGGCGGCCGCCCGGCACGGCCTGCCCGTCCCCGGCCGACTTGTCGTGCCCCCGTACCCGTCCCCGGCCCCGCACTGATACGGCGGGCCGCTCGCTGCCGACCGGGCCACGCCGCCCGCACCTTCGCCGTCGGCACGGAACCGCGCCTGCCGGGAACCTTCCGTCGCCGGGTGCGGGCCGTCCGTGGGTGGGCAACCGTCATCGGCCCCGCCCCGTCTCTGAGGAAGGATTCGGTCTGCGGGAAGCGCCACCCACCGACGACGAGAGGTCCAACCCCTTGGACAGCACGGACAGCACGGACAGCACGGACAGCACAGGCCGCACGGGCCGCACGGGCCGCACGGGCCGCACGGGCCGCACGGGCCGCAGCATGAACAGCGCGGGCAGCGTGGCCGTCGATCCGGTCCACCAGGACAACGTGACCGGACCGGAGTCGTGGCGGCGTGCCGGGCGGGCCGCCGCGTGGGGGGCCGGGGTGCTGCTCGCCGGGGTGAGCGCCGTCATCGGGTTCCGGGTCGCCGACTCGGACGGGTTCACGCCCGTGCCGCAGCTGCTCGCGTTCCTGCCCTGGCTGCTCGCGCCCGCCGCGGCGGGGCTGGTGATGGCCGTGCTCGCGCGGTGGCGGCTCGGCATGCTGTGGGGCGTCGTCGTCCTCGGCCTCGTCGCCTGGTACATGGAGCCGTACGGGAACACCGACGCGCCCCGCGGCTCCGCCGTCGCCGAGCTGCGCGTGCTCACGTCGAACGTCGAGTTCGGGCAGGGCACGGCGGGCCTGGTCCGGGCCGTCCGCGAGGAGCGGCCCGACCTGCTGTTCGTCGAGGAGTGCGACCCGGTCTGTTCCGCCCTGCTCCGCAAGGAGCTGCCCCGCGCCGACTACCCGCACCGCGCGGCCGCCGAGGCGTACGGCGCCGAGGGCTCCGTCATCCTCTCCAAGTTCCCGCTGAAGAGCGCGGCCGGCGTCGACGCCACCCTCGGCATGCCGGGCGCCGTCGCCGACGTCGACGGGCATCCCGTACGGGTACAGCTCGCGCACCCCATGCCGCCGCTGCCCCGCGAGGTCGGCCTGTGGCGCTCCGAGCTGGGGAAGCTCCAGAAGTACGCGGCCGCAGGAAACGGACGGTCCACCATCATCGCCGGGGACTTCAACGCCACCCAGGACCACGCCGCGTTCCGCTCGCTCCTGGACGAGGGGCTGCGCGACGCCGCCCGCCTCGCCGGGTCCTCGCGCGCCCCGAGCTGGCCCGCCGCCGCGCCGGCCCCCCTCGGCGCGCAGATCGACCACGTCCTCGCCACCCCGGACTTCGCCGCCCGCGACGCCCGTTTCCTGGACATCGGGAACACCGACCACCGGGCGCTCGCCGTCACACTGACCCTGCACAAACCGGAAACGGAGCGTTGATCCTCCGGCCAGGGCAAGTCACGTAAAGCACCGATAATGGGCGCATGCCCCGAGAGTCCCGTACCGCCCGTCCGGTCCGTCCGGTCTCACTGAGCCCGCTCACCCCACCCGACTGGCTGGTCAGGTCCCTCAAACCGCAGTCCGCGCCCATCCCCTGGGCGGCCGTGGCCCGCGCCTCCGTGGCGATGGCGCTGCCCCTCGCCGTCGGCATCCTCGCGGACAAGCCCACGTACGGCGCGCTCGCCTCCATGGGCGCCCTCTCCGGAGTCATCGGCGACACCGCCGACGCCTACCGCATGCGGATCTTCAACATCGCCGTGCCGCAGCTCTTCGGCGCCATCGGCGTCACCCTCGGTTCGCTCGTCTTCGGGCACGGCTGGGTGGCGGTCGGCGTGGTCACGTTCGTGGCGCTGGTCTCCGGGATGATGTCGACGATCGGCGCCGTCGCCTCCGTGTCGGGCCTGCTCCTGCTGCTCAACTCCGTGGTCGGCGCCGGGCTGCCCATGCCGGGGGAGTGGTGGCTCGCCCCGGCCCTGATGACCGGCGGCGGCCTCCTCGTCCTCGCGCTCGCCCTGCTCGCCTGGCCGCTGCGCTCCGGCGTCCCCGAACGCTCCGCCGTCGCCGCCTCCTACCGCTCGGTGGCCGCGCTGCTCGACGCGGCGGGCACGGACGCGTACGGCGACGCGCGCACCGCCGTGACGGCCTCGCTCAACCAGAGCTACGACCTCGTCCTCGCCCGGCGCACCCGCGACCACGGCCGCAACCCCGAACTGGTCCGCCTCGTCGCCCAGTTGAACGCCCTCACCCCGATCGTCGAGGCCGCGCCCGCCGCCGACCAGGCCGCCCGCCACGCCTGCGTACGCCTGCCGCCCGAGGTCCCGGCCGCCGTCCGCGCACTCGCGGACGCGGTGGAGCGGGGCGCGACCGCGCACGCCGCCGGCAGCGCGCCCGCCACCCGCGCGGCGGCCCGCATCCCCGACCCTCAGGACCACGCCACCCGCGCCCTCGACCACGCCGTGCTGCACGCGGCGGAGACCCTCGCCGACCCCGACCCGCTCGGCGTCATCGCCGCCGACGACCGCCTCGGCCGCCCCGCCGCCCTGCGCGTCCGCGCCCGCCGCGCCGCCCGCAACGTCATCCTGTCCGGCACCTCATGGCGCTACGGCCTGCGCCTCGCCCTGTGCATCGGCATCGCCCAGGCCCTGGTCTCCCTCGTCGACGTCCCCAGGTCGTACTGGGTGGCGCTCACCGTCACCTTCGTCCTCAAGCCCGACTTCGGCTCGGTCTTCTCGCGCGCCGTCCTGCGCGCGCTCGGCACGGCGGCCGGCCTGGTCGTCGCGGCCGCCGTCCTCGCCGAGGTGCCGCACGGCTGGTGGGACGTGCCCGTGATGATGCTGCTCGCCCCGCTCATCCCGGCCCTCACCACCCGCGGCTACGGCTACCAGACCGCGGCGATCACCCCGGTCATCCTGCTGCTCTCCGACATCCTCAACCACCAGGGCCTCGGCCTCGTCGTGCCGCGCCTCGTCGACAGCCTGATCGGCTGCGGCATCACGCTCGTCGCCGGATACCTGCTCTGGCCGGAGAGCTGGGGCACCCGGATCGGCGACCGCCTCGCGGACGCGGTCGCCGATACCGCGCGGTACGTGGAGTGCGCGTTCGGCACCGACGGCGAACCCGCCGAGCGCGCCCGCATGCGCCGCGGCCTCTACCGCGACCTGTCCGTCATCCGCTCCGAGTTCCAGCGCGCCCTGACCGAGCCGCCGCCCACCGGCACGCGGGCGGCCGCCTGGTGGCCACTGGTCGTCGCCGTCGAACGCATCCTCGACGCCACGACGGCGGCGAGAGTCCGCATCCGCCACGGCGCGGAACCCCCCACTCCCGAGGAGGTGGCCGAAGTCGCCCACGAACTGGAGGGCCTGGCGGACCGCCTGCGCAAGTCGGTGATCCTGGAAAAGGGCCACGCGGACTTCACGGACGACTCCAAGGAGAGCGTCCTGGAGCCGTTGCGGCAGGAGGTGAGCGCGGCAAGGGCGATCGCCTCCCCGAAGGCGCCCTGAAGGGGCGCCTTTCAGGGGCGCGGGGAACTGCGCGACCAGCCCAAGCCGGCCCGCAGCTCCCCGACAACCGAAAATCCCGTTACAGCCCCGCGCTAGCGGACCTTGTGCAACGCCTTGGCGAGCCCATTGGCCCAAAGCTGCTCGACCTTCGAGCGCTCCGCCGCGTCAGGCTGCGCGTTCGTGCAGGAAGGCCCGGGCCCGCCGCCCGACATCAGCTGGCTGCACGGCCCGTCGTACGTGTCGGGCAGCCCGAGCACGTGCCCGGTCTCGTGGGCGGTGACGCGCGTCGAGTCGTACTCCTGGTTCTGCGCGTGGTCCAGGAAGATGTAGCCGTTCCCGTGGCCGTCCGTGCTCGCGTACGAGCCGCGCGGGTCGTTGCCCTCGCGGTACTCGAAGCTCGCGCCCGAACTGCCCTCCTGGAGCTTGACGTTGGAGACGGCGCTGTTCCATATGGACGTCGAGCTGGCTATCTGCTGGGCGAAGGAGGGCGCGCCGGACGCGTCGTACGTGACGGTCACGGACTTCGCTCCGGGGTTCGCCGCACGCTTCTCGGCGACCGCCTTCACGACGGCCTCGAAGAACGCCTTGTTGGCCTTGGCCTCCGCGGCCGATCCCTCGTACTGGGCGTACGAGGCCACAGGAGCGGGAGTGGGGGTCGCGGCGGACGCCGAGGTCGCGCCGAGGCCGGCCACGGTGAGGCCGAGGACGGCGGCGACGGACAGGTAACGCTTGTTCATGTGTGGGGGGCTCCCTACTCGTTCCACGACCGCGTGGGGGCGGTCGGTGAAAGGTGAACGGTTCGGTACCGGTGAGTGTCGGGGAGCGTGGGGCGGGTGGGGATGATGGCAATTCGCGATAGTCCAGGGCTATCGCCGGGACCCGGCCTGCCCAGATCGGCCGGTTCTCATGGGGTTTGAGCGTCTGGTGCGGCGGCCGTACCGCCTCTACGCTCAACGGCCATGGAGCTTGAGGTCAGGCACCTCCGCGCACTGTGCGCCATCGCGGACACCGGCAGCCTGCACAAGGCCGCGCGGCAGCTCGGCATGAGCCAGCCGTCGCTGACGACGCAGCTGCGGCGCATCGAGCACGCGCTCGGCGGCCAGCTCTTCTGCCGCGAGCGCACCGGCTGCCGCCCCACCCAGCTCGGCCGGGTCGTCCTCAGCCGCGCCCGCCCCCTCGTCACGGAGATGCGGGCGCTGGTCGCCGAGACCAGGGCGGCCGCCACCCGCACCGCCGAGGGCCCGCAGCTGCGCATCGGCTCCACGGCGAGCCGCGCCATACCGGGCTGGCTGCGCAGGCTGCGCGCGCGCCTGCCGGGGACCGAGATGTCGCTCCAGATGGACGTGTCCGCGAACGCGCTGCTGCGCATGGTGGAGACCGGGCAGCTCGACATCGCCTTCGTGCATGAGGTGGAGGGCTGCCCGCTGCGGATGCCGGACAGCCTGCGAAGACGGATACTCCTCGACCGGGAGCCGCAGTTCGTCTCCCTCGCCGCCGACCATCCGGCGGCGGACCGTCCCGTCGTACGCCTCTCCGACCTCGGGGACGACCGCTGGATGGTGGACCCGACGGTCGACGGCGAGTGGGACGGCCTGCGCCGCGTCCTGACCGCGGCCGGCCTCAACCCCCGTGTCCTGCACGGCGATTACCTCACCGCGTCGTCCCTGGTCGCCACCGGCGAGGTCGTCACCCTCTGCCAGCCGACCTCGCGCGGCAGGACCGACATGGCCGTACGCCCCCTGTACGGCGACCCCCTCGGCGTACGCCTCATCCTGACGGCGCGCACGGAGGAAGAGCTCGACGCGGTGTACGGCGAGCTGGAGGCCGCCTACTGGGAGGCTGCACGGCAGGCGCCCGCCTATACGGAGTGGCTGCTGCGGGCCGGCGACGCCCGCGGGACGACCGGCGGGACGCTGGTCCCGGCCACCCGCTGACGCTCACCGACCCGCGCCGTTCTTCCGACCGGTCAGACGCCGATGTCGCGGCCGTCCTCGCGCCACACCGCGACGACCGACGGCCGGACGATCTTTCCGGGCCCGTCGGGCCAGGAGCTCGCCGGCTTCTCCACCGACGCGCCGTCGACCTCGCCCGGGTGCTGCACGGAGACGAGCACCCGCCGGTCCTGGACGATCGGGCCGCAGGTCTCCGCGCCGGTCGGCATGGTCAGGAACTGCTTGAGCTCGCCGCGCCGGTCACCGCGCGTGGCGACGCCGAACAGGCCGTCGTGCGAGCCGAGCTGGTTGCCGTCGGTGGAGATCCACAGGTTGCCGTGCGGGTCGAAGGCGACGTTGTCGGGGCAGGAGATCGGGGAGACCCGCTCCTTGGGGAAGCCCGCGAAGTACGTCGAGGGGTCGTTCGGGTCACCGGCGACGAGGAAGAGCGACCAGGCGAAGGTGGTGGCGTCCGCGCGGTTGCGGCGCTCGGTCAGTTCCAGGATCTGCCCGTGCTTGTTGAGGTTGCGCGGGTTGGCCTCGTCGGCCCCGGCCTTCCCGGCCTTGCCGCGGTCGGAGTTGTTCGTCAGCGCCACGTACACCTTGCCGGTGTGCGGCGATGGCTCGATGTCTTCGGGCCGGTCCATCTTCGTGGCACCCACCTTGTCACCGGCGAGGCGCGTGAAGACGTACACCTCCTCGGCGGTCATGCCGTCGACGTGCGAGACGGCCTTGCCGCCCGGCCCGGCGGTGGCGAGCGGAATCCACTTCCCGCTCCCGTCGAACTCCCCGTCCTCCGGCAGCGTCCCCTTGCCGTCGATCTCGTCCGCGGGCGAGTCACCGGTGAGCTTGGCGACGTACAGGGTGCCCTCGTCGAGCAGCGACAGATTGTGCTCGTGGGCGGCGCGGGACGAGCCCTTGGCCATCCGCTTGCTGCTGACGAACTTGTAGAAGTAGTCGAACTTCTCGTCGTCGCCCATGTAGACGACCGGGCGGCCGTCGTGCGTGAGGCGCGGCTGCGCGGCCTCGTGCTTGAACCGGCCGAGTGCGGTGCGCTTGCGCGGAGTCGACTCCGGGTCGTACGGGTCGAGCTCGACGACCCAGCCGAACCGGTTGGCCTCGTTGGGCTCCTGGGCCAGGTCGAAGCGGCGGTCGAACCGCTCCCACTTCCGCTCGGAGGCGGCACCGGTCACGCCGTACCGCTTCAGCCGGGCGGCGGTCGTCGGGTCGGTCACCTTCTCCGCGTTGCCGAAGTACTGGTTGAAGTTCTCCTCGCCGTGCAGCGTCGTGCCCCACGGGGTGGTGCCGCCCGAGCAGTTGTTGAGCGTGCCGAGGACGGTGGTGCCGCGCGGATCGGCCTTCGTACGGACGAGGGGGCTCCCCGCGACCGGCCCGGAGAGGCGGAAGGGGCTGGTGGCGGTGAGGCGCCGGTTGAGGTGATGGCGGCTGACGGCCCGCAGCTTCCCGCTCTTCCTCTCCCCCTCGACCACGACGACGGAGAGACCGTGAGCCGCCCAGGCGATCTCGACCTGCTCACGGGTCGGGTTCTGGGGGTCGTACCCCTTGAACATCAGGATCTCGTCCGTGTACTCGTGGTTGGCGACGAGCACCTGCCGTCCGTGCTCACGCCGGAGCGGCAGCAGACTCAGAAAGTCGTTGTTGTACCCGAACTGCCCGGCCTGCGCCTTGGCGGTCTGCTTCTCCGCGTCGAAGGCGGGGGCGCCGCGCAGGATGGGCTCACCCCAACGAATGATGACGTCCTGCTCATACCCGGCGGGGACGGTGACGGCGTCGGCGGTGTTCGGCGCGACGGGCGCGAACCGCAGTCCGCGCGCCCCCTTGCTCTTCCTGTCACCCTTCCTGTCATCCTTCATGTCGCCGGTACGGCCCGCGGGCACGGCGGCGACGGCTTCCGGGGCGGCCGGACCCGCTATCAAGGCACCGCCCGCGGCACCGGCGACGGTCACCACGGCGGCGGCGCGCATCATCGAACGACGGCTGAGCGCACCGGCGATGACATCGCCGACGTACTCGTTCTCGCTGGTGTTCGGAACCTCGCCGAAGCAGGCGTCGCCGCAGCGGAAGCGGCAGGTCAGGGCGGAACGGCCGCCGCTCCCCTGATGCGAGGTGATGATCGGCAGCAGCTTGCGCACGTGTCCTCCGTCGTCTGGCATGGCCTGTTTTCGCCGTGACGCTATGGGCGGTATTCGGCATAACGACGGCCGGAGGGTGAACGGAGAGTGAATCCGTGACGCACGGGAAGGAGTTGAGGCCAGGCTGGCCTGTGGGGCGATGCGGAGGTGATGCGGGCGAGTGAGGTGCCAAGTACCACTCGGCAACCGCTCGGCGACCCTGCCCAAGATCGCCCACAGCGGCGGCTAACCTTACGTGTCCGCCCTGGCCAGGGATTTTCGGGAATCAACTCACGCGAAGGGTTGCGCACATGGGCATTCTGAACCGCCTGCGGAACGCGTTCGGACGGTCACGCAAGGAGAGCGTTCCGGAGGCACGGGAGCCTGAGCGTGCGGAGCGTGCGGAGCGTGCGGAGCGTGCGACTGCGCCGGAACAGGAGGCGACGCCCTCGGAGCGGGATGCGGCACCCTCGGAGCAGGTGACCCTCCCGTCCCCCTCCCCCGAGCCGACCCCGCCCCCCAAGGCCTCGATCCCGTCCCCGAGCCCCACGGTGGACGACCTGGTAGCAGCGGCCTTCGACAACGTAACGGTCCCCCAACAGACCACGTCGCCGAGCACCGATGACGAGGGCGTCCCTGAGGCCGACCCGGAGCCGAAGGCTGAGGCGGCGCCCGAGGCCGAGCCCGAGCCGAAGGCTGAGGTGGCACCCGAGGTCGAGACCGCTCCGGAGGTCGTCTCCGAGCCGAAGGCTGAGACCGCTCCGGAGGTCGCCCCCGAGCCGAAGGCTAAGGCGGCCCCTGACACCGAGCCCGAGCCGGAGGCTGAGGCGGCTCCCGAGGCCGAGGTCGAGCCGAAGGTCGCTCCCGCCCCGCAGGCGGACGAGCCCGAGGCCGAGGCCGAGCCCGCCACCGCTGTGGGCAATCGTCCCGCTGGGCGGGACGGGTGGGCACAGCCCCCGGCGCCGAGCACCGACAACGAGGGCGTCCCTGAGGCCGACCCGGAGCCGAAGGCCGCTCCCGCCCCGCAGGCGGACGAGCCCGAGGCCGAGGCCGAGCCCGCCACCGCTGTGGGCAATCGTCCCGCTGGGCGGGACGGGTGGGCACAGCCCCCGGCGCCGAGCACCGACAACGAGGGCGTCCCTGAGGCCGACCCGGAGCCGAAGGCTGAGGCGAGGAACGAGGCCGAGCCGGAGGCTGAGGCGGCGCCCGAGGCCGAGCCGGAGGCTGAGGCGGCGCCCGAGGCCGAGCCCGAGCCGAAGGCTGAGGCGGCGCCCGAGGCCGAGCCCGAGCCGAAGGCTGAGGCGAGGAACGAGGCCAAGCCCGAGCCGGAGGCTGAGGCGACCCCTGACACCGACCCCGAGCCGGAGGCTGAGGCGGCCCCGGACGCAGGGGGCAACCACACCCCGGCCAACGGAAAGCCCGCCGTCCCCGCCGCAAAGGTGAGGTCCAAAGCCCCGGCGCTGGCCCCCGCCTACAAGGCCGCCGGCGCCGCCCTGAAGAAGAACAACCTCACAGGAACCCGAGCCCAGGTCTACCTGGTCCTCGACCGCTCCGGCTCCATGCGCCCGTACTACAAGGACGGCTCGGCCCAAAGCCTCGGCGAACAGATCCTCGCCCTCTCCGCCCACACGGACCCCGAAGCCACCGTGCACGTCGTCTTCTTCTCCACGGAGATCGACGGCACCGGCACCCTCACGCTCCCCGAGCACGAGAACCGTATCGACGACATGCACGCGGCAGCGGGCCGCATGGGCCGCACCAGCTACCACCGCGCGATCGAAGAGGTCGTGGCGCACTACGAGAAGTCGGAGCACAAGGAGAACGGCACCCCCGCCCTGGTGATCTTCCAGACGGACGGCGCCCCCGACGCGAAGGGCCCGGCGACCCAGGCCCTGAAGGACGCCGCCGCACACCCCCTGTTCTTCCAGTTCGTGGCGTTCGGCGAGCACGACGCGAAGGGCTTCGACTACCTCCGCAAGCTGAAGGCGGACAACGCGGCGTTCTTCCACGCGGGCCCGACCCCGCGCGAGCTCACGGACAAGGAGCTGTACGAGGGCCTGCTGTCGTCCTGGCGCCCATGACCGACCCGACGTACGCCATTCCAGGGGGCGCACCGGAACCCACCGGTCCACCCCCTGGAATCGAGGTGAGTGGATCTTCACAGGCCCGTTAGGATTTCGACCATGGCGGCCACTGGATCCGAGAAGCAGGGGACGAGCGAAGACGCGAAGGCGTTCTACGTGACGACCCCCATTTACTACGTCAACGACGCTCCTCACCTGGGCCACGCCTACACGACCGTTGCAGGGGACGTGCTCACGCGCTGGCACCGTCAGCGCGGCGAGAAGGTGTGGTACCTCACCGGCACGGACGAGCACGGTCAGAAGATCATGCGCACGGCCGAGGCGAACGACGTCACCCCCCAGGAGTGGTGCGACAAGCTCGTCACCGAGGCCTGGAAGCCCCTCTGGGAGCACCTGAACATCGCGAACGACGATTTCATCCGTACGACGGAGAAGCGTCACACCGACCGCGTGCAGGAGTTCGTCCAGGATCTCTACGACAAGGGCGAGATCTACAAGGGCGGCTACGAGGGTCCGTACTGCGTGGGCTGCGAGGAGTACAAGCTCCCCGGCGACCTCATCGAGGCCGAGGACGGCACGAAGCTGTGCCCGATCCACAAGAAGCCGGTGGAGCTCCTCAAGGAGGAGAACTACTTCTTCAAGCTGAGCGAGTACGGCGACAAGCTCCTCGCCCTGTACGAGGCGAACCCGGGCTTCATCCAGCCGGAGTCGGCGCGCAACGAGGTAGTGAACTTCGTCAAGCAGGGCCTCCAGGACCTCTCCATCTCGCGCTCGACCTTCGACTGGGGCGTCAAGGTCCCGTGGGACGACAAGCACGTCATCTACGTCTGGGTCGACGCCCTCCTGAACTACGCGACGGCCGCGGGCTACGGCGCGAACCAGGAGAAGTTCGAGTCGACCTTCCCGGCCGACGTCCACCTCGTCGGCAAGGACATCCTCCGCTTCCACGCGGTGATCTGGCCCGCGATGCTGCTGGCGCAGGGCCTGCCGGTGCCCGGCAAGGTCGCGGCGAACGGCTGGCTGATGGTCGGCGGCGAAAAAATGTCGAAGTCGAACCTGACGGGCATCAAGCCCCAGGACCTCACCTCCCACTTCGGCGTGGACGCGTACCGCTGGTACTTCCTGCGCGCGATCGCGTTCGGCAGCGACGGCTCGTTCTCGTGGGAGGACTTCACGGCCCGCTACACGAGCGAGCTGGCGAACGACTACGGCAACCTCGCGTCCCGCGTCGCGGCGATGGTCGGCAAGTACTTCGGCGGCGAGCTGCCCGAGGCGACGGCGTCCGGCGACGCCGAGCAGGCGGTCAAGGACGGCCTCGCCAAGGCCGTCGCGACCGCCGACCGCGCGATCGGCGAGGAGCTGGACTTCCAGGCCGGCATCCTGGCCGTCTTCGACTTCATCAAGCAGGTCAACGGCTACATCACGGAGCAGGAGCCGTGGAAGGTCGCCAAGGACGACTCCCCGGAGGGCAAGGCCCGCCTGGCGACGATCCTCTACACCGCGGCGGAGTCCCTGCGCGCGGTGGCGGTCCTCCTCAACCCGATCATGCCGGAGACCTCCCAGAAGCTCTGGGACTCCCTCGGCGCGGAGCCCCTCCTGGGCGCCCTCGCCGACCAGGACGTCCGCACCGCCGGCACGTGGGGCACGCTCCCCGCGGGCGCGACGGTGACGAAGGGCGCGGTGCTCTTCCCCCGCCTGGAGGAGAAGCCGGCCGCGTAGCGGCATCCATCTGTCGTACGCGGAAAAGGGCCGGACCCGTCACACACGGGCTCCGGCCCTTCGTCCTTCGTCATGCCGCGCTCAGTGCACCCAGTCCTTCAACGGCTCGGTGTCCACCTCGATCCCCACCGGATCCGGCAGCGCCACGCACTTGCCGAACGGAACCGTCACCACCACCTCGTACCGCTCCCCGTCGGGCTGCGAGTGCACCTTCACCTCGCAGGTGTCGCGGTCGATGAGCAGATATACCGGGATGTCGCTCTCGGCGTAGGCGCGTGGCTTCTCGACCCGGTCGCGGCCATCGGTGTCGGCGTCGCCCGAGGTGACCTCGACGACCATCAGCACCCCGTCCGTGGATGCCCACTCGCCCTGTCCCACAAAGGTGTCGATGGGAGCGAGAGCGCCATCGGGGCGTGCGTTCCCCTTACGGTAGGTCTCGATGCGCAGGCCCTGGTCGGGAAAGAGCCAGAGGCCCTGCCGCGACTGGATGCAGATCTGTGTCAGCCACGCGATGATCCGCCCGTGGTCACCGTCCGGCACTGCCTTGACCCCCAGTTTCCCGTTGACGAACTCCAGCCGCAGCGCTTCGTTCGTCCGTATGGCGTGGCGAGCGAGTTCCTCGAAATCGTCCTGGGTCAAGACACTGGCCCGTCCATCCACGACGCTCATGACGGCCTCCTTCGGATCGGGTGACGTCATCCAAATTACGGGGGCCGACGGTCGGCGCGCGCCCCGGCGTGACGGTGAACGTCAGGCTTCGTCGCCGTCGAACAGGGCAGCCGCGTCGGTCACCTCGTAGGCACGGTCGAGCCACACCGCGAGGCGGTCCAGGTCGCCACAGGCCCGCACCCGCTCCCGGTCCGTCTCCGACAGCCCGACGCCGCGCCAGTCGAGCGTGCGCAGGATGGCCCGTCCCCGCTCCTCGGCTCGCGCCTCGTCGCGACCTTCGTCCCGCACCTTCTCGGCGCCCTCGTGCCGGAAGAAATAGTTGGTCGTCGTCATCAGGTCCCTCCAGATTTTCTGTGCCTGGGGAACGAGCTACGCCGCACTGAGTTCGCACCAGACGTGCTTGCCGGGCTCCGTGTCCCCCGGGGACCATCCCCAGCCATCGGCACAGGCCCGCACCAGGTCGAGGCCGCGCCCTTGCTCGTCACCCGCGTCGGCGGTGCGCGGAGGCGGGGCGGGCGGCGTGGGGTCGGCGTCCCAGGCCCCCACGCGGAGGACTCCGTCGGAGTAGCGGACGCGGAGGGCGGCGGGGCCCTTGGTGTGCCGCACGGCATTGGACACGAGCTCTGTGGCCAACAGCTCCGCCATGTCGGTGAGTTGGGGCAGGCAGTGCATCGTGAGGATGAGGCGGAGGGCACGGCGACAGATCGTGACGGCGCGGAGGTCGTGGGGGATGTACAGGGTGTACTCCCAGGGTTCGCTTCCAGGCATGCGAGAACTCCTGTTGGGGGTGGGGGAGTTACCGGACGCGGCGGTGTGCGGGCGGTGGCAGTGTCACTCCGTCATGGCATGACGGGGCGGTGCGCTTCCGGGGTCCCGGTTCTCGCAGCGTGTGCGACGCGTCACTGACGGTAGGGCCACAATTTGGGACCATGCAACCCGTTGCCGTAATCTCTCCCTCTAACGGGTCACCGCTCCACAGCAGTTGGGCTCAAGGGGAAAGCCATGGCACGTAGGAAGCAGCCCACCGCACGCCAGGAACGCCTGGGTGCTGAACTGCGAAAACTGCGCGAGGCTGCAGGCCTCAAAGGGCGTGAAGCCGCCGCGCTGCTCGGAACGGACTCGGCCCAGATGAGTCAGATCGAGTTCGGTACGGCGGGCGTCAGCGAAGAGCGCGTGCGGCGGCTCGCCGCCCATTACGCCTGCTCGGACCCCGAGCTCATCGAATCACTTGTCGCGATGGCCGCCGACAGGACGCATGGGTGGTGGGAAGGGTATCGAGGGCTGCTGCCCACACCATTTCTTGACCTGTCGGAACTGGAGCACCACGCCACCTACTACTGGGACGTGAACTTCCTGCACATCCCCGGCCTCCTGCAGACGGAGGACTACGCTCGCCGAATCCTGGGCCACCGAGTCCCCGAGCTCCCCGATTCGGAACTGGAACTGCGCGTGCAGCATCGGATGGACCGAAAGGTCATCATCCAGGGTCCCCATCCCACGCCATACGAGACCGTGATCCATGAGGCTGCACTCCGCATCCGGGTAGGCGACCGCCCCGCCGCCCGACTGCAGCTTGCGCAGGTGCTGGAAGCCTCCGAAGCAGACCACGTCACTGTCCGGGTGATCCCCTTCGACCTGGACGGTTTTGCCGGCGCCGACAGCACCATGGTGTACGCGGGAGGAGCAGTACCCAAGCTGGACACCGTCGTGCGCGATGCGCCGAGTGGCACAGCATTTATCGACTCCGAAGCCCAACTCGGCCGCTTTCGAACGCTCTTCCGTAGAATGGTGGCCGCATCGCTCGAACCTGGACGGTCCCGGGACTTCATCAACAGAGTGGCGAAGGAGCTGTGAGACGCCCATGACCACGCCCGACACCTGGCAGAAGTCGTCCTTCTCCGGCAGCGGCGATGGCAACGCCTGCGTCGAAGTGGCGAGCACCGACAACCACATCCGCCTCCGCGAAAGCGATGAGCCCGGCGTCGAACTGACGACTGCCCCAGCCACCCTGAACCAGCTACTGCGGACCATCAAGGCAAGCCAACGATGAACGCCACCGCTTGGCAGAAGTCGTCTTTCTCCGGCGGCGGCGACGGGGATACATGCATAGAGCTGGCAAGCGCCGATGCCCACATCCGCCTCCGCGAAAGCGACTGTCCCATCGTCGAACTGGCAACTCGTCCCGCAGCCTTGGCCCAGCTCCTGCATGCCATCAAGGAGGGCCAAGGACGAACACCACCGCCTGGCAGAAGTCGTCACTCTCCGGCAGCGGAGACGGCAACAACTGCCTGGAACTGGCCACCGTCAGTGGAACTGTCCATCTCCGCGAAAGCGAAGACCCCACCACGGAACTGAGCACCGCCCCGGAAGCCCTCGCGGGACTCCTGCGTGCCCTCCGGGCCGGGGGCCCTCTCAGCCCACGGCCCTAGCCGTAGCGAGGGGAACGTTCCCTCCGCACTCGAAAGAGTGATCACCCTCCCCGAGTGGGGAAACTCGGCCCTTGATCCGCCTAGCTTCCTCACATGGTCACATCGCAACACGAGGCCTCGCACAGGATCTTCCAGGAGCGCCCCGAGCTCCTGGCTCCGGTCTTCCGGCTCCTGGGCGTGGCGCTCCCCGAGAATCCGACCGTCGAGGTGATCACGCCGGACGTCACCGAGACCCGGCCCATCGAGCGCCGCGTCGACACCCTGCTCCGGGTCAGTGCCCCGAACGGCCGCGCATTCCTGCTGGTCGTAGAGGCTCAGCGGCGCCAGGACCGGGAGAAGGCGGTGAGCTGGGGGTACTACCTGACGTACCTCTACTCGAAGTACCACATCCCCGCCCTGCTCCTGGTCGTCTGCCAGGACAAAGCCACCTCGACCTGGGCGCTCGGCCCCTTCCGGATCGGGGTGGAGGGATGGACCGCCCTGAGCGTGCACCCACTGGTCCTCGGCCCCGACAACGTACCGATGATCGTCGACTCCGAAGAAGCCGCCCAGAACCTGCCCTTCGCTGCTTTGTCCGCGTTTACGCATGCGCGTGGCCCGGAGCACAAGGCCATACTGGAGGCACTGGTCACCGCCCTGGGATCAACCGGCGACGGCAAGACGTTCGATTACTACTGGCAAATGCTGGACGCCGGCCTGGGCGACACTCCTGCCCGAGCCGCCTGGAAGGACTTGGTGAAGATGGCTGCGGATATCTACTTCCCCGGACAGGGCACCCTCGCCGAGGAATTGTTCCTCGAAGGCGAAGCCAAGGGTGAGGTCAAAGCGATCCTCCGCGTCCTGGAGCTGCGCGACGTCCCCATCTCCGACACCGCCCGCGAACGAGTCAAGAGCTGTACCGACTTCCCCACCCTCGACCGCTGGCTCACCCGCGCCGTCACAGCAACCGACGCAGACGACCTGTTCAGCGACACGGAGCACCCTCAGGAGCAGGGCGAGTAAGCCCGGACGGACGATCGCGTACGGGGCCGGGCCGGGGCCTCACGCCCCGTACGTACCCACCAACCGCGCCAACTGCCGCCCCACCGCCCGCAACGGCTCCTCGCTGCGTGCGACCTGCGCCGTCACCTCGGCGCCCTCCAGCGCGCCGATCACGGTCGTCGCCACCTCGCGCGCGTCCTGCGCCGAGAAACCCGCCCCGAGCAGCCGCTCCTCGACGATCAGCTCCCAGCCGCGCAGCGCCTCCGCGCAGACCCGCTGGATCTCCGAGTCGGAGCCGAGCGTCTCCAGGGCCGCCGCCGTGACCGGGCAGCCGTCGACCCAGCCCGACTCCCTCAGGCCCACCGCCAGTTCGACCGCGCAGCGCTCGATCGCGGCGCCCGGGTCGGCGTCACCACCCGCCAGCCCCTCCCGCAGCACCTCCGCGAACTCCTCGGCGCTGTAGGTGATCGCGGCCACCGCGACGGCCTCCTTCCCGCCGGGGAAGAAGTGGTAGACGGAGCCGAGCGTCGCCTCCGCCTCCTTGGCGATCTGCTTGATGCCCGTGCCCACATAGCCCTGCCGCTGAATGAGGCGAGCGGCGACGACGACGATCCGGTCGCGCGTGCCGAGGGACGCACCGGACGCTTCGCCGGAGGCCGGGTCTGGGGCTGGGGCTGAGCTCTTCTGGGCCATGCCCCCACTCTACCCACCCACTAAGTAGAGCGTTCGTTCTAGAGCTGTGCTACGTTCTCCCCACGCCGCTAGATAGAGCGATCGTTTTAGTCACTCCAGCGCAGCCGAACAACTACCCAGGAGACACGTATGCCTTCCGCACCCCAGCCCACCCCGTCCGTCACCGTCATCGGCCTCGGCCCCATGGGTCAGGCCATGGCCGCCGCCTACCTCGACCGCGGCTACGACGTCACCCTCTGGAACCGCACCCGGTCCCGCGCCGACGCCCTCGTGGAGCGCGGCGCGACCTTCGCCGAAAGTGCCGAGAAAGCCCTGCTCGCCAACGAGTTGGTGGTCCTCAGCCTCACCGACTTCGACGCGATGTACGCGATCCTGGAGCCCGCCAAGGCGGCCCTCGCCGGCCGCACCGTCGTGAACCTCAGCTCGGACACCCCGGAGAAGGCCCGCGCGGGCGCCCGCTGGGTGACCGAACTCGGCGGCACGCACCTGACCGGCGGCGTCCTGGTCCCGCCGCCCCTCATCGGCACCGCCGACGCGTCGACGTTCTACAGCGGTCCCCGCGAGGCGTACGACAAGCACCGCCCCGCCCTCGAAGTCATCACCGGCAAGTCCGACTACCGGGGCGAGGATCAGGGGCTCGCCGCGCTCATGTACCAGCTGAACATGGTCATTTTCTGGCCATCAATGATCGCCTACTGGCAGGCCGTCGCCATGGCCGCCGCGCACGGCATCACCGCCGCCGAAATCGCCCCCTACGCCACCGAGAACTTCGCCGGCATGGGGCACTTCATCGACTTCTACGCACCCCGCATCGACGCGGGCAACCACGCCGGTGACGTGGACCGCGTCTCGATGGGCCTGGCCAGCATGGAACACGTCGTCCACACGGCCGCCGACGCGGGCGTGGACACCGCGTTCCCGGACGCCGTGCTCGACGTCTTCCGCCGGGTCGTGGAGGCGGGGCACGGGGCGGACAGCTTCTCGCGGGCCGTGGAGCTGATGGCGAAGAAGGAGGAGAAGTAGAACAACAAACCGCAGTTCCGGCCCGGTTCGACTGCCCACTCAAACGAGGGGTATGTCTCACGGTGAGCTAAGTCATGCGGAGAGGAGGCTTAAATTGACGCCGCCTTCACACCCGCCTACGTAAGCTTCACGACATGGCCACGACTCCCTCCCCCGACCGCCGGCGCACCGCCGACGAGGTCAATGAGGACATCCGTGCGCTGTGGCTGCGCGCGGGAGGACGCCTCCGCCCCGACGAACGCGCGCTGTACGAACAGCTCGTGACGGAGTGGGCCGAAGCAGAGGCCAACTCCTCCCCGACCCACGCAGCTTGAGCCGAGCCCGCTAGGGCGCGCCCCGTAGGGGCGCAGCCTCAGGGGCGCGGGGCTGTGACATATGCGGCTCCGCCGCGTGGGCGCGCCCAGCCACAAAGCACCCGCACGCGACAGCGAACAGCAAAAGGCCCCGGAACCAACGGTTCCGGGGCCAATTACGTAACCGCTACTGCGCCGCCGACTTCGGCGCAACAGGCTTCCGCAGAGAAATGTTGAGCTCCCGCAGCCGGGACTCATCCAGCTCCGTCGGCGCCCCCATCATCAGATCCTGCGCGTTGCCGTTCAGCGGGAACGCGATCGTCTCGCGGATGTTCGGCTCGTCGGCGAGGAGCATCACGATGCGGTCGACGCCGGGGGCGATGCCACCGTGCGGCGGCGCGCCGAGGCGGAAGGCACGCAGCATGCCCGCGAACTCGTGCTCGACGGTCTCCGCGTCGTAACCCGCGATCTCGAAGGCCTTCAGCATGACCTCGGGCTCGTGGTTCCGGATGGCGCCGGAGGACAGCTCGATGCCGTTGCAGACGATGTCGTACTGCCAGGCGAGAATGTCGAGCGGGTCCTTTTCCTCCAGGTCCTTCATGCCGCCCTGCGGCATCGAGAAGGGGTTGTGGGAGAAGTCGATCTTGCCGGTCTCCTCGTCCTTCTCGTACATCGGGAAGTCGACGATCCAGCAGAAGCGGAAGACGCCCTCCTCGAAGTGGCCCGCGCGCTTGGCCGCCTCGACGCGGACCGCGCTCATGATCTTCGAGACCTCGTCGAACTCGCCCGCGCCGAAGAAGACGGCGTGACCGGCCTCCAGGCCGAGGCGCTTCGTCAGCTCCGCCACGTTCTCCTCGGTGAGGAACTTGGCGATCGGGCCCGTCAGCGAGCCGTCCTCGGCGACGCGCACCCAGGCCAGGCCCTTGGCACCCTGCTCCACGGCGTAGTCACCGAGGCCGTCGAAGAACTTGCGGGACTGCGACGCCGTGTCCGGGACCGGAAGCGCGCGCACGTGCTTGCCCGCGAACGCCTTGAACTCCGAGCCCTCGAAGATGTCGGTGATGTCGACCAGTTCGAGCTTCGCGCGCAGGTCCGGCTTGTCGTTGCCGTACTTCAGCATCGACTCGCGGAACGGGATGCGCGGGAAGGGAGACGTGACCTCGCGGCCGCCGCCGAACTCCGTGAACAGCTCCGTCATCAGCTTCTCGATGGGCTGGAAGACGTCTTCCTGCTCCACGAAGCTCATCTCGACGTCGAGCTGGTAGAACTCGCCCGGCGAGCGGTCCGCGCGCGCGTCCTCGTCGCGGAAGCAGGGCGCGATCTGGAAGTAGCGGTCGAAGCCCGAGATCATCAGCAGCTGCTTGAACTGCTGGGGGGCCTGGGGCAGCGCGTAGAACTTGCCGGGGTTCAGGCGGGACGGGACGACGAAGTCGCGCGCGCCCTCGGGGGAGGTCGCGGTGAGGATCGGTGTCGCCATCTCGTTGAAGCCGAGGGCCACCATCTTGGAGCGGATCGAGGCGATCACGGCGCTGCGCAGCATGATGTTGCGGTGCATGCGCTCGCGGCGCAGGTCCAGGAAGCGGTACTCCAGGCGCCGCTCCTCGTTCACGCCGTCCTCGGCGTTGATCGTGAAGGGCAGCGGGCCCGCGGCGCCGAGCACCTCGACCTCGGCGGCCTCGATCTCGATCTCGCCGGTGGGCAGCTCCGGGTTCACGTTGTCGGCGCCGCGCGAGACGACCTTGCCGTCGACGCGGACGACCGTCTCCTTGGAGAGCTTGTCGAGCGTCTCGGCGGCGGGCGTGCCCGGGCGGGCCACCAGCTGCGTGATGCCGTAGTGATCGCGGAGATCGATGAAGAGAATGCCGCCCAGGTCTCGGCGATTGTGCAGCCAGCCGCTCAGCCGGACGTCGGTGCCGACGTCAGAGGCGCGGAGCTCGCCGCAGGTGTGGGACCTGTACCGATGCATCGTCGTTCATCCAGTCTTCGCGAATAGGGGAGAGAGCAGACGCTCCCAAGGCTACCGTCCGGCCGAGGATCGGTTTCCGGATATCACCGGGGGCCACCCGCAGGGAGGGCCGGGGCCGCCCGCCGAAGGGGCCGGGGCCACCCGCCCGGGACCGGATGCCATCAGGTTCGGTGGCGCCTCACGTGTACATCTTCCTAAAGTGGGTCAATGCGCACCGACGATCCCCTTCTGCAGGTGGGGGATGACTCCCTGCCACCCGTACGGGACGTCCTGGCCGCCGTCGCGACCGGGCTGTGGCGCTGGGACAACGCATCCGGGACCGTCACGCTCGACGCCGAGGCGGCCCGGCTCCTCGGCCTGCCCGCCCGCGCCCAGACCGTGTCCGAGGCGGGCGTACGCTCCCGCTTCCACCCCGTCGACTGGAACGAGATCTACGGAACCGTCCAGCTCGCCGTCGCCGAGGGCACCCTCGCCGAGGCCCGGCTGCGGATCATGGACGAGACGGGGCGCCGGGTTTTGCGCACCGTGCGCAGCCGCTCCAAGCCCGTCATGCACGGGGCGACCGAGGCGTACGAACTGGTCGGCACCTTGCAGGAAGTCACGGAGCCCGCGCCCGGCACCGCCGCCCGCACCCCCGTCACCGGCGACTGGCGCCGCTCCCGCGAGGCGTTCCTGCTGGACGCGGGGCGGGCGCTCGCCGAGGCACGCTCCACGGAGGAGGTGCTGCGGGTGGCCGGCGGGCTCTCCATGCCGGGGTTCTCGCCGGACGGGCTCGCGGTCTTCGGAGTGGAGGGCGAGCGGCTGACGATCATCGGGCACCACGGGCACCAGCCCGGCGACGACGGGCCCTTCTCGGCGATGCCGCTGGACACCGACTACCCGGCCGCCGAGGTGGTACGCACCGGACGTGCCGTCTACCTCTCCACCCCGGAGGACTACCGCAGGCGCTATCCCGCCTCCTGGCCGCTGGCCAGCCGCTTCGAGCGGCAGTCGTGGGCGTTCCTGCCGCTGACCGTCGCGGGCCGCACGATGGGCGCGTGGATGGCGGCGTTCACGTATCCGGTGTCGTTCACGCCCGACGAGCGTTCCGTCCTGACGACGGTGGCGCGCATGCTGGCGCAGGCGCTGTCGCGGGCCGGTGTCGCAGAGTCGGAGCGGGAGCTGACGGAGGGGCTGCAGCGGTCGATGCTGCCGATGCTCGGGCCGC
Organism: Streptomyces sp. NPDC050732; assembly: GCF_040654255.1. Taxonomy (NCBI): domain Bacteria; kingdom Bacillati; phylum Actinomycetota; class Actinomycetes; order Kitasatosporales; family Streptomycetaceae; genus Streptomyces; species Streptomyces sp. NPDC050732. Next base: position 207,910 of record NZ_JBFAHP010000002.1, read on the forward strand.
AGATCCCGGGGATGAGCGTGGCAGCCCGCTATGTGCCGACCGGCGGCGGGCTTCAGGTGGGCGGCGACTGGTACGACATGATTCCGCTGCCCAGCGGCCGTATCGCCTTCGTCATCGGGGACGTGCAGGGGCACGACGTGCGCGCGGCGGGCCTGATGGGACAGCTGCGGATCGCCCTGCGCGCGTACGCCTCGGAGGGGCACCGCCCGGACGCCGTCCTCTCCCGCGCGACGCGCTTCCTGTCGGGGATCACCGAGTCCATCACCTTCGGGTCGAGCGGCACGGGCGCCGACGAGGCCACGGAGTACGACCCGCGCTTCGCGACCTGCCTGTACGTGGAGGCCGACCCGGCGACCGGCGTCCTGGAGATGGCCCGCGCCGGGCACCCCGAACCCGCGATACGCATGAGCGACGGAACGGTTCTGCTGCGGCCCACCGCGGGCGGCCTGCCGCTCGGCATCGACCCGGACGCCGACTATCCGACGACGCGGCTCGTCCTGGAACCCGGCGAGACCATGCTGATCTGCACCGACGGCCTCATCGAGACCGGCGGCCACGACCTGGACAGCGGCTGGTCACGGATCAGGACGACCCTGGAGGAGTACGAGGGCGACGGTGACTCCGAGGGCCTCGAACAGCTCGCCGACTCGCTCGTGCAGGCCGTGCACGGGCCGTCCTCGCACCACACGACGGGACCGCTCGCCGACCGCCGCGAGGACGACATAGCGATACTGCTGCTGAGCCGCACGAGCCGGCCCGAGCAGCGCACGGACGCCCGCCGCACGGTCCTCACCATCGCCCAGGCCGAACCGGAGCGCATCGCCGGGGCCCGCAGGCACCTGCGGGACCTGCTGCACGACTGGGCGGACGACGACCAGGTCGACTCGGCGGTCCTGATGGTCTCGGAGATGCTCACCAACGTCCTCGTGCACACGGACGGCGACGCCCTGATGGTCGCCGAGGTCACCGGTGCGCCGGGCGCGCGCAGGCTGCGGGCCGAGGTCGCGGACGGCAGCGACGACCTGCCGCACAAGCGGCAGCCGGGTGAGCTCGCCTCTTCGGGGCGCGGGCTCGTCCTGATGGAACTGCTCGCCGGGGCGTGGGGGGTGGACCCTCGCGGTGACGGCAAGAGCATTTGGTTCGAGCTGTACGAGGATGCGGGGGCCTCCGGCGGTGGGGTGGGGGAGGGCGCCCTGGAGGGGTGATGTGCGGGTCGTACGGGGGCTCACGCAGTTCCCCGCGCCCCTGAATAGCGCCGTCGTCACCTGCGGCAGCGCTGTGGTTGCTCGCGCAGTTCCCCGCGCCCCTGAACAGAGCCGTCGTCGGCCGCGGCGCCGTGGGGGTTGCTCGCGCAGTTCCCCGCGCCCCTTACGGGGCGCTATGTCGTGCCCGTGTAGGTGCCTCGCAGTTCCGACACGATTCCGAAGGCCGCCGCCGTGAGGGGGACCGCCAGGAGCATGCCGAGGATGCCGGCCACCGAGGCGCCTGCGGTGATCGCCAGCATGACCACTGCCGGGTGCATCTGGACCGTGCGGCTCTGGATCATGGGCTGGAGGATGTGGCCTTCGAGGACCTGCACGGCCAGGACCACGCCGAGTGCCCACAGGGCGATCACGAAGCCGCGGTCGGCCAGGGCGACCAGGATGGCGACGGCGCCGGACAGGAACGCCCCGAGGTAGGGGATGTAGGCCCCGACGAAGACGAGCGCGCCGAGGCCCCAGGCGCCGGGGACGCCGAGGATCAGCAGGCCGACGGTGATGCAGATGGCGTCGATGAACGCGATGATCGTCGTCCCGCGCATGAAGCCCTCGATGGCCTCGAAGGCACGGCGGGCCATGGCCTCGATGATGCCGGCGGTGTTGCCGGGGGCGAGGGAGCGCAGTGTGCTCATCGCTCGGTCGGAGTCCCGTAGGAAGAAGAAGACGAGCAGCAGGGCGAGGACGGCCATCGCCATCATCTCGCCGACGGTGCTGATGCCGCTGATCACTCCGGACGCGGCGGTCCCGCCGAACTTCCCGAAGAGTTCCTTGGCGTTGGACGCCATGTCGTCGAGCGAGGTGCCCGCCGCCCCGAAGTACTTCGACAGGTCGGTCGCGGCCTGCTTGAGCGAGGCGATGATCTGGTCGCCGCTGTCGATCAGCGCCTTGACCACGATGTAGGTGGCCCCGCCGACGACGGCGACGACGGCCGCGCAGGTCAGCCCGGCGGCGAGCGACCGCTGCACCTTCATTCCGAGCAGCCGCCGGTAGAGCGGTCCGAGCAGCGCGGTGCCGAGGAGCGCGAGCAGGACCGGGGTCACCGCTGTCTTGAAAGTGACGCAGAGCCAGATCCCCACGGCGGCCACGCCGGTGACGAGGAGGACGACGACGCACCAGGCGGCGGTGCGGCGCGCGGGCTCGGGCAGGAGGGTGCTCACCCCTCCTACCCGAACACGGGGCCGTGCCCCGCGCACGTTATGTACGGCCAGGGACGGGATTACACCGGGACTACATGCCGTGCACGGCGGGGACGGAGCCGAGCCGTCCCTTCTGGAAGTCCTCGAAGGCCTGCTGCAGCTCGGCCTGACTGTTCATCACGAACGGGCCGTAGTGGGCCATGGGCTCCCGGATCGGCTGCCCGCCGAGCAGCACGATCTCCAGGTCGGGGGCGTGCGCGTCCTGCCGCTCGTCGGCGCGGACGGTCAGCGAGGACCCGGCGCCGAAGACGGCGGTCTGCCCCATGTGGACGGGGCGCCGCTCGGCGCCGACGGTGCCGCGGCCGGCGAGGACGTACGCGAGTCCGTTGAAGCCCTCGCGCCAGGGCAGGGTGACCTCGGCGCCGGGCCGCACGGTCGCGTGGATCATCGTGATCGGCGTGTGCGTGATGCCGGGGCCCTCGTGCCCGTCGAGCTCACCGGCGATGACGCGGAGCAGCGCGCCGCCGTCGGGGGTGGAGAGCAGCTGGACCTGGCCGCCGCGGATGTCCTGGTAGCGGGGGTCCATCATCTTGTCCTTGGCGGGCAGGTTCACCCACAGCTGGAGGCCGTGGAAGAGGCCGCCGGACATGACGAGCTCCTCGGGCGGCGCCTCGATGTGCAGGAGGCCGCTGCCGGCCGTCATCCACTGGGTGTCGCCGTTGCGGATGGTGCCGCCGCCGCCGTTGGAGTCCTGGTGCACGAAGGTGCCGTCGATCAGGTACGTGACCGTCTCGAAGCCGCGGTGCGGGTGCCAGGGGGTGCCCTTCGGCTCGCCCGCCTCGTACTCCACCTCGCCCATCTGGTCCATCATGATGAACGGGTCGAGGTACTTGTAGTTGATCCCCGCGAAGGCCCGGCGCACCGGGAACCCCTCGCCCTCGAAGCCGCTCGGCGCCGTGGTCACGGCGAGCACGGGGCGCGCCGTCGCGTCGGCCGGTGCCACCACTCGGGGCAGGATCAGCGGGTTCTCGACAGTCACTGCAGGCATGGTCGGTACCTCCTCGTTCGCTCACTTTAGTTGAACGTAGAACTTTCTGCCACTGGGAACGAGTGAAGCCCGGAGGGAATTCCCTCCGGGCTCCGGGGGTGGCTTGAAGCGATCTACGAGTGAGCCGGCGCGGTCCCGACCGGGCCGCACACGCGGTCCCGACCTAGCCGTACATACGGCGCATCGCGAAGTCGACCATCTGCTCCACGGCCTTCGCGTCGAAGACCATGCGGTGCTCGCCCTCCATGTCCAGGACGAAGCCGTACCCGGTCGGGAGCAGGTCGATGACCTCCGCACCGGTGATGACGAAGTACTTGGAGTCCTTGCCCGCGTACCTGCGCAGCTCCTTGAGGGACGTGAACATCGGGATCACGGGCTGCTGCGTGTTGTGCAGGGCGAGGAAGCCGGGGTTGTCACCGCGCGGGCAGTAGACCTTCGACGTGGCGAAGATCTGCTGGAAGTCCTCGGCGGACATCGACCCCGTCGTGAAGGCCCGCACGGCGTCCGCGAGGGACGGCGGCGAGGGCTCGGGGTAGAGCGGAGGCTGCTGGCCGTAGCCACCGCCGGGCATGCCCTGCATCTGCTGCGGCGGCGGCTGCGCGCCCGGCGGGGCGTACTGCTGCTGGGCGCCGGGATTCTGGTCGTAGCCGTACATGCGCGTAAGCGTACTGAGTCATGGACGTCACAGATGGGCTGTTAGGGGTTGCGCCTTATTACCGACGGGTAGCATCATCGTAGCTACTTGCTGGTATTCATCCACTTTCCTGCTTACGGAGCCTTCGCCATGGGCCACTACAAGTCGAATCTCCGCGACATCGAGTTCAACCTCTTCGAGGTGCTCGGCCGCGACAAGCTGTACGGCACCGGCCCGTTCGCGGAGATGGACGTCGACACCGCCAAGAGCATCCTCGACGAGCTGCGCCGCCTCGCGGAGAACGAGCTGGCGGAGTCCTTCGAGGACGCCGACCGCAACCCGCCGGTCTTCGACCCCGCGACCAACACCGCCCCGGTGCCCGCATCGTTCAAGAAGAGCTACCAGGCCTTCATGGACTCCGAGTACTGGCGCCTCGGCCTGCCCGAGGAGATCGGCGGCACGACCTCCCCGCGCTCCCTGATCTGGGCGTACGCGGAGCTGCTGCTCGGCGCGAACCCGGCCGTCTGGATGTACTCGTCCGGTCCGGCGTTCGCGGGCATCCTCTTCGAAGAGGGCAACGAGGCGCAGAAGAAGATCGCGCAGATCGCCGTCGAGAAGCAGTGGGGCTCGACGATGGTCCTGACCGAGCCGGACGCCGGTTCGGACGTGGGCGCGGGCCGCACGAAGGCCGTGCAGCAGGAGGACGGCTCCTGGCACATCGAGGGCGTGAAGCGCTTCATCACGTCCGGCGAGCACGACATGTCGGAGAACATCCTCCACTACGTCCTCGCCCGCCCCGAGGGCGCAGGACCCGGCACCAAGGGCCTCTCCCTCTTCCTCGTCCCGAAGTACGAGTTCGACTGGGAGACCGGCGAGCTGGGCGAGCGCAACGGCGTCTACGCCACGAACGTCGAGCACAAGATGGGCCTCAAGGCCTCGAACACCTGCGAGATGACGTTCGGCGACCAGCACCCCGCCAAGGGCTGGCTGATCGGCGACAAGCACGACGGCATCCGCCAGATGTTCATGATCATCGAGTTCGCCCGCATGATGGTCGGCACGAAGGCCATCGCGACGCTCTCGACGGGCTACCTGAACGCCCTGGAGTACGCCAAGGAGCGCGTGCAGGGCCCCGACCTGGCCCAGTTCATGGACAAGACGGCGCCCAAGGTGACGATCACCCACCACCCCGACGTGCGCCGTTCCCTCATCACGCAGAAGGCGTACGCGGAGGGCATGCGCGCCCTGGTCCTGCACACCGCGGCCGTCCAGGACGAGATCCAGGTCAAGGAGGCGGCGGGCGAGGACGCGTCGGCGCTGATCGCGCTCAACGACCTCCTCCTCCCGATAGTCAAGGGCTACGGCTCGGAGAAGTCGTACGAACTGCTCGCCCAGTCGCTCCAGACGTTCGGTGGCTCGGGGTACCTCCAGGAGTACCCGATCGAGCAGTACATCCGTGACGCCAAGATCGACACCCTCTACGAGGGCACGACGGCGATCCAGGGCCAGGACTACTTCTTCCGGAAGATCGTCCGCAACCAGGGCGCCGCGCTGAACGGCCTCGCCGAGGAGATCAAGAAGTTCCTCGCGGTCGGCACGGGCGGCGAGACCCTTGCCGCCGCGCGCGAGGAGCTGGCCAAGGCCGCCGTCGAGCTGGAGGCCATCGTCGGCGTCATGCTGACCGACCTCGCGGCCACGGAGAAGGACGTCAAGTCCATCTACAAGGTGGGCCTCAACACGACCCGCCTCCTGATGGTCTCGGGCGACGTCGTCGTCGGCTACCTGCTGCTGCGCGGTGCCGCGGTCGCCGCCGAGAAGCTGGAGACGGCTTCGGCGAAGGACAAGGCCTTCTACGAGGGCAAGATCGCCGCCGCCAAGTTCTTCGCCGCGAACGTCCTGCCGGCCGTCGCGACCGAGCGGAAGCTCGCCGAGGGCGTGGAGCTGGACCTGATGGAGCTGGACGAGGCGGCGTTCTAGTCAAGGACGCCCCCCAGGCAGCACGGCGCCTCCTGAGGCGCCCGTACAGCCCCTGACGCACCACGACGGCCCGCCCCGCCCCGGGGCGGGCCGTCGTGCGTCGGCCACCCGGGGTCGGGAGCCGCACCACCGGTTGAAAGCGGTAGCTAGGCTGGCTGGCATGCGCACACCCTCCGGGCCCTTCGACCGTGGCCACACCGAAGACCTCATGACCTTCCTCGCGGCGAGCCCCACGCCGTACCACGCCGTGGCGAGCGCCGCCGAGCGGCTGGAGAAGGCCGGTTTCCGGCAGGTCGAGGAGACCGAACCCTGGGACGGCACCACCGGCGGCAAGTACGTGCTGCGGGGCGGCGCCATCATCGCCTGGTACGTCCCGGAGAACGCCGCGGCGCACACCCCCTTCCGCATCGTCGGCGCCCACACCGACTCCCCGAACCTGCGCGTGAAGCCGCAGCCCGACGCCGGCGCCCACGGCTGGCGCCAGGTCGCCGTGGAGATCTACGGCGGGCCGCTCCTCAACTCCTGGCTCGACCGGGACCTCGGCCTCGCCGGGCGCCTCTCCCTGCGCGACGGCACCACGCGGCTCGTGAACATCGACCGGCCGCTCCTTCGCGTGCCCCAACTGGCCATCCACATGGACCGGTCCGTGCACACCGAGGGGCTCAAGCTCGACAAGCAGAAGCACATGCAGCCCATCTGGGGGCTCGGCGACGACGTCCACGAGGGCGACCTCATCCGCTTCCTGGAGGACGAGACCGGGCTCGCCGAGGGCGACGTCACCGGCTGGGACCTCATGACGTACGCCGTCGAGGCGCCCGCCTTCCTCGGCCGCGACCGCGAACTGCTCGCCGGCCCCCGCATGGACAACCTCCTCTCCGTGCACTCCGCGACGGCCGCCCTCACGGCCGTCGCAGGCCAGGAGGACCTGCCGTACATCCCCGTGCTCGCCGCCTTCGACCACGAGGAGAACGGCTCGCAGTCCGACACCGGCGCCGACGGCCCGCTCCTCGGCAGCGTCCTTGAGCGGTCCGTGTTCGCGCGCGGCGGTTCGTACGAGGACCGGGCACGGGCCTTCGCCGGGACCGTCTGCCTCTCCTCCGACACCGGCCACGCCGTGCACCCCAACTACGCGGAGCGGCACGACCCGACGCACCACCCGCGCGCCAACGGCGGCCCCATCCTCAAGGTGAACGTCAACAACCGCTACGCCACCGACGGTTCGGGACGCGCGGTGTTCGCCGCCGCCTGCGAGCGGGCGGGCGTCCCGTTCCAGTCGTTCGTCTCCAACAACGCGATGCCGTGCGGCACCACCATCGGCCCGATCACCGCCGCCCGGCACGGCATCAAGACCGTCGACATCGGCGTCGCGATCCTGTCCATGCACAGCGTGCGCGAGCTGTGCGGCGCGGACGACCCGCACATGCTGGCCAACGCGCTCGTGGCGTTCCTGGAGGGCTGAACTCCGAATGCCTGTGTGGCTGCGAGGGTCCCGGGTACCCGGTGACCTCGTAGCCACTACAGCAGGGAGGCGGTCCTCATGGGCCTGGGCGGATGCATCATTCTGATCGCCGCGGGTGCCATCCTCACGTTCGCGACCGACTGGGAGATGGAGGGGGTCAACCTCACCGTCGCCGGAGTCATCATGATGGCCGTGGGACTCATCGGTGTCGCCGTCTTCACCAGCATCGCCCGACGCAGGAGGGCAGTGGTCCCGCCGGCCACCCAGACGACCGTCGTCGACCCGGACGGCCAGCCGCGCGGCTACTGACCTGTCCGAAGTACGGCGATTCGGGGTAGTCATGGCGCCATGAGACTTCTCGTGAGCGACCGCGTGTTCGGCATCGGTGACGACTACTGGATCGAGGACGACCGGGGCCGCAAGGTCTTCCTCGTCGACGGCAAGGCGATGCGCCTGCGTGACACCTTCGAGCTGAAGGACGCGCAGGGCAGAGTCCTCATCGACATCCACGCCAAGATGCTCGCCCTGCGCGACACGATGGTCATCGAGCGCGCGGGCGAGCCGCTCGCCAGGGTGAAGCGCAAGCGTCTCTCACTGCTGCGCAACCACTACCGCGTCGAACTGGTCGACGGCACCGAACTGGACGTCAGCGGCAAGATCCTCGACCGCGAGTTCGCCATCGAGTACGACGGTGAACTCCTCGCCGACATCTCGCGCCGCTGGTTCAGCGTGCGCGAGACGTACGGCGTCCACATCACCCGCGACGACGCCGACCCCGCACTGCTCATCGCAGTGGCGGTGTGCGTGATCCGCCTGGCGGAGAAGGAGCGGGAGAACCACGACTGACCCAGGGGCGCGGGGAACTGCGCGACCAGCCACGACGCACCCGCGGCCCTAGAGACCACAGCAAACTCGCGGCGCAGCCGCGACTCAGGGGCGGGGCGGCGGGGCCTGCCCCAGGAGGCGATCCTTCAGCGCCGGGAACTGCTCCCGGACCTTCGCCACCTTCCCGGGGTCAAGATCGACGGTGAGGACCTCCTCACCACTCCCCGCCTCCGCGAGCACCTCACCCCAAGGGTCGACGACAACACTGTGCCCCGCCTGCGGAACCCCCGCATGCGCCCCACCGGTCCCGCAAGCCAACACGTACACCTGGTCCTCGACCGCCCGCGCCCGCGCGAACAGCAGCCAGTGCTCCCGCCGCCGCTCCGGCCACCCCGCCGGCACCACGAACATCTCGGCGCCCGCGTCGACGAGCCCCCGGAAGAGCTCGGGAAAGCGCAGGTCGTAGCAGGTCGCGAGGCCCAGCGTGGCATCGGGCGTGCGGACCGTCGCCAACTCGGAGCCTGCCGCCATCAGGACGGCCTCGCCCTTGTCGAAGCCGAAGCGGTGGATCTTCCGGTAGGCGGTGGCGAGTTCACCGGCCGGGGAGAAGACGAGCGAGGTGTTGTAGAGGGGGCCCTCCGGGTCACGTTCCGGGATGGAGCCCGCGTGCAGCCACACGCCCGCGTCGCTCGCGGCCTTGGACATGGCCTCGTACGTCGGGCCCTCCAGCGGCTCCGCCTCGCTCGCGAAGGAGTCGTAGGCGAAGGCGCCCGTGGTCCACAGTTCCGGGAGAACGACCAGATCCGAGCCGTCCCGGGCGCTCACCTCGCGTACCAGCGAAGCGACTCGGGACCGACGGGAGTTGACCGGTTCGTCCTCGTCTACGGCGATCTGGATGAGGGAGGCGCGCACACTACCACCGTCCTGGCATTCGAGCCGTCAACACGGGCCTACGATCGTCACACGAAAGCACTGCCGGGGTGCCTGCGGGCAGCGTAACTTAACGTCTCAGACACCCACCGCCCGCGTACGACCGCAAGGGGTCCCGTGAGTCTCCATCCCAGCCTGCAGAACTACGCCGATGCCTGGACGCATTCCGTTGAGGCGATATCCGAGCTGGTGTCGCCTCTCGCCGAGGGGGAGTGGAACTGGGCCACCCCCTGCCCCGGCTGGTCGGTGCGCGACATCGTCTCCCATGTCATCGGCCTCGACTGCGAGATGCTGGGCGACCCCCGCCCGATCCACACCCTGCCCCGGGACCTGTTCCACGTCCAGACCGAGGGCCAGCGGTACATGGAGATGCAGGTCGACGTGCGGCGCCACCACACCGCGCCGGAGATGACCTCCGAGCTGGAGTACACGATCATCCGCCGTACGCGGCAGCTGCGGAACGAGTCGCGGGACCCGAGCACCAAGATCCGCGGCCCGCTCGGCTCCGAGCAGACCCTCGAAATGGCTATGCGGCTGCGCGCGTTCGACGTGTGGGTGCACGAGCAGGACCTCCGTACGACGCTGCGCAAGCCCGGCAACCTCGACTCCCCGGGGGCGTACGTCGCCCGGGACCTGCTCCTCCAGGGGCTCCCGAAGGTCGTCGGCGAGAAGGCGGGCGCGCCCGCGAACTCGGCGGTCGTCTTCGACGTGAGCGGCCCCGTCGAGTTCCTGCGCACGGTCCGCCTCGACGCCGACGGCAAGGGCACCGTCGACGGCACCCCCTCGCTGGGCCCGCTCGCCACCTTCGCCCTCGACTGGGAGACGTACTTCAGGCTGGCGTGCGGCCGCGTGACGTACGGGGCGGTCGCGGACCGGGTGAAGATCGAGGGCGACCACGAACTGGCGGAGGCGGTCCTGCGCAACTTCGCGGTGACACCGTGACACCCCGCTGACGCCACAGGTCACCCTGGGCGCAGGCCCCACAGGCCCCACAGGGCTCACACCGGCACGTGCACGGCCTCGACCCGGCTGGCGACGAGCTGTTCCTGTTCCCTGCGCACCGCCCGCGACTTGAGCCGCAGGATCTGGCAGAGCCCCACCGCCTCAAGCACGAACACCGCGGAGAACGCGACCCGGTAGTTGTCGCCGGTCGCGTCGAGCAGCACGCCGATCGCGAGCAGCGTCGTCATGGAGGCGACGAAACCGCCCATGTTGGTGATGCCGGACGCCGTGCCCTGCCGCTCCGGCGGGTTGGCGGGCCGCGCGAAGTCGAAGCCGATCATGGAGGCGGGGCCGCAGGCGCCGAGGACCGTGCAGAGCACGATCAGCAGCCACATCGGCGCGTGGTCCCCGGGGTACGCGAGCGTGGCCGCCCAGGCCGCGGCCGTCGTCCCGATGGTGCCGAGCGCAAGCGGGAGGCGCGCGGCGTGGTGCCGGGCCACGATCTGGCCGTAGACGAGGCCGATGGCCATGTTGGACAGCACGACGAGCGTGAGCAGTTCACCGGCCGTCGCCCGGGACAGGCCCTGCGCCTCGACGAGGAACGGCAGGCCCCACAGCAGCAGGAACACCATCGCGGGGAACTGCGTGGTGAAGTGCACCCACAGGCCGAGCCGGGTGCCGGGCTCGCGCCAGGACAGGGCGATCTGCTTGCGCACGAAGGCCGCGCCGCTGTGCCGCGCCGGTTCCGGTTCGTGCCCCTCGGGGTGGTCCTTCAGGAACAGTGTCATCAGGACGAGGACGACGACACCGCAGAGCGCGCTGCCCGCGAAGGCGGCGGTCCAGCCGACGGAGTGCAGCAGCCGGGCCAGGACGAGGGTCGACACGAGGTTGCCCGCCATGCCGACGAGGCCCGCGAGCTGAGCGACCATCGGGCCGCGCCGGGCCGGGAACCAGCGCGTGCCGAGCCGCAGGACGCTGATGAAGGTCAGCGCGTCACCGCAGCCGAGCAGGGCGCGGGACGCGAGCGCCATCGCGTACGAGGGGGAGAACGCGAAGCCGAGCTGGCCGATCGTGAAGAGGACGACGCCGATGGTCAGCACCTTCTTGGTGCCGAGCCGGTCGACCATCAGGCCGACGGGTATCTGCATGCCCGCGTAGACGAGCAGCTGGAGTATGGAGAAGGTCGACAGCGCCGACGCGTTGACGTGAAAGCGGTCCGCGGCGTCGAGCCCGGCGACGCCGAGCGAGGTGCGGAAGATGACGGCGACGAAGTAGACGGCGACGCCGATGGACCAGACGAGGACGGCTTTCCGGCCGCCAACGGGGTCTCCCCCGGCTCCTTCGGAGCGTGGGGAAGGGTCGCCGGGAAGGGGCTCGGGGCGGGTGGCGGAGCTCATCGGACCTCGCCCCGTGCCAGGTTCTGGAACCAGCCGACGTGCCGGGTGACCACGGCGACCGCCGCCTCCGCGTCGCCGCGGCGCAGCGCGTCGAGGATCTCCTCGTGCTCGGCGAGGGTCTTCGCGATCCGGTCGGGGTGCGAGTGCATCACGGCGACGCCCATCCGCAGCTGCCGGTCCCGCAGCTGGTCGTAGAGGCGGGACAGGATGTCGTTGCCGCCGCTGCGGACGATCTCCGCGTGGAAGCACCGGTCGGTGACGGCGGCCTCCGCGAGCTCCCCGGCGGCGGCCTGCGTCCGCTGCCGGGCCAGGAGTTCCTCAAGCCGGCCGATCAGTCCCGCGGGGGCGGGCACCGCCTTGCGCACCGAGTGCGTCTCGACGAGCAGCCGCGTCTCCACGACGTCCGTGATCTCCTGGGCGGAGACGGGCAGCACGAGCGCGCCCTTCTTCGGGTAGAGCCGCAGCAACCCCTCCACCTCCAGCTTCAGGAGCGCCTCGCGCACCGGGGTGCGGGACACCCCCACGGCCTCGGCGAGCTCGCCCTCGGTGAGGAGCGTGCCGCCCTCGTAACGGCGTTCGAGGACGGCTTGCTTGACGTGCGTGTAGACCCGCTCGGCGGCGGGCGGCGGCTTGATGGGAGCGACGGAGGTCAGTGGGGTGATCGCGGCGGCCGGCATGCGCACAGCATAGATACAACAAGTATACGCCGGAATCCCCCGTCCACATGGCGGGCACCCGTCCCGATGGCGGGCGTCCGCCCCGCCGCCGTGCGCCCGTCCCCGAATTCACGGGCGTTTCGGCACATCCATCCGGCCCTCTCACTCGTCTACTGAGTGAGCGGCACCCTCATGCAGCCGCAGCCCAGGGGCATTTGGAGTACTTAACTTGAATACCGGCATTACGGGCGTACGTCGCGCATCAGCCGTCCTCGTCACCGCGAGCGCGGTACTGGCCGGCGGCGCCCTCACCACACCGGCCCACGCGGCCGCACCCCCGAAGCCGTCCATCGTCGCCAAGGGCGGCTATGTGATGAACAACGGCAACGGAAAGACCCTCTACACCAAGTCCGCCGACACCCGCCGGTCCACCGGCTCCACGACGAAGATCATGACGGCGCGCGTGGTGCTCGGCCAGCGGAACCTCAACCTGGATTCCAAGGTCAAGGTCCAGAAGGAATACAGCGACTACATCGTCCGCAACAACTACGCCTCGTCGGCCCGCCTGATCGTCGGTGACAAGGTCACCGTCCGCCAGCTCCTGTACGGGCTGATGCTGCCGTCCGGCTGCGACGCCGCGTACGCGCTCGCGGACAAGTTCGGCAAGGGCACCACCCGTGCCGCCCGCGTGAAGAACTTCATCGGCCAGATGAACTCGACGGCCAGGTCCCTCGGCCTGTCCAACACGCACTTCGACTCGTTCGACGGCATCGGGCACGGCGCGAACTACTCGACGCCGCGCGACCTGACGAAGCTCGCGAGCAACGCGATGAAGTACTCCACGTTCCGCACGGTCGTGAAGACCAAGTCGACCACGCAGAAGGTCACCACGAAGTCCGGTGGCTACCGCAACATGTCGTGGTCGAACACGAACAACCTCCTCGGCTCCTACCGCGGCGCCATCGGCGTGAAGACGGGCTCCGGCCCGGAGGCGAAGTACTGCCTCGTCTTCGCGGCGACCCGCAACGGCAAGACGGTCGTCGGCACGGTCCTGACCTCTTCCTCGCTGAACAACCGCACCGCGGACGCGAAGAAGCTCCTGGACTACGGCTTCAAGGTGGCGTAACGCCCCGTAGATGCGAGAAGGGCCCTGCCGCGATGTCGCGGCAGGGCCCTTCTCGCTTCGTCCTTACGCTCTTACGCCCAGGTCATCAGCCGCTTCGGCTGCTCCAGGACCGCCGCCACGTCGGCCAGCACCTTCGAGCCCAGCTCCCCGTCCACCAGACGGTGGTCGAAGGACAGCGCCAGCGTCGTCACCTGGCGGGGCTTGACCTTGCCCTTGTGGACCCACGGCTGGAGCTTGATCGCGCCGACCGCGAGGATCGCGGACTCACCGGGATTCAGGATCGGCGTGCCCGTGTCGACGCCGAAGACGCCGACGTTCGTGATCGTCACCGTGCCGCCCTGCATGGCCGCGGGCGAGGTCTTGCCCGTACGCGCCGTGGTGACCAGCTCGCCGAGCGCCTCAGCCAGTTCGGGCAGGGTCTTCGCGTGCGCGTCCTTGATGTTCGGCACGATCAGACCGCGCGGGGTGGCCGCGGCGATGCCGAGGTTCACATAGTGCTTCTGGACGATCTCCTGGTTGGCCTCGTCCCAGGCGGCGTTGATGTCCGGGTTCCGCCTGATCGCTACCAGCAGGGCCTTGGAGATGAGCAGCAGCGGATTGACCCGCAGGCCGTCGAACGCCTTGTCCTGCTTGAGCTCCTCGACCAGCTTCATCGTCCGCGTCACGTCGATCGTCACGAACTCCGTGACGTGCGGCGCCGTGAACGCCGAGCCGACCATCGCCTGCGCGGTGACCTTGCGGACGCCCTTGACGGGGATACGGGTCTCGCGGGCATCCGTGCGCGCCGCGGGGGCGGCCGGGGCGGGGGCCTCGGTCACCTGCGGGGCGGGTGCCTCGGGCTGCCGCGGGGCGGGCGCCTCGGCCGGGGCCGGGGCCACCGCCGCGTGCACGTCCTCGCGGGTGATGATCCCGTCGGGCCCGGACGGCGTGACCGTCGCGAGGTCCACGCCGAGGTCCTTGGCGAGCTTGCGGACCGGCGGCTTGGCGAGCGGGCGGGTGCCGGTGTGCCCGTTCAGGGGGCGGTCGTACTGAGCCTCCGGCTGCGGCTCGGGCTCGGCGGCCGCGACCGGGGTCTCTCCCGGGGCGGCCTTCCGCGCACGCCGCTTCGTGGAGGACTCCGCGACGCCGTACCCCACGAGCACGGGCTGCCGGCCCTCCGGAGCCTTGGGCTCCGCCTCGGGCGCGGGCTCGGGCGTCGTCTCCTGTACCGGCGCCGCCGGGGCGCCCGTCCCGCCCGACACGTCCACCGCGATGATCACCTGGCCGACGTCGACCGTGGTGCCCTCCGGGAACCGGAGTTCGCGTACGACACCGTTGAACGGAATGGGGAGCTCGACCGCGGCCTTGGCCGTCTCGACCTCGCACACCACCTGGCCGTCGGTGACGGTGTCGCCCACCGCCACGTACCACTTGAGGATCTCCGCCTCGGTGAGTCCCTCGCCCACGTCGGGCATCTTGAACTCGGCAAGAGCTGTGTCTGTCATCGTCGTCACGACCCTCTCCCCCCCTCAGTACGCCAGCGAGCGGTCGACGGCGTCGAGCACCCGGTCGAGACCCGGCAGGTACTCCTCCTCCAGGCGCGCCGGCGGATACGGCGCGTGATAGCCGCCGACCCGCAGCACGGGCGCCTCCAGGTGGTAGAAGCACCGCTCGGTGATGCGCGCCGCGATCTCCGCGCCCGTGCCCAGGAAGACCGGGGCCTCGTGCACGACGACGAGCCGCCGGGTCTTCTCGACCGAGGCCTGCACGGCGTCGAAGTCGATCGGCGACATGGAGCGCAGGTCCAGGACCTCCAGGGACTTGCCCTCCTCCTCGGCGGCCGCGGCCGCCTCCAGGCAGACCTTGACCATCGGGCCGTACGCGGCGAGCGTGAGGTCGCTGCCCTCGCGGGCGACGACGGCCTTGTGCAGGGGGCCGGGGAAGGCCTCCTTGTCGACCTCGCTCTTGTCCCAGTAACGCCGCTTCGGCTCGAAGAAGATCACCGGGTCGTCGCTCTGGATGGCCTGCTGCATCATCCAGTAGGCGTCCGCAGAGTTCGAAGGAGAGACCACCTTCAGGCCCGCCACGTGCGCGAAGAGCGCCTCGGGCGACTCGCTGTGGTGCTCGACCGCGCCGATCCCGCCGCCGTACGGAATGCGGATGACGACCGGCATCTTGATCTTGCCGAGCGCGCGGGCGTGCATCTTCGCGAGCTGCGTGACGATCTGGTCGTACGCCGGGAAGACGAATCCGTCGAACTGGATCTCCACCACCGGGCGGTACCCGCGCAGCGCGAGGCCGATGGCGGTGCCGACGATGCCGGACTCGGCGAGCGGGGTGTCGATGACCCGCTCCTCGCCGAAGTCCTTCTGCAGCCCGTCCGTGACGCGGAAGACGCCGCCGAGCTTGCCGACGTCCTCACCCATGATGAGGACCTTGGGGTCGTTCTCCAGCGCGGTGCGCAGCGATTCGTTGATCGCCTTGGCGATGGGAAGCTTCTGGACAGCCATGGTTACTTGCCCTCCCCGCCCGCGGGGGCGTCCGCGAACGACGCCTGATAGGCGGCGAACTGGGCGCGCTCCTCGTCGACGAGCGCGTGCCCGTCCGCGTAGACATTCTCGAAGATCGCCATCAGATCCGGATCCGGCATCGCCCGCACCACCTCTCGCACTCGCTTGCCCAACGCTTCGCTCTCGTCGTCGAGTTCCGCGAAAAATCCCTCATCCGCGTGACCTTCGGACTCCAGGTAGGCCCGCAGCCGCAGGATCGGGTCCTTGGCCTCCCAGGCCACCCGCTCGTCGTCGCTGCGGTACTTGCTCGGGTCGTCGGACGTGGTGTGCGCGCCCATGCGGTACGTGAACGCCTCGATCAGCGCCGGGCCCTCGCCCGTGCGCGCCCGCTCCAGCGCCCACTTGGTGACCGCGAGACAGGCCAGCACGTCGTTGCCGTCGACCCGCACACCGGGGAAGCCGTAGCCCTGCGCGCGCTGGTAGAGCGGCACGCGGGTCTGCTTCTCGGTGGGCTCGGAGATCGCCCACTGGTTGTTCTGGCAGAAGAACACGACCGGGGCGTTGTAGACCGCGGAGAAGGTGAACGATTCGGCCACGTCGCCCTGGCTGGAAGCGCCGTCTCCGAAGTACGCGATCACGGCCGAGTCCGCGCCGTCCTTGGCCACGCCCATCGCGTAACCGGTGGCGTGCAGGGTCTGCGAGCCGATGACGATCGTGTACAGGTGGAAATTGTTGCTGTTCGGGTCCCAGCCGCCGTTGTTCACGCCGCGGAACATGCCGAGCAGGTTCGTCGGGTCGACGCCGCGGCACCAGGCGACACCGTGCTCGCGGTACGTGGGGAACACGTAGTCGTCGTCACGGGTGGCGCGCCCCGAGCCGATCTGGGCGGCCTCCTGACCGAGCAGCGAGGCCCACAGGCCCAGCTCGCCCTGGCGCTGCAGGGCCGTGGCCTCGGCGTCGAAGCGGCGCGTGAGGACCATGTCGCGGTAGAGCCCGCGCAGCTCCTCGGCGGTGATGTCCGCGACGTACGCGTCGTACACCGCGTTCTTCGCGTTCTTGACGCGCTTGCCCTCGGGCGTCAGCAGTTGGACGAGCTCGGGCTCCATGCTTTTCTGCGGCGCGGGCTTCTTGGCGCTTGCGCGCTTGGCGCCGCTCGTACTGCTGCGGCGCGGTTTGCGCGCGGCGGTGCTCTCCACGGTCACGTGTGCTCCTCCGTCGGTCCGGCCCCCGGGATTACCGGGAAAACCAGTACGGCTCGCCTGGTCCGTGCCCGCGCACGGGGTGGGTGCGGCTCGGCCGGGAACAGGCGTGACAGGTGCCCCGGCGAGCGCCCTGCACAAAGCACGTTACCCAGTGCCTCCCATTTCTGTGAAACCCCATCTGACCTGCGAATTTACTCGGAAATCCAAGTACCTGAATGCTTGGATTTCCGAGTACACCGAGAAAAGGGGGAACACTTACTGGTCACAGCACTGATCACAGCCTGGCAGGGGGCCGGAACACCGGCACGTTATCCCGGCCACCCCGGGCATTGGAAGGGTTCCGCCCGGGCACCCGAAGAGATCGTGTGTGAGACTGGCTCCGTGCGCGAAGACGGAAAAATTACGGTTTTTCTCCTCGACGACCATGAAGTGGTCCGGCGTGGAGTCCATGAGCTGCTCTCCGTGGAGTCCGACATCGAGGTCGTCGGCGAGGCGGGCACCGCGGCAGACGCCCTGGTCAGGATCCCCGCGACCCGGCCCGACGTGGCCGTCCTCGACGTGCGCCTGCCGGACGGCAGCGGTGTGGAGGTGTGCCGCGAGATCCGTTCGCAGAACGAGGACATCAAGTGCCTGATGCTCACCTCGTTCGCCGACGACGAGGCCCTCTTCGACGCGATCATGGCCGGTGCCTCCGGATATGTCCTCAAGGCCATCCGCGGCAATGAGCTCCTCACCGCCGTGCGGGACGTCGCCGCAGGCAAGTCCCTGCTCGACCCCGTCGCCACGGCCCGGGTCCTGGAGCGGCTGCGCGACGGCAACAGCGCCAAGGGCGACGACCGTCTCGCCAACCTCACCGACCAGGAGCGGAAGATCCTCGACCTGATCGGCGAGGGCCTGACCAACCGCGTGATCGGCGAGCGGCTGCACCTGGCCGAGAAGACGATCAAGAATTACGTCTCCAGCCTGCTGTCCAAGCTGGGCATGGAGCGGCGCTCGCAGGCGGCCGCCTATGTGGCGCGCATGCAGGCCGAGAAGCAGCACTAGGGCGCGTCCGGCACATCGGGTCGCGGCTGTCGAGGGACTTACGTCCCCGGTTCATGAGGGCGGGATCCCCTTCTCCGGCACCCTGTCCATGAACCATGGTGGTGGCATGCCCACCGACGATCAGCTCGCCCTGGAACTCCTCGGCCGCACCGACTACGGCCGAGTGGCGACCAGCATGCGCGCGCTCCCCTTCCTCGCGGCGTGCCGGCACATCGTGGTGGACCGGAAGGTTCTGCTCCGAATGCACCGGGGATACGGCTACCACCAGGCCTGCGTCGGCAGCGTCGTCGCGTACGGCGCGGACAACCTCAACGTGACGACCGTGCGCGACCTCCGCTGGACCGTGCAGCTCGTCGGCCTCTGCGAGGCGGTCGAGCCGGCCCGGGCGGAACTCGATCTCTTCGGCCGCGGGCCGCGCTTCGTGGACGGCGAACCCTTCGACCCGGTCTACCTGCGCATCGAGCCGCAGTTCTGCACGGTCCACACCCTGCGGGCGGGCGAGGACCGGCACCTCCAGTACGTGCCGTAGGCCCGGGTCAGAGCCCGCCGCCCCCGTTGTCGCCCCCGCCGTTCTCGGCGCCCTCGTCGTCGCCCTCCGGGGGCGTCGGGTCCTGGGTGGGCTGCGTCGGGTCCTGGGTGGGCGTCGTCGGGTCTTCGGTGGGCTGCGTCGGATCCTGGGTGGGCGTCGTCGGGTCGTCGGTCGGCCGGGACGGGTTGCCCGTGGGGCCGGTCGGATTGGTCGGCTGGTTCGTCGGCGGGTCGTAGTCCGTCTCGCCGCCGGTGCCCGTACCCGGGTCGGCCGTCTCGTCCGACGTCTTCTCGTCCGCGCTCTTGCTCGGCTCCTTCGACTGCGACTGCTTCGTCGCGGGAGGCTTCGGCGGGTTCTTCTTCCCCTTGTCGTCGCTCGCGTTCAGCGCGAACGCGACACCCACCGCGATCGCGATGACCGCCAGCACGGCGACGATCCACATCCTGCCGCGGCTGCCCCTGCCGCCGCGCGGCCCGCCGTCGAAGCCGCCGTCGTCGCCCGGCGGACGCAGCATCGGGCTCGGGATCTGCGCGGTCCCGGAGTCCGGGTGCGCCATCGCGGTGGTGCCCGCGACGCCCATGGCGCCGGTGCGGCCGCCCTCGTGCGTCTCGACGGGGCCGGTGTTCCAGGTGCCCGTGTGGCTGCCCTGCTCGTGCAGCATCTGCAGCCCGTACTGGACGAGGCCGCGCATCTCCTCGGCGGTCTGGAACCGGTCGTCCGGGTCCTTCGCGAGGGAGCGCATGACGAGCCCGTCCAGCTCCGGCGGCGCCGCGTCCGAGACCTCGGACGGCGGCACGGCCGTGTCCTGGACGTGCTGGTAGACCACGGAGAGCGGCGTCTCACCGGTGAACGGGGGCCGCAGCGCGAGCAGTTCGTAGAGCAGACAGCCGGTCGCGTACAGGTCGGAGCGGTGGTCGACGGCCTTGCCGAGCGCCTGCTCGGGCGACAGGTACTGGGGCGTGCCCATGACCATGCCGGTCTGCGTCATCGTCGACTGCGCGCCGTGCAGGGCGCGCGCGATGCCGAAGTCCATCACCTTCACCGCGCCGGTGTTGGTGATGATCACGTTCGCGGGCTTGATGTCGCGGTGCACGATGCCGTGCTGGTGCGAATACGCCAGCGCTTCGAGCACGCCCGACACGATGATCAGGGCCTGTTCCGGACCCGGCGCCTCCGCGTTGAGCAGCAGATCGCGGATCGTCCGGCCCTCGACGATCTCCATGACGATGTACGGGACGACGCTCGGCCCGACGACGTCTTCACCGGAGTCGTACACCGCGACCACGGCGTGGTGGTTGAGACCGGCGACGGACTGCGCCTCACGCGTGAAACGGGCCTTGGAGACCGGGTCCTCGGCGAGGTCGGAGCGGAGCAGCTTGACCGCGACCGTACGCCCGAGACGTACGTCCTCGGCAGCGAAGACCTCGGCCATGCCGCCCCGGCCGAGTCTGTGCGTCAGCCGGTACCGGCCATCACCCACAAGCCCGCCGTTGCCCCACAATTCAGGCGCGTCTGACATACCGCCGCCAGTCGCCTCGGGGTCGGACGGGCCCTGAGCGCGCTGCGTCTGTGCCATCAGTCCTCGCCGTCGTTTCTGGTCGTGGTACTTGGTACTGAGTACGTCGCGGTACGGGGTACTCCGACGGGCCACGCTACAGCCTTCGCGCCACCCGCCGGTTCGAGGTGGACCGGACATCAAAGCCGTCCCGGGGTCCCGCGCGCAAACTTGTAACGCTTCCGAGACGCTTCTTGCGCGTACGGTCACGGAACGGGCACCGAGCTTGACGCGTCATCGTCCTCGGGCAGACTTGGCCTGGAATAGCGGTTATCGATCACCAGCCGCGGAGCCGTCCGGCGGCCGCGCCAATGGGGGACGCACGAGATGAGCAGCCAGGACGGCGCACAGGGGCGGTACGCGGGGCGTTCGCTGGCCGGTGGCCGCTACCAACTGCGCGATCTGCTCGGCGAGGGCGGCATGGCGTCGGTGCACCTCGCCTACGACACCGTGCTCGACCGCCAGGTCGCGATCAAGACGCTGCACACCGAGCTCGGTCGCGAACAGTCCTTCCGCGAGCGCTTCCGCCGCGAGGCCCAGTCGGTGGCGAAGCTCACTCACACGAACATCGTGTCGGTCTTCGACACGGGTGAAGACGATCTGGACGGCACGACCATGCCGTACATCGTCATGGAGTACGTCGAGGGCCAGCCGCTCGGCTCCGTGCTCGACGCGTCCGTCGCGCAGTTCGGCGCGATGCCCACCGACCAGGCGCTGAAGATCACCGCCGATGTGCTGGCCGCGCTGGAGATCAGCCACGAGATGGGCCTGGTCCACCGCGACATCAAGCCGGGCAACGTCATGATGACCAAGCGCAACGTCGTGAAGGTCATGGACTTCGGCATCGCCCGCGCCATGCAGTCCGGCGTCACCTCCATGACCCAGACCGGCATGGTCGTCGGCACCCCGCAGTACCTCTCCCCGGAGCAGGCGCTCGGCCGCGGCGTCGACGCGCGCTCCGACCTGTACTCCGTCGGCATCATGCTGTTCCAGCTGACCACCGGACGCCTGCCGTTCGAGGCGGACTCACCGCTCGCCATCGCGTACGCGCACGTCCAGGAGGAGCCGGTCGCCCCCTCCTCGATCAACCGTTCCCTGCCGCCCGCGGTCGACGCGATCGTCGCCCGCGCGCTGAAGAAGAACCCGAACGAGCGTTTTCCGACCGCCGAGGCCATGCGCGACGAGTGCCTGCGCGTCGCCCAGTCCTTCCAGGCCGCGGCCCCCAGCATCGTGCCGGGCGCGCAGACGGCGAGCGGCGCGGGCGTCGGCTCGGCGGTCTTCCCGCCGGTCGACGCGTCGATGCCGCAGCAGACCGGCGGTGTGCAGACGCCGTACCAGCCGGGTCCGGCGCCGGGTCCCTACGGCCCGTCGACCCCGGCGCCCGCGCCGACCCCGACGCCCGGTTACGGCTACCCGCAGCAGGGCGGCTACCAGACCCCGCCGCCCGCCCACGCGTACGCGCCGCAGCAGGGTGCGCAGGGGGCGCACACCCCGCCGCCGTACAACCTCTCGCCGCAGCCGGCCACGACGGCGTCCTCCGGCGGCTCGGGCGGCTCGGGCGGCTCGGGCGGGAAGCGCAAGAACATGCCGGTGATCGTCGGCTCGATCGTCGTCGCGCTCATCGCCATCGGCGGCCTGATCACCGCGCTGTCGCTCAGTGGCGGCGACGACGGCGGCAAGGAAGGCTCGGGCGACAAGTCGAAGCAGCCGGTGGCGGGCCACAAGGGGCCCAACCGGAACATGACGGTGGAGACCGACGAGTGCACCGAGCCCGACGTGGGCTACAACGACGAGGAAAAGATCAAGGTCCCGGACTTCACGTTCAAGGACTGGAAGTCCGTCCTGTCCTGCATCCAGGCGGCCGGCTGGAGCTACGACAAGCGCAAGGTCGACGAGAACGCCTACGGCGAGGACACCGTCATGCGGCAGACCCCGAAGGAAGGCACGGAGGTCGACCCGAAGGGCCTGGAGATCCAGTTCGACGTCTCGACGGGCAACCCGGCCTAGCGGTTTCTCTTTCCTCCACGCCGAGTTTCGCTACGCCGAGGGGCTCGGTACGCGTGATGCGTACCGAGCCCCTCGGCGTAGCTGTTCGGACGTGCGGGCGGTGTGCGCCGACATTGGGCCGACTACAGGTACGGGCCTCCCGTGCGGCCCGCGATGCCGCCGCTCTCGTCCTCGTCGTCGCCGCCCCCCACACCCGGCGGCAGCGCCCTGCGCATCGACTCCAGCTGGGCCCGCGCCGCCATCTGCTGCGCGAACAGCGTCGTCTGGATCCCGTGGAAGAGGCCTTCCAGCCAGCCGACCAGCTGGGCCTGCGCGATCCGCAGCTCCGCGTCGCTCGGCGTCGCCTCCTCGGTGAAGGGCAGGGAGAGCCGCTCCAGTTCCTCGACCAGCTCGGGGGCGAGGCCGTCCTCAAGCTCCTTGACCGAACTGGCGTGGATCTCCTTGAGGCGGACCCGGCTCGCCTCGTCGAGAGGAGCCGCCCGCACCTCCTCAAGCAGCTGCTTGATCATGCTGCCGATGCGCATCACCTTGGCCGGCTGTTCGACCATCTCCGTCACCGGGACCTCGCGGGATTCGTCGTCTCCGCCACCACCGAGAGCCATTCCGTCCTGGCCCACGACCAGGACCTGGGGGCTCTCCGGCGACCGTTCGTTCCTCGGCATCTCCATGCCGCCATTCTCTCGCACGCGTACGTCACACATCGGTGGTGCCCCCGTACTGGACTGATCCACCCTCAGCCGCGGCGCAACCGGAGACCGAGGAAGCCGAGGCCGAGGCCGATGAGGACGAGGCCGGCGCCGAGGGGCAGGACACGGAGGTTCGGCAGGACGGGTCCGGCGGGCGGCTGCCCCGTGGGTTCCCACGCGGAGTTCCGGTGCGCCGCCGGAGTCGGCATCGGCTGCTGCGGGGGCGGGGGGATCCGGGGCGGGCTGTAGGGCCGGGGCGGCAGGTCGGGAGGGAGCGGCTGGGCCCGCCCGGGCCGCTCCCGGCCCTCGCCCGGACGGCTCCCGGCGCGGGACGTCTCGTCGACGCTGGTGACGGGGTGCCTGGGCGGGGCGTCGGCCGCGTACGAGACGAGGCCGGGAAACGCCGCCGCCAGGACCGCGCAGAGCGCCGCGACGAGGAGGACGGGGCGGAGGAGGACGGGGCGACGGATCACCCAGGAAACCTGCACCGAGCTGACCCCCTCCCGCTGCCGGGTCGCCGAGATCGAGTAGATCACTGCACCAGCATCAAGCGTCACATGGTGCAATGAATCCGGCATCTCGACCAGGTGGTCGCTCAGCTACCGCGTGAGAAGCACCTTGCCGATGTGGCTGCTCTCCTCCAGGACCCGGTGCGCCGCCGCCGCGTCGCTCATCGGCACCGTCCGGTCGACGATGGGCCGCACATGGCCCCCGCCGATCAGCGGCCACACGTGCTCACGCACCGCCGCGACGATGGATGCCTTCTCGGCGGGCGGACGACCGCGCAGGGAGGTCGCGGTGACGGCGCCCCTCTTGTTGAGGAGCGCGCCGATGTTCAGCTCGCCCTTGGCGCCGCCCTGCATGCCGATGATTGCGAGCCTGCCGTTGACGGCGAGGGCCTTGACGTTCCGGTCCAGGTACTTCGCGCCCATGTTGTCGAGGATGACGTCCGCGCCCGCCCCGCCCGTGGCCCGCTCGATCTCCTCGACGAAGTCCTGCTCGCGGTAGTTGATGAGGACGTCCGCCCCGAGCTCACCGCAGAACGCGAGCTTCTCCTTGCTGCCCGCCGTCACGGCGACCTTCGCACCGACGGCCTTGGCGAGCTGGATCGCCATGGTGCCGATGCCGCTGGAACCGCCGTGTGCGAGCAGCGTCTCGCCCGGCCGCAGATGGGCGATCATGAAGACGTTGGACCAGACCGTCGAGGTCACCTCGGGCAGCGCGGCCGCCGTGACGAGGTCGACGCCCTCGGGCACGGGCATCAGCTGTCCGGCCGGCACGACGACCCGCTCCGCGTATCCGCCGCCCGAGAGCAGCGCGCACACCTCGTCGCCGACCGCCCAGCCGGAGACGCCGGGGCCGAGCGCGGCGATACGGCCCGAGCACTCCAGGCCGGGATACAGGGAGGCGCCGGGCGGCGGGTTGTAGAACCCCTGCCGCTGCAGCAGGTCGGCGCGGTTCACGGCGCTCGCCACCACGTCGACGAGCACCTCGCCCTCGTCGGGCACGGGGTCGGACACCTCGGCCCATACGAGCGCTTCAGGACCACCGGGTTCGGGAATCGTGATCGCATACATACGGCCGAGGCTACTCGCGTCGTCCGAACCCGCATCCGGCACGCACCCGCAGGCGTCGGGTCGAGCCGGGCCGGGTCGGGTCGGGTCGGGTCGAGCCAGGTTGCGTCAGCTTGGGGGCAGCGGCTTCAGGTCCGGGGCGACCGTCGTGCCGGGGGAGGCGCGGACGATGGTGATCAGGCGGTCGGTCAACTGCAGCTTGCCGACCGCCGGATCGTCGTAGCCGAGGACACGATGCCCTCGTACGACGCTCACCACCAGGTCGTCCGTCTCCCGCACGCTGCGGCCCACCTCGGCCTTTATCACCGGCCGCTCGACGAGATCGAGCCCGCTGCCCTGCTGGATCAGATCCTCCATGACCATGCCCGCGCTCGGGCTGAGCACGGAGAGCCCGAGCAGCCGGCCCGCCGCACTGGCGCTGGTGATCACGGCGTCCGCGCCGGACTGGCGGAGCAGCGGCGCGTTCTCCTCCTCGCGGACCGCCGCGACGATCTTCGCCCCGCGGTTCAGCTGGCGCGCGGTGAGGGCGACCAGCACCGCCGTGTCGTCGCGCTGTGTCGCGATGATGATCTGGCGGGCGCGCTGCACCTCGGCGCGGAGCAGCACGTCGCTGCGCGTCGCGTCGCCGATGACGCCCGCGTACCCCTCCGCCGTGGCCGCGTCGACGACCTTCGCGCTGGGGTCGACGACCACGATCTGGTCCGGCTTCAGGCCGGTGGCGCAGACGGTCTGGATCGCGGATCGACCCTTCGTACCGAAGCCGACGACGACAGTGTGTTCACGCAAGTTGGACCTCCAGCGGGACAGACGCCATTCCTCGCGCGTCCGTTCCGTGAGCACTTCGAGGGTGGTGCCGACCAGGATGATCAGGAAGAGCACGCGCAGCGGCGTGATCAGGAGGATGTTGGTGAGCCGGGCGCTGTCGCTGTACGGGACGATGTCGCCGTAACCGGTGGTGGAGAGCGTGACCGTCGCGTAGTACGCGGCGTCGAGGAAGTCGACGTGCTGGTCCGAGTTGTCGTGGTACCCGCTGCGGTCCATCCAGACGAGGCACGTCGTCAGGGCGAGCACCAGCAGCGCCATCGCGAGCCGCCGGGTGACCTGCCGCAACGGCCGCACGACCGCGCGCTGGGGCAGTTTGATCCGGTGGGTCGCGTGGTGCTCGTCGGGGTGACGCGCGATGGCGTCATGCCCGGGAAGTTTCACGTGAAACGCTCCTCGCCGTCGTCTACGGCTGCTTCGGCTCCGGCCCTGGACACAGTCGCGCCCGGTTCAAGCGACCCACCGTACAAACCCGTACCCAAGCCTGTGCCTACGCCCGTATCCCCGCCCGTACCCACGCCTGCGCCTACGCCTGTCCCCACGTCCGGCACTGCCCATGGCAGGTCCAGGACCTCCAACTCCTGTCCCCTGCGCGCCCCGCCGGGCGGCACGACCGCGAGCCCGTCGGCCGCCGCGATGCCGCGCAGCATCGCCGGGCCGTTGAAGTGCAGCGGCACGGCCAGGTCGCCGCGCAGGGCGACAGGAACGAGGCGGGTGTCGTGCGGGTGTCCTTGGACGTCGTCGCGCACGGGCGCGGTGTACGTCGAGGGGCCACCGCAGCCGGACGCGCGGCCGGAGAGCGTGCGGAGCAGGGGCTCGGCCAGGGTCAGCAGCCCGGACACGGCGGCGAGCGGGTTGCCGGGCAGCCCGACGAGGTGCTGTCCCGGCCGGGTGCGGGCCAGCAGCATGGGGTGCCCGGGCCGCACCGCGACCCCGTCCACGAGCAGGTCGGCGCCGATCCGGCGCAGGGTGGGGTGGACGTGGTCGACGGGACCCGAAGCGGTGCCGCCCGTCGTGACGATCAGGTCGGCGGTGGACTCGGTGATCGCCCGGTGCAGGGCCTCGGCGTCGTCCCCGAGGCGCCGGACAGCGGTCACTTCGGCGCCGAGAGAGTGCAGCCAGGGCGGCAGCATGGGGCCGAGCGCGTCCCGGATGAGGCCGCCGTGGGGGAGGCCCTCCGTCAGCAACTCGTCGCCCAGGACGAGGACTTCGGCGCGGGGTCGGCGGACCACCGGCAGTGTGTCGTACCCGGCGGCGGCGGCCAGACCGAGCACGGCGGGCGTCACCAGGGAACCGGCCGGCAGAAGGTGTTCCCCGGAGCGGCACTCCTGGCCGCGCGGGCGGATGTCCTGGCCCTGGACGACCTCGCGCAGGGCGTGGAGCCTGCCCTTGTCGTCGGTGCGGCCGTGCTCGCTGCGCAGCACCGCGGTGGCGTCCTGCGGGATGCGGGCGCCCGTGGCGATGCGTACGGCCTCTCCGTCGGTGAGCGCATCGGAGCGGCCGTCTCCGGCGAGGATGCCGTCGGCGCGCCCGTCGGCCCGCACGTGCCAGGGGCCGGGGCCCGCGACGACCCAGCCATCCATGGCGGAGGTGTCGAAGGACGGCAGGTCCGTCAGGGCGGTGAGCGGCGCGGCGAGGACCAGGCCGAGGGCCCGGTCCAGGGGGGCCGTGACGGGCTCGCTCCCGGGGTGCGGGGCGGCCGCACGCTCGGCACGGGCGCGTGCGTCGGACCACGGCGTGATGTTGTGGTGCTTGCCGTCGCCGGGGGTGGTGCTGGCGGGGTTGGCGGTGGCGGGGGTGGGGGCGGGCCGGGTGGTGGGGGTGGGGGTGGGTGCCGGCCGTCGTCCTGACGCGGGCTCCGGGGTCGGGCGCGGCGTCGGCCCCGGCCCCGGCCCCGGCTCCGGCTCCGGCTCCGAGGGCGAGGCTGATGCCGATGCGGGGGCCGACTGGGAGGCGGGGCCCGGCCGGGAGACCGCGCCGGCCCGGCCGGCGCGGTCCCCGTTCACCAGGGCGAGCGCCTCTTCGAGCTCGGCGTCCGGCGCGGGCTGCCCGGTCATCCGGCGTCCGGAGGCGTACGGGACGGGTCGGGCTGCGCGTCCTGCCGGTCCTCGTCCGTCCAGCGGGCCGCGAGCGCCACGGCCTTGCGCGTCGCCTCGGCCACGGCCTCCGCACCGGCGGCCGCATCACCGGCCGCGCCACCGGCCGCGTCCCCCGTGGCGGAGGCCCGCGCGGCGGCCTGTGCCGCCGCGTACCCGACGAGGAACGTGGTCAGCGGTGCCGCGGGTCTGGCCACGCCGTGCGCGGCGTCGCGAGCGAGGTCGAGGAGGGCGCCGGTGTCGACGTCCAGGTCGATGCCCAGCTCGTCCTTGACTGCGGAAATCCATTCATCCAACACGTTGCCATGCTCCCTGATGCGTGCCCGGGCAGTGGCGATGTCGTCCCAGGTGTCGCAGTCGAAAGCGGCGACGGGGTCGGCGACCCGCGTCAGGACGAGCCGCCCGGTGAGCCGCCGCAACGGCAGCCCGGCGAGCGCACCGCCGACCGCCGCGATCTCCCGCCGGAGGGCGTCCCGCCGGTAGGCCGCGACGAGCGGCTGGTCACGGCCGTCGGGGTCGGTGAGGACCGCCCCGTCCGCGCCGCTCCCGTCGAGGCCGGCGAGGAGGCTTCGTACGGTCTCCGCACCCAGGAACGGGAGGTCGGCGGAGAGCACCACGACCCGCTCCGCCGCGGCGTGCCGGAGCCCCGCGTCGAGCGCGGCCAGGGGGCCACCGCCCGCGGGCTCCTCGCGCGCCCACACCACAGGACGCGCGGTCGGCCTCGGCGCGGCCACGACGACAGTGGTCCCGGCACCGGAACAGGCTGCCAGGACACGGTCGAGCAACGTCCGGCCCCCGACCCGCACCCCCGGCTTGTCCGCACCGCCGAGCCGCGCGGCGCCGCCCCCGGCGAGTACGACGGCGTCGTACGGCCCGGAGTCGGCGGCCTGCGGCCCGGACTCGGGGTGCGGGCCGCCCTCGTTTGTGGTCACCCTCCGAGTATGGGCGCAGGAAGGATCATTGACACCCCTGAAAAATGCCCTAGGGGAAAGGCGCTTGCGTCACGCGGGCGCGATCTCCGCTCACACCGACCGCAGCAACACCGCCGGCTGCTCGACGCAGTCCGCCACATAGCGCAGGAACCCGCCCGCCGTACCGCCGTCGCACACCCGGTGGTCGAAGGTGAGCGACAGCTGCACCACGTGCCGCACCGCCAACTCCCCTTGGTGAACCCACGGCTTGGGCACGATCCGGCCCACTCCGAGCATGGCCGCCTCGGGGTGGTTGATGATCGGCGTCGAACCGTCGACGCCGAACACCCCGTAGTTGTTGAGCGTGAAGGTCCCTCCGGTCAGCTCCCCCGGGGTCAGCGTGCCCGCCCGCGCGCACTCCGTGAGCCGGATCAGCTCCGCGTTGATCGAATCCGTCGACCGCGACTGGGAATGCCGCACCACGGGGACGACCAGCCCCCGCTCGGTCTGCGCGGCGAAGCCGAGGTGGATGTCGGCGTACTGCCGCACCTCCCGCGCCTCCATGTCGACCGAGGAGTTGAGCTGGGGGAACCGGGTCAGCGCGGCGACGCTGATACGGGCGAGCAGCGCGAGCAGCGACACCTTCTGGCTGCCGTCGCGTTCCGTCATCGCCGCGTTCATCGCCGTGCGGGCCGCAAGCAGCTCCGTCGCGTCGGCGTCGACCCAGCAGGTCGCCTCCGGTATCTCCCGTCGGCTGCGGGCCATCTTGTCCGCGACCAGGCCTCGGATGCCGGTCAGCGGGTGCCGCGATTCGAGGCCTCCCCTCCGCGGCTCCTCGCCCGCCTCCACCTGGCGGCGCGCCTCGGCCCGCCCCGCGCGGATCAGCTCGTCGTCCTCACGGACCGCCGCCTTGACCCTCGCGGTCTTGCCTGCGGAGATGGCCGACTCGACATCGGCCCGCGTGATCAGCCCGTCCGGCCCCGAGCCCACGAGGCTCCGCAGCTCGACCCCGTTCTCCCGCGCCAGCTTCCGTACGAGAGGTGAGATCACCGGAATGGGGCCGTCCGCGACATCTGCCGGGGGCGGCTCAGGCGAAGCGCCGTGCATCGACTGCACCGGTCGCGCTGATTGCATTGGTTGCACTGGTTGCACTGGTTCCACCGGCCGCACTCTTTTGCGGCGCGCCGGCGCAGCCCCCGTGCCGTACCCGACCAGCACGTTCCCCGAGGACTCCTCGGCGGCCGTCTGCAGCGCCCGCTCGGCGGGCTCCTCAGGGGCCCGGGACCCGGCCGCCTCGGCCGGGGCGCCCACCGCCACCGTCAACAGCGGTGCCCCGACCGGGAGTTCCACGCCCTCCTCGCCGAAGCGGGCCGTGACCACGCCTCCGTAGGGGCACGGCACCTCGACCATCGCCTTGGCCGTCTCGACCTCGACGACCGGCTGGTCCACGGCGACGACGTCACCGACCTCGACGAGCCAGCGGACGATCTCCGCCTCCGTCAGACCTTCCCCGAGGTCGGGCAGTTTGAATTCCATACTGTTCACATCAAGAGCAGGGGCCATCAGCTCTCCGCCTCCCACTGGAGCCGCGCGACCGCGTCCAGGATCCGGTCGACACCCGGCAGGTGGTGCTTCTCCAGCATGGGCGGCGGATACGGGATGTCGAAGCCCGCGACCCGCAGCACCGGCGCCTCCAGGTGGTGGAAGCACCGCTCGGTGACCCGCGCGGCGATCTCACCGCCGGGGCCGCCGAAGCCGCCCGACTCGTGCACGACGACCGCCCGCCCCGTACGCCGCACGGACGCGGCGACCGTCTCGTCGTCGAACGGCACCAGGGAGCGGAGGTCGACCACTTCGAGGTCCCAGCCCTCGGCGCGCGCGGCCTCGGCCGCCTCCAGGCAGACGGGCACGGACGGGCCGTACGTGATGAGAGTGGCGCTGCGCCCGGCGCGCCGCACGACCGCGCGGCCTATCGGTTCAACGCTCTGCGGTGCCTCCGGGTTCCAGTCCGCCTTGGACCAGTACAGGCGCTTCGGCTCCAGGAAGACGACCGGGTCGTCGGAGGCGATGGAGGCGCGCAGCAGGCCGTAGGCGTCGGAGACGGTGGCCGGCGTGACGACATGGAGGCCCGGCGTCGCGATGTAGTACGCCTCGGAGGAATCGCTGTGGTGCTCGACTCCGCCGATGCCGCCTCCGTAGGGCACGCGGACGGTGATGGGCAGCGGCATGGCGCCGCGCGTGCGGTTCCGCATCCGCGCCACGTGCGAGATCAGCTGCTCGAAGGCGGGATAGGCGAATGCGTCGAACTGCATTTCGACGACGGGCCGCAGGCCGTACATCGCCATGCCGACCGCCGTGCCGAGAATGCCCGCCTCGGCCAGCGGCGTGTCCGTGCAGCGGTCCTCGCCGAACTCCTTGGCGAGCCCGTCGGTGACCCTGAAGACGCCGCCGAGCGCTCCCACGTCCTCTCCGAGGACGTGCACGGACGGGTCCTCGGCCATGGAGTCCCGCAGCGCGCGCCCGAGCGCCTGCGCCATGGTGGCCGGTTTGGTGGCGGGCTTCGCCGCGACCGTGGTCATCGCGCTTCCTCCTCGGCCTCTTCCGAGGCCACCTCCAGCTCGGCCCGCAACTGTGCCGCCTGCTCCCGCAGTTGCGTGGTCTGCTCGGCGTACACGTGCGTGAAAAGGTCCATCGGGTCGAGCGTGGGATCCTGGTTCATGCGTTCCCGCAGGTCGGCCGCCATGGCCTCGGCGTCGTCGCTCGTCCGTCGCTTCGTCTCGTCGTCCAGGAGTCCGCGCTCCGTCAACTCCCGCTCCAGGAGCAGGATCGGGTCGTGGTCCCGCCAGGCGTCGACGTCGGTGTCCTGGCGGTAACGCGTGGCATCGTCGGCGTTCGTATGGGCTTCCATGCGGTACGTGACGGCCTCGACGAGCGTCGGACCACCGCCCCGCCGGGCGCGGGCGACCGCTTCGCTCAGGACTTCGTGCATCGCCGCCGCGTCGTTGCCGTCCACCAGGCGTCCCGGCATGCCGTACCCCACGGCCTTGTGGGCGAGGGAGGGCGCGGCGGTCTGCTTGGCGAGCGGCACGGAGATAGCGAAGCCGTTGTTCTGCACGAGGAAGACCACGGGGGCCTGCCACACCGCCGCGAAGTTCAGCGCCTCGTGGAAGTCGCCCTCGCTGGTGCCGCCGTCGCCGACCATGGCGAGCGCGACCACTTCGTCGCCCTTGAGCCGGGCGGCGTGCGCGAGGCCCACGGCGTGCGGGAGTTGCGTCGCGAGAGGGGTGCTCAGGGGCGCTACCCGGTGCTCGCGCGGGTCGTAACCAGTGTGCCAGTCGCCGCGCAGCAGCGTCAGCGCGGCGACGGGGTCGAGGCCGCGGGCGACGACGGCGAGCGTGTCCCGGTAGCTGGGGAAGAGCCAGTCCCGCTCGTCCAGGGCGAGCGCCGCGGCGACCTCGCACGCCTCCTGTCCGGTGCTGGAGGGGTAGACCGCCAGCCTGCCCTGCTTCGTCAGGGCGGTCGCCTGGGTGTTGTAGCGGCGACCGCGCACCAGTTCCGCGTAGAGACGGCGCAGCAGCCCCGGGTCGGCCTTCTCGGCGGCCTGGGTGCCGAGGACGCGGTACGGCTCCGCGTCCGGCAGCAGCGGCGCGGGGTCGGTCCTGGGCTGCCAAGCGGGGGGCGGGGCGGGCCGGTAGGCACCCCGCTGCTCCATGACCGTCATGACGGCACCTCCTGGGGAAGCGGTCTCCTCGTGGGAGTGGGCAAACGAGGCGCGCCGACGTGATGCGCCTCACCTACCGATTGTTCGGTCGACGGCACATTTTGGCTACAGGCACCTCCAGGCTGTGGACAAACGGTTCTCCACAGCCTGGGATGGACGCAGTACGTCCATGGTAGGGAGGCGGGGGGACATGGCATCTGAACGAATGGCCGACGGGCACGACGGCGACCTCCCGGAGCCCCGGATTCCTGAACCGCGCCCCTCTGAGCGCCCCTCCGGGACCCGCGCCCCCGAGCCCCGCGTCCCCGAACCCGCGAGACCGGACCCCCGCCCCTTGGACGCCATAGACCGCGACATCCTGCAGATCCTGCACACGGACGGACGCGCGTCGATACGTTCCGTGGCCGAGCAGGTCCATGTGTCCCGTGCCAACGCGTACGCGCGCATCAACCGCCTCATCGACGACGGCGTCATCCGGGGCTTCGGCGCGCGGATCAATCATGAGCGTGCCGGGCAGGGCGCGTCCGCGTACATCACGCTCAAGATCGTCCAGAACACCTGGCGCACGGTGCGCGAACATCTGCGCGCGCTCCCCGGCGCCTCCCACATCGCGCTCGTCAGCGGCGACTTCGACGTCCTGCTCCTGGTGCACACGCCGGACAACCGCGCGCTGCGGGAGCTGGTGCTCACCCGGCTGCAGTCCATCCCCGAAGTGCTCAGCACCCGTACGTTGCTGGTCTTCGAGGAGGACGACATGGAGCCGGACAGCTGACCCCGGCGGCCGGGGTTCAGCGGTGGGGGTTCACCGGTCGGTGCGCAGTCCCGCGAACGCCAACTGCACCACCGCGTCGGCGATCTGCTCGCCATTGGCGGCGCCCCGGCTCTCCGGGCGGTACCACTCCACAATGGAGTTGATCATTCCGAAGAGCAGCCGGGTGGCCAGCCGCAGGTCGCCGTCGGAGCGCAGGTCACCGTCCGCGGCGGCCTCCTTGAGCAGCTCGGCCACCTGCTGGTCGAACTCTCTGCGCCGTTCCATGGCCCACCGCTCGGTGTCCGTGTTGCCGCGCACCCGCAGCAGCAGCGTCACGTAGGGCAGCTCGGCGACCAGCACCTCCACGGTGCGGCGCGTGACGTACTCCAGGCGCTCCACGGCACGGCCCACGCGCGCGCGCTCCTCGGCGAGGATGCCGAAGAGCCCGTCGAGTGCCCGGCTCACCGCACGGCGCAGCAGCTCCTCCTTGCCCGCCACGTGGTGGTAGATCGACGACTTGGAGATGCCGGCCGCCTTGGAGAGGTGCTCCATGGACGTGCCGTCGTAGCCGCGTTCGTTGAAGACCCGGACGGCCACGTTCAGCAGTGTCTCCGGGGTGTACGTGTCCCGTCGGACGGTGGTCATGAGTACTCCTCTCGCACGGCCTGGCGCCGCAGTGCCTGGGAGGGCGCGTAACGCCCGGTGGGGTACTCGTCGTGCAGGACGTCGAGCGCCTCGGCCACGCGGTACGTGGTGAGGCGGCGGCCCCATTCGATGGGCCCGAGCGGGTAGTTGACGCCGAGGCGCATGGCGGTGTCGATGTCCTCGGCGTCCGCCACCTCGCGTCCGACGGCGTCCAGGGCGAAGTCGACGAGCATCCACACCGTGCGGGCCACGATCATCCCCGGGGTGTGCCCGATGACGCTGACCTTCTTGCCGAGCGCCTGGAAGAGGCCGATCGCTTCCTTGAGGGACCGCTCGCTCACCCTGCTCGAAGGGGCTAGGGCGATCCTCGTCGCGGTGCGGTAGTCCAGTGCGAGGTCGAAGTGGATCGTGGGCTCCGCCGCGGCGTCGGCGGCCGTGCCGTCGGCGAGAGCGAGCCGCGCCCCGCTGGGGAGCTCGATGCAGCCGGGGTGGCTCGGCACTCCCTTGCCGCGGTCGACCCGTACGCCCGCCGTCCCCATCAGGTCGATCAGCGCGTCCGCAGGGAACAGGTCACCGTGCACGGCGACGGCCGCCGGGGCCTTCTCGGGCGGCGCGGTGTGCGGTTCCGCGCGCGGGGCGTCGTCTCCGTACGCGTACCAGCCCTGGCCCGACTTCCGCCCGAGACGGCGCGACTCGACGAGGCGGCGCTGCGCAAGGGAGGGCGTGAACTTGGGGTCCTGGTAGAAGGCCTCCCACACGGAGCGTGTGACGGCTTCGTTGACGTCCTGGCCGATGAGGTCGGTGAGCTCGAAGGGCCCCATCTTGAAGCCGCCGCACTCGCGCAGCACGGCGTCGATCGTGGCCGGGTCGGCGACCCGCTCCTCGTACAGGCGCAGCGCCTCGGCGTAGAAGGGCCGCGCGATGCGGTTGACGATGAAGCCGGGGGTGTCCGCGCAGCGCACCGGGGTCTTGCCCCAGGCCTTTGCGGTCCCGTACGCGCGCGTGGCCGCCGACTCGTCCGTCGCGAAGCCGCTGACGACCTCGACGAGGGGGAGCAGGGGCGCCGGGTTGAAGAAGTGCAGGCCGACGAATCGGCCGGGCTCGCGCAGGGCGCCCGCGATGGCGGTCACGGAGAGGGACGAGGTGTTGGTGGCCAGCAGACAGTCCTCGGCGACGACCTCTTCGAGGTCTTGGAACAGCTCCTGTTTGACGTCCAGTTGCTCCAAGATCGCTTCGACGACGAGTCCGCAGTCGGCGAGCTCCGCGAGGCTCTCGGCGGGAGTGAGCCCGGCACCGGCCGCGGCGCGGTCCTCGGCACTCAGCCGGCCCTTCTCTACGAGCCGGTCCAGACGGGCCCCGATCGCGTCGGCAGCCGCCCGCGCACGGCCTGGCACGGCGTCGTACAGCCGCACGGGGTGGCCCGCGACCAGGGCGACCTGGGCGATGCCCTGCCCCATGGTTCCGGTACCGACCACGGCAACGGCGCTGCTGAGCTCGAGTGCTGTCATGCTCGCGATCCTCCCGCACGGCCCGTCGGCCGCAGGGTTCGGGGGTGGCCGTGAAGAAGTTGTCCACAGGTTCGGCGGACCCCCTTGTCCCGACCGATCGTTCGGTTACTCTAGCTCTGTCAGAGCGTTCCTGCCCACCGTCCCTGCCCAGCTCGCCAGCTCGATGAAGAGCTGCCCGAGGAGGAGTTGGTCCCGTCATGGCCGCCGAACTCACCGCGCACCAGCTGATCGCCAAGCACCGGCCCACCCTCGACCAGGCGCTGGAGACCATCCGCACGCGTGCGTACTGGTCCCCCCACCCCGAGCACCCGAAGGCGTACGGGGACGGCAGCCTGAGCCTCCCCGAAGGAAAGGCCGCCTTCGACGCCCTCCAGGGCACCCGCTTCGACCTCGACCAGCCCGGCACGGACGACTGGGTGGGCGGGGAAGTATCTCCGTACGGGCCGGAGTTGGGGATCACATATCCCCACCCGGACATCGACACCCTGCTCCCCGCCATGCGCGCCGGAATGCGCGCCTGGCGCGACGCGGGCGCGGAAGTGCGCGCGATGGTCTGCCTGGAGATCCTGTCGCGGATCAGCGCCCGTACGCACGAGTTCGCGCACGCGGTCATGCACACCAGCGGCCAGGCCTTCATGATGGCCTTCCAGGCGGGCGGCCCGCACGCCCAGGACCGCGGCCTGGAAGCAGTCGCTTACGCGTACGTGGAGCAGGCCCGCACCCCCGACGCCGCCGAGTGGACCAAGCCCCAGGGCAAGCGCGACCCGATCGCGCTGAACAAGCGGTTCACGCCCGTCGCCCGCGGCATCTCGCTCATGATCGGCTGCAACACCTTCCCGACGTGGAACGGCTATCCGGGCCTCTTCGCCTCGCTCGCCACCGGCAACCCCGTCCTGGTCAAACCCCACCCGCGCGCGGTGCTGCCCCTGGCTCTCACCGTGCGCATCGCCCGCGAGGTCCTCGCCGAGGCGGGCTTCGACCCGAACCTCGTCTGTCTGGCCGTCGAGCGGCCCGGTGAGGGCATCGCCAAGACGCTCGCCGTACGCCCCGAAATCAAGATCATCGACTACACGGGATCGACGTCGTTCGGCGACTGGCTGGAGGCCAACGCCCGCCAGGCGCAGGTCTACACGGAAAAGGCCGGGGTCAACACGGTCGTCGTCGAGTCGACGGACAACTACAAGGGAATGCTGGCCAACCTCGCCTTCTCCCTGTCCCTGTACAGCGGCCAGATGTGCACCACCCCGCAGAACCTGCTCATCCCGCGCGACGGCATCGAGACGGACGCCGGCCCCAAGTCGTACGACGACGTGGTGGCGGACCTCGCCTCCTCGGTGAGCGGCCTCCTCGGCGACGACGCCCGGGCGAACGGCATCCTCGGCGCGCTGGTCAACCCTGATGTGAAGGCGCGCCTGGAAGCAGCCGCGGGTCTCGGCGAGGTCGCCCTTCCTTCCCGGGAGATCGCCAACCCCGAATTCCCGGACGCGGTGGTCCGCACCCCGGTGATCGTCAAGCTGGACGGCGCCAAGCCGGACGCCGAGGCCGCCTATCTGAGCGAGTGCTTCGGACCGGTCTCCTTCGCGGTCGCCGTCGACTCCGCGACGGACGCGGTGGAGCTGCTGCGCCGCACGGTGCGCGACAAGGGAGCGATGACCGTCGGGGCGTACACGACGTCGGAGGAGTTCTCCGCCACCGTGGAGGAGACCTGCCTCGAAGAGTGCGCCCAGCTGTCCCTGAACCTCACGGGCGGCGTTTATGTGAACCAGACAGCGGCGTTCTCGGACTTCCACGGCTCGGGCGGCAACCCCGCTGCGAACGCCGCGCTGTGCGACGGCGCGTTCGTGGCCAACCGCTTCCGGGTGGTGGAGATCCGCAAGGACGCGTGACGCCTGATGCGTGATGTGCGGCGCGTGATGCGTGAGCTGTGACGCGCGGCGGGTTCAGGCCTCCGGCCCGGGAGGCCTGCCCGCCGACCAGTGGAAGAGCGCCATGCCGACGCTCGTCGCCAGGTTGTAGCTGGAGACCTGGGGGCGCATCGGCAGGGACACCAGGTGATCCGCGCGCTCCCGCAGCGCGGCCGACAGACCGCTGCGCTCGGACCCGAAAGCAAGCACGGCATCGTCCGGAAGCTTCAACCCCCTGATGTCCTCGCCCTCCGCGTCGAGCGCGAACACCGGGCCCGGCGGCAGCTCGGCCGCGTCCAGGCGCTCCACGGCGGTCGCGAAGTGCAGACCCGCACCGCCCCGCACGACCGTGGGGTGCCAGGGGTCGAGCGTGCCGGTCGTGACGACACCGGTCGCCCCGAACCCCGCGGCGAGCCGGATCACGGCGCCCGCGTTGCCCAGATTGCGCGGGTCGTCGAGCACGACGACCGGCGCCGACCTGGGCACACGCCCCAGTGCTTCGAGGTGGTCCGCCCGGGAGGGACGCACCGCCAGGGCGGCCACCGCCGTGGGATGCAGCCGCGGCACGAGGGCGCGCAGCCGCTCGTCCGGGACCTGCGCCAGCAGCGCGTCGAGCGCGCCCCTCACGTCCGGCGCCAGCTCGTCCGCGAGCGCCAGGACAGCGGACCGGTCACTGGTCAGCGCGACCGGTACCCGCGCGCCGAAGCGCAGCGCATGCTTGATCGCGTGGAAGCCGTCGAGCAGCACGGAGGTATCGGCGAGCCCGCGCCAGGCGCGTACGGCGCTGTCGGGGTCCGCCTCGTCCGTCCTGTTCATGGAGTGAAGCCTACGCGCGCGTGCTCGGGGGGCTCCTCGCCCCGCTTCCCGCCCCGGGAGCGCGGATCCGGCACAGCACCGTTGTCAGATCTGAAAGACCTGACCGACCTGACAGACCTGGTGAACCTGAGAGACCTGACTGGCCTGAGATACCTGACGGCTCCCAAACGGGAAACCACCCCTCCACGCGCGCGTGCCACCCAGCCACCCAGCCGCCGCAGGAAAGACGTCGGCAGGAACACCGCGTCGGCCGCGATCATCGCGAGCGAGAAGAACGGCAGCCCCAGGACGACCGCGATCACGGCGTGTTCGACGATCATGACGGCCAGCAGGACGTTCTTGACCCGGCGGTTGAAGAGGGTGAAGGGAAAGGCCACCTGCACGGCGACCGTCCCGTACGTCACCAGCAGCACCATGATGCCGCTGGAGGAGAGCAGTTCGGAGAGGGCGGGCCACGGGGAGAAGTAGTCGAGGTTCAGCGGGTAGTAGACGGCCGTGCCGTCCTGCCAGCGGCTGCCCTGGATCTTGTACCAGCCGGCCGTCGCGTAGATCAGACAGGCCTCGACCATGATCACCAGCAGCCCGGCGTTGTGGGCCAGATTCGCCACGACGTCGAGGAGCTTGCGCAGCTCGCTCCGCGGAGCCCGCCGCCCCACGGCCCACCACAGGCCGTGCACCAGCCACAGCCCCCAGAAGAACAGCAGCCACCCGCCGCTGAGCTCCCCCATGAATGTCACGGTCGACAGGCCGAGCCCGAAGACCCACCACAGAGCGGCCCCCTCCACACGCGCGCGTGCGTGTGCCCGCACGCGTGCCGCACGCCGCGCGTCCAGTGACCAGACCTGGCCACACCGGGTGAAGACCAGGTAGGTCGACATCAGGTGGATGACGTTGTCGCCGCCGTCCCCCATGAAGATGCTGCGGTTCTGCAGCGACAGGACACCGACCATGAAGAGCACGGACATCGCGCGCGTGTGCCAGCCGAGCAGCAGCAGGGCACTGCTGACGATCGCCAGCGCGTAGACGATCTCGAACCAGACCTGCCCGTCCGACCACATCAGAGCGGTGAAGGCGCCGTTGCTCGCGATGAGCTGCTGCGCCATGTCCCAGCTCCAGGGACCGTCGGGGCCGTACAGCTCATGGCGGTGGGGGAGTTCGCGCAGCAGGAAGAACAGCCAGGTGGCGGCGAACCCGATGCGGATCACAGCGGTCTGGTACGGGCCGAGGGCGAACCCGGTCACCTTGTCGATGCCCGGCATCTTGCCGCGGCCCAGTGCCTTACTGCGGTTCTGTGTCTTGCCGCGGCCCAGCGCCGGCGGGCGTTCGAAGCGGATCACCGGCCCATCCCCTCGGCGCGCGCACGGTCCGGCTCACCGGCGAGCGGCAGGTCGTCGGCGAGCGGCAGATCATCGGGCTCCACCGGCCACCACGGAAGCATCCGGTAGGCCGGCTTGAGGGAGACCTTCTCGTCGCTCCACTTCGGCGGCCGTACGTTGGTGGTCTTCGAGCGCAGTTGCACGCGCGCTATTTCGTCACCCCTGCCGCCCGGCTCTTCCCGGTCGAGCCGCATGTACGCGATGCGCCGGATGTAGCGCTCGGAGAGCTGACCCCGCAGGCCGACGGGACGATTCTGCGAGTCGTGCGAGCCCACGTAGAAGTCCCAGGCGCGGCGGAGTTCGTTCTGCTGCGTGTGGCTGGGCAGCAGGCTTCCGTCGATGCCTGCGCCGTCCTCGGCGGAGAGTTCGTACCAGTCCGTGGTCCGTACGCCCCCTTCGGCCGTACGGAGCTCCGCGCGGGCCTGCACCGCGACGTTCTGCTGCAACGGGTTGGGCGCGAACAGCTTCCAGTTCTGCTCGAACTCGGGGTAGATCCACTCATCGATCACGTCCCCGTGCTGCTTGGTCACCGTGTTCGACGGCGCGACGTGAAGGAAGAGCATTCCCACGTGAACGCAGGCGGCAATCGCGACGACCACCAAGGCGCACGCGGCGGCGATCTGATACCCGGGCCTGAGCCCGGCGATGCCGGGTTCGGCCGCTTCCGGCGCGGGCTCGCCGGGCCCGGCGGCCCCGCCGCCCGGACCCTTGTCGTACCCGTCCATTCCGCCCCGTTCCCCGTTCCGGCACCGAACCCTGCCGCCGGAACGGTACTCAGGCCCGACCGTCACGCACAGCGTCCGTGAAGTTATCCACAGGGTTGACACCTTATGGCGGAGGACCGCACCATTGAATCCAACGAACCGAACGATCGGTCGGGCGGTTCGCTCAGGGTCGAGGGGGCCGAGATGGCGACAGCAGCCGCACACCAGGCGGCGGGGACGGGACCGGACGAGGCCGTGCCCACCGCGGACTCCGCCGCGCGCACGGCAGCGCACCAGGCCGCCTTCGACGCGGCGGTCGCCGCCGACGAGCGCATCGAGCCACGCGACTGGATGCCTGACGCCTATCGCGCGTCCCTGGTGCGCCAGATCGCCCAGCACGCGCACTCCGAGATCATCGGCATGCAGCCGGAGGCCAACTGGATCACGCGCGCCCCCTCCCTGCGGCGCAAGGCGATCCTCATGGCCAAGGTGCAGGACGAGGCCGGCCACGGCCTGTATCTGTACAGCGCGGCGGAAACCCTCGGCACCAGCCGCGACGAGCTGCTCGACAAGCTGCACTCCGGCCGCCAGAAGTACTCGTCGATCTTCAACTACCCCACGCTGACCTGGGCGGACGTCGGCGCGATCGGCTGGCTCGT
This sequence comes from Streptomyces sp. NPDC050732, assembly GCF_040654255.1. Taxonomy (NCBI): domain Bacteria; kingdom Bacillati; phylum Actinomycetota; class Actinomycetes; order Kitasatosporales; family Streptomycetaceae; genus Streptomyces; species Streptomyces sp. NPDC050732. The sequence continues at coordinate 248,298 of NZ_JBFAHP010000002.1, forward strand.
GGACGGCGCGGCGATCACCAACCAGGTCCCCCTGTGCCGCTGTTCGTACGGTCCGTACGCACGCGCGATGGTCCGCGTCTGCAAGGAGGAGTCCTTCCACCAGCGCCAGGGTTACGAGTCGTTGCTCGCCCTCAGCCGCGGCACCCAGGCCCAGCACGACATGGCGCAGGACGCGGTGAACCGCTGGTGGTGGCCCTCCCTGATGATGTTCGGCCCGCCCGACGACGAGTCCTCGCACTCCGAGCAGTCCATGACGTGGAAGATCAAGCGCCACTCGAACGACGAGCTGCGCCAGCGCTTCGTGGACATCTGCGTCCCCCAGGCCGAATCGCTCGGCCTGACACTCCCCGACCCGGACCTCGTGTGGAACGAATCCCGGGGGCACTACGACTTCGGCCCCATCGACTGGACCGAGTTCTGGGACGTCCTCAAGGGCAACGGCCCCTGCAACGACCAGCGCATCACCCAGCGCCGGCGCGCGCACGAAGAAGGCGCCTGGGTCAGGGAAGCCGCCGCGGCGTACGCCGAAAAGCAGACGGCCGGCAAGCAGGCGGTCGGCAAGCAACCGGTCGGCAAACAGGCAGGCGCCAGCCAGGTAGGTGGCAGGCAGGCAGGCGGCAAGCCCCACCCGCACACCGCGACCGGCACACAAGGCACACAGGGCACGCAAGGCACCCAGGGCACCCAGGGCACCCCCGGCACACCCGGTGACCCCGCACAGCACGGAGAGGCGACAGCATGAGCAGCTCGACCGACTGGCCGCTGTGGGAGGTGTTCGTCCGCTCCCGTCGCGGTCTCTCCCACACCCACGCGGGCAGCCTGCACGCGCCGGACGCCGAGATGGCCCTGCGCAACGCCCGCGACCTGTACACGCGCCGGAGCGAAGGCGTCTCCATCTGGGTCGTGCCGTCCACCGAGATCACCGCCTCCTCCCCGGACGAGAAGGACTCCTTCTTCGAACCCGCCGGCGACAAGCCCTACCGCCACCCGACGTTCTACGAGATCCCGGAAGGGGTGAAGCACCTGTGACCACCACCCCGGCCCCCGTGGCCCCCGCCCTCACCCCAGCCGAAGCCGCGGCCCTCCCCGCCCTGGCCCTCGGGGACGACGCCCTGGTGCTCTCCCATCGTCTGGGGGAGTGGGCAGGACACGCACCGGTCCTCGAAGAGGAGGTCGCCCTGGCGAACATCGCCCTGGACCTGCTCGGCCAGGCACGCATTCTGCTCTCCACGGCCGGCGACGAGGACGCGCTGGCGTACCTCCGCGAGGAGCGCGCCTTCCGCAACCTCCAGCTGGTCGAGCAGCCGAACGGCGACTTCGCGCACACCATCGCCCGCCAGCTCTACTTCTCCACCTACCAAAAACTTCTGTACGGCCGGTTGGCGGCCGGAGGCGGCGAGTTCGCCCCCTTGGCCGCGAAGGCCGTCAAGGAGGTGGCCTACCACCAGGACCACGCCGAGCAGTGGACCCTGCGGCTCGGCGACGGCACGGAGGAGAGCCACCGGCGCATGCAGCGTGGTCTCGACGCGCTGTGGCGGTTCACCGGCGAGATGTTCCAGCCGGTCCCGGGCCTGGACGCCGACTGGCAGGCGATGCGGGACAGCTGGACCACCTCGGTGACGGCGGTCATCGAGCGGGCGACCCTGACCGTGCCCGAAGGGCCGCAGTCCGGCGCGTGGACGGCGGGCGCCGGCCGGCAGGGCCTGCACACCGAGCCGTTCGGCCGGATGCTCGCCGAGATGCAGCACCTGCACCGCAGCCACCCGGGGGCGTCATGGTGACGACCGCGCCCACCGCCCTGGAGGCGGAGCTCCTGGCCCTCGCGGGCTCGGTGCCCGACCCCGAGCTGCCCGTGCTGACGCTGGGCGAGCTCGGCGTGGTGCGCGGCGTCCACATCCTCGCCCCCGGCAAGGTCGACGTGGAGCTCACCCCCACGTACACGGGCTGCCCGGCGATAGAGGCCATGTCCGCCGACATCGAGCAGGTGTTGCGCGACCGGGGCATGGTCGAGGTCGCGGTGCGGACGGTCCTCTCCCCCGCCTGGTCGACGGACGACATCAGCGCCGAAGGCCGCCGCAAGCTCGCCGAGTTCGGCATAGCGCCCCCGCGCTCCCACGCGGCGGACGGACCCGTCCCCCTGAGCCTGTCGATCCGCTGCCCGCACTGCGGATCGACCGACACCGAACTGCTCAGCCGCTTCTCCTCCACGGCCTGCAAGGCACTGCGCCGCTGCGCCTCCTGCCGTGAGCCCTTCGACCACTTCAAGGAGTTGTGATGGCCCGCTTCCACCCGCTCCGGGTTGCGGCGGTCGACCGGCTCACCGACGACTCCGTGACGCTGACGTTCGATGTGCCCCCGCCGCTCCGCGAGGAGTACCGCTTCGCCCCAGGCCAGCACCTCGCCATCCGCCGCTTCGTCGACGGCACGGAAATCCGGCGTACGTACTCGATCTGCTCCCCGGCCCCGCCCCCCGAGTCCCCGGAGGGCCCCGCGGCCCTGCGCGTCGGAGTGCGCCTCGTCGAGGACGGCGCCTTCTCCACGTACGCCTTCAAGGAAGTCACCGTCGGTGACGAGCTGGAGGTCATGACTCCGGCCGGCCGCTTCACGCTGGACCCCGCACCCGGACGCTATGCGGCGGTCGTCGGCGGCAGCGGCATCACCCCGGTGCTCTCGATCGTCACGACGCTCCTGGAGCGCGAGCCGAAGGCGGACTTCTGCCTCATACGCAGCGACCGCACCGCCGCCTCGACGATGTTCCTCGAAGAGGTCGCCGACCTGAAGGACCGCTGGCCCGACCGGTTCCAGCTGGTGACCGTGCTCTCCCGGGAGGAGCAGCAGGCGGGTCTCGGTTCCGGACGGCTCGACGAGGAGCGGCTCGCGGCGCTCCTGCCCGCGCTGTTGCCGGTGTCGGACATCGAGGGCTGGTTCCTGTGCGGGCCGTTCGGCCTGGTGCAGGGGGCGGGACGGACGCTGCGCGGCCTCGGCGTCCCCCGCAGCCGCGTACACGAAGAGATCTTCCACGTGGACGACGCGGGCTTGGACGACACGGGTGTGCCCGCCACGCCCCCCGCCCCGGCGCCCGCGCACAGCACGGTGACGGCGACCCTCGACGGCCGTTCGGGCACCTGGCCGGTGCTGGAGGGCGAGACGCTCCTCGAAACGGTGCTGCGCAACCGCGCCGACGCGCCCTACGCCTGCAAGGGCGGGGTCTGCGGCACGTGCCGGGCGTTCTGCGTCTCCGGCGAGGTGCGGATGGACCGCAACTTCGCGTTGGAGCCGGAAGAGACGGAGGCCGGATATGTGCTGGCCTGCCAGTCCCGCCCGGCGACGGACACCGTGGAGCTGGACTTCGACCGCTGACTTCACCCAGCCCCGCCCCCCTGCCTCCCCCGGCATGCCGTTCCGCGCCTGTTCCCTTCCGATAGAACCTGTTCTATCTTGACGGCCCGTCAGGTATGCGGGTCAGGGTCGGCCGGAGCACGGGAGGACGGACAGTGGACTTCACCTTCACCGAGGAACAGCAGGCCGTGGTCGAAGCGGCGAAGGCCCTCTTCGCCGACGTCGCGCCGGACGGAGTGCCGAGCCCCGCCCGCACGCCCGGCGCCGTCGCGGAGGACTTCGACCGCGCCCTGTGGTCCCGGCTCGCCGACGCCGACCTCTTGGGCGTGCTCATCGACTCCGAGCACGGCGGCGTGGGCCTGGACCCCATCGCTCTCTGCCTGGTCCTGCGCGAGTCCGCGAAGGTACTCGCGCGGGTCCCGCTCCTGGAGAGCAGCGCCGCCGCATCCGCCGTACAGGCCTATGGCGGCGCCGAGTTGAGGCAGAAGGTCCTCCCCGCGGCCTCCCGTGGTGACCTCGTCCTGACGGTCGCCGCCAACGGCCGCACGGGGCACGACCCGGCCGAGCTGGCCGTCACCGCACAGCGCGACGGCGGCAGCTGGGTCCTGGACGGTCTCCAGACAGGCGTGCCCTGGGTGCAGAACGCCGATCTCGTCGTCGTCCCTGCCCACACACCCGAAGGCCACACCGTCCTCGCTCTCGTCCCCCGCGGCCACGAAGGCCTGACCGTCGCGGAGCAGACCTCCACCAGCGGCGAGCGTCTCGGCGAACTCCACCTGGACGCCGTCCGCGTCACCGCCTCCGACGTCATCGAGGCCGACGGCGCCTGGGACCGGCTGCGTGACCTGCTCGCTACCGGGACCTGCGCGCTCGCCCTGGGCCTCGGCGAGGGCGTCCTCCGCATGACCAGCGAATACACCAGCAAGCGTGAGCAGTTCGGCCACCCCGTGGCCACGTTCCAGGCGGTCGCCGTGCAGGCCGCCGACCGCTACATCGACCTGCGCGCGATGGAGGTCACCCTCTGGCAGGCCGCCTGGCGCATCAGCACAGAAGCAGACGGCGCCCTGCCCGCGGCGGGAGACGTGGCCGTCGCCAAGATCTGGGCGTCGGACGGCGTACGAAGGGTCGTGCAGACGGCCCAGCACCTGCACGGCGGCTTCGGCGCCGACACGGACTACCCCCTGCACCGCTTTCACGCCTGGGCCAAGCAGCTGGAGCTCTCCCTCGGCCCGGCGGCGGCACACGAGGAGGCACTGGGCGACCTGCTGGCCGCCCACGCACTCGGCTGAGCGGTTGAGCTGCCCCTCGGTTGAGCTGCCCCTCGGTTGAGCGGTTGAGCTGCCCCTCGGCTCAGCTTGCCGAAGTCCGCTAGATCACGGTGCCCGGCTGGCCCTTGTCGTCGACGACGGGCCGCCCGGCGGCCTCCCACGCCTCCATGCCGCCCGCGACGTTCACCGCGTCGATGCCCTGCTGCCCGAGGTACATGGTGACCTGCGCGGAGCGTCCGCCGGACCGGCAGATGACGTTGACCTTGCCGTCCTGCGGAGCCGCCTCGACCAACTCGCCGTACCGGGACACGAATTCACTCATCGGAATGTGCAGCGCGCCCGCGGCGTGACCTGCCTGCCATTCCTCGTCCTCCCGGACGTCCAGCAGAAAGTCACCGCTCGCGAGGTCGTCGATGCCGACCGTGGGCACCTGAGATCCGAAAACCATGCCCCCGACGCTACCCGACGGAAAGCACCGTCAGCCGCGCAGCCGCTCCAGCTCCGCCTCACGCTCGGCGACCTGGGCGAGCAGCTGCTCGGCGATCTCGTCGAGCAGCGTGTCCGGGTCGTCGGGAGCGAGCCGCAGCATCCCGCCGATCGCGCTCTCCTCCAGCTCCCTGGCGAGGACCGAGAGGAGCTCCTTGCGCTGGGACAGCCATTCGAGCCTGGCGTACAGCTCCTCGCTGCGGGTGAGCCGCTGCTCCTCGGGCACCGGCCCCGCGGCCCACTCCTCGGACAGCTCGCGCAGCATCGCCTCGTCACCGCGGGCATAGGCGGCGTTGACGCGCGTGATGAACTCCTCGCGCCGCTGCCGCTCGCCCTCCTCCTGCGCCAGGTCCGGATGCGCCTTGCGGGCCAGCTCGCGGTAGAGCTTGCGGGCCTCCTCGCCGGGGCGCACCCGCTGCGGCGGCCGCACCGACTGATCGGTGAGCATCGCGGCGGCCTCGGGGTAGAGCCCCTCGCCGTCCATCCAACCGTGGAACAGCTCCTCGACGCCGGGCATCGGCATCACCCGCGCCCGCGCCTCGTCCGCCTTGCGCCGGTCCTCGGGGTCGCCGGTGCGGGCGGCGGTGGCCTCGGCGATCTGCGCGTCGAGCTCGTCGAGGCGGGCGTACATGGGGCCGAGCTTCTGGTGGTGCAGGCGGGAGAAGTTCTCCACCTCCACGCGGAAGGTCTCCAGCGCGATCTCGTACTCGATCAACGCCTGCTCGGCAGCGCGCACGGCCTTCTCAAGCCGCTCCTCGGGCCGCCCCACAGAAGGCTGCCCCACAGAAGGGCTCTCCTCGGAACGGCTCTCCTCGGAAAGACGCTCGTCCGGAAGACTCTCGTCGGAAGGTCGCTCGGCGGAGGAAGAACCGTCCTCGGAGAAACGCTCCTCGGAGCGCGCCTCGGCCCGCTCCTTGAGCCGCGCCTTCAGCTGCTCCTTGAGCCGCCCCTCGGGTCCGGACCGCTGCACTCCCTCCCGGGGAGTCTCAGGAGTCTCGGGCGGCGTCGGCTCGGCTTCCGGGATCGTCACTCGCCCAGCGTAGGCCACCGGGCACCCCGCCCATGAAGCCCGCACCACAACGCCGCGTGCGCCCCCGCCTCACACCCCTGACCGCCCCCACAAGCCCGAGCCCCCACACTCCCGGCTCCTCACACCCCCGACTCCGCCGCCAGCCGCCCCTCCTTGACCGCCCTCACGAGCAGCGCGTGATCCGCCTCCGTGCGGTCCGCGTACGCCGTCGCGAACCGGGCCATCGCCTCGTCCAGCTCGTCGTTCTTGCCGCAGTACCCCGCTATGAGGCGCGGGTCCGCGCTGTGCGCGTGGGCGCGGGCCAGCAGTGCGCCGGTCATGCGGCCGTAGTCGTCCAGCTGGTCGGTGGCCAGCGCGGCCGGGTCCACGCTGCCCTTGCGGTTCCTGAACTGGCGTACCTGGAAAGGCAGTCCCTCGATCGTCGTCCACCCGAGCAGGAAGTCGCTGACGACCTGCATCCGCTTCTGTCCGAGCACCACCCGGTGCCCTTCGTGCATGGTCTCCGGGGCCTTGAAACCGGCCACCGGCAGATGCGGCAGCAGCGCGGAGGGCCGCGCCTCCTTGACCTGCAGCACCAGCGGCTCGCCCCGGTGGTCGAGCAGCAGCACCACATACGAGCGGAGCCCGACGCTGCCCGTGCCGACGACGCGGAACGCCACGTCCTGGATCGCGTACCGCGCGAGCAGCGGCAGCCTGTCCTCGGTCAGCGTGCCCAGATACTCCCCGAGCGAGGCGGCCACCGAGGCGGCCTCCGCGTCCGGCACGCGCCGCAGTACGGGCGGAGCGTCGACGAAGCGCCGCCCCTCGGAACCGTCACTGCCCTCGACGCGCTCCGTCGCCTTCGCCGCGAAGCGGGCGCTCGTGTTCTGCCGGGCCTTCTCGGAGACCCGCTCCAAGGTGCCGAGGAGATCACGCGCGTCCGTGTGCGAGACCAGTTCCTCGTCCGCGATGGCGTTCCACGCGTCGAGGACGGGGAGCTTGGCGAGGAGCCGCATCGTGCGGCGGTAGGCCCCGACGGCGTCCAGCGCCGCCTCCGCGCAGACGTCCTCGCCCGCGCCGGCTTCGCGCCCCGCGAGCACCAGGGAAGCGGCCAGCCGCTTGAGGTCCCACTCCCAGGGGCCGTGCACCGTCTCGTCGAAGTCGTTCAGGTCGATGACGAGGCCGCCCCGCGCGTCCCCGTAGAGCCCGAAGTTCGCCGCGTGCGCGTCGCCGCATATCTGCGCGCCGATACCGGACAGCGGGGTGCGCGCGAGGTCGTACGCCATGAGTCCCGCGGAGCCGCGCAGGAACGCGAAGGGTGAGGCGGCCATCCTGCCGACCCGGATCGGCGTGAGCTCGGGGAGCCGGCTGCGGCTGGACTCCTCCACGGCGGTCACGGGGTCCGGCCGCCCGCCGTCCACCGGGAACTCCGCGTGCGCGGAGCGGGGCACCTGCTGACGGAGGGCCTTGCCCTCCTTCTTGGGCGACCCCTGCGCGGGCCACTCGGCGAACCCCGCCACCCGCGGCAGCCGCTCCCCGCGCCGCCCCGACCGCCCACGCTTCCCCGACGGCCCCTGCCCCTGCTGCTCCGCCGACCCGTGCTGCTCCCGCTGCCCGGGAATCTTCCCGTCGAGCTCCACCATGCCCATCGCCCCCGCCGGCTACCGGCCCCATCGGCCAATCCCAGATCCGGCCTCGACCGTACCGCCGCTCGCCGAACGCCGTGAGAGCCTGTGGATAACTTCGGTGACATACATCACCGCGTCGCACCACGCCCGCGACACACACCTCAGAAGCACAAAAAAGAAGCGGCCCCCTTCCGGACTTTCGTCCGGAGGAGGACCGCTTCCTCATGGTGCGCGAGGGGGGAGTTGAACCCCCACGCCCTTTCGGGCACTGGAACCTGAATCCAGCGCGTCTGCCTATTCCGCCACCCGCGCATGGGTGTTGTCTTTGGGTCTCTCACTGTGTGGTGCGAGCGCCTGCCGACATCCAGAAGATTAGCACGCTGCAGCGGGTGGATTCACATCCGTTCGGGGCGGGCACCTGGCCTCAGAAGCTTCGCCCCGGCCCCGGCCGGGCCCCACCCGCCCCTCGGGCCGAATCAGTCGCGCCCCCGCATCCAGGCCACGTCTTCACCCGCCCCGGCCGCGCTCGCCGAGGTCCACAGCCAGGTGCGGGACACTGGCTTTGGGCCCCCTCTACGATCCGTTGTAAAAGGAGGCTCGACCAGAGGTCCCGAGCAGCTGCCCGTACGGGGTTCCCGGGGCCACAGATCAGGGTCCCGTCAGGGGTCCTGCGAGGATCCTTGGACGCCGGCGCGGGCATGTCTTGTGAGAGGCGACACTCGTCGACTGGGCGGACAGGGGGAACCAGCCGATTTCCCGGCGCGTGGATACGATCAGTAAGCAGTACCAGGATGACTACGACGGAGGAGGTGCCCCATGGGAGTCCTGAAGAAGTTCGAGCAGCGACTTGAAGGTCTGGTCAACGGCACCTTCGCCAAGGTGTTCAAGTCCGAGGTCCAGCCTGTCGAGATCGCCGGCGCACTCCAGCGGGAGTGCGACAACAACGCGACGATCTGGAACCGCGAGCGGACCGTCGTCCCCAATGACTTCATCGTGGAGCTCAGCGCCCCCGACTTCGAGCGCCTGAGTCCGTACTCGGGCCAGCTCGGCGACGAGCTCTCCGCCATGGTGCGCGACTACGCGAAGCAGCAGCGTTACAGCTTCATGGGCCCCATCAAGGTCCACCTGGAGAAGGCCGAGGACCTCGACACCGGCCTGTACCGCGTGCGCAGCCGCACCCTCGCCTCCAGCAGCTCCCAGGGGCCCGAGCCGGCCTCGGCGGGCCCCGGTGGCCCGACGGGCCCCGGCCGCGGCGCGGGCGGCGGTGTGGGTGCGGGCGGCGCCGGCGGTTACGGCTACCCGCAGCCCCCCTCCGGAGCCCCCGGCGGCGCACCTCCCATGCCTGCCGCTCCACCGCCGGGCGCGGGTCGTCCCGGTGGGCAGTCCCCGGCTCCGAGCAGACCCCAGGGTCCCGGTGCCGGACCACTTCCGGGCGCCCAGGTGCGGCGCTGGATCGAGATCAACGGCAATCGCCATCAGATCTCCCGCCCGACGCTGGTGCTGGGACGCAGCACCGACGCCGATGTGCGGATCGACGACCCCGGCGTATCCCGTCGGCACTGTGAGATCCGGACCGGAACGCCCTCGACGATCCAGGATCTCGGGTCTACCAACGGCATCGTGGTAGACGGGCAGCACACCACCCGCGCTACGCTCCGCGACGGCTCGCGGATCGTCGTGGGCCAAACCACCATCGTTTACCGGCAAGCCGAAGGGTGAAGCGGGGGCAATGTCAGAGCTGACCCTGACGGTCATGCGGCTAGGTTTTCTAGCTGTTCTGTGGCTGTTCGTGATCGTGGCCGTCCAGGTCATCCGCAGCGACCTGTTCGGAACGCGCGTCACACAGCGCGGTTCGCGGCGGGAGCGGCCGCAACAGGCCGCCCGCCAGCAACAGGCCGCACCTCCTCAGCAGCGCCAGCAGCAGAGCGGTGGAGGCCGCCAGCGGCGCGGCGCCCCCAGCAAGCTCGTCGTCTCCGAGGGCATCCTCGCCGGAACGACGGTCGCGCTGCAGGGGCAGACCATCACGCTCGGCAGGGCGCACGACTCCACCATCGTCCTGGACGACGACTACGCCTCCAGCAGGCATGCCAGGATCTACCCGGACCGTGACGGCCAGTGGATCGTCGAGGATCTCGGGTCCACCAACGGCACGTATCTCGACCGGACCCGACTCACCACCCCGACGCCCGTTCCGCTGGGCGCGCCGATCCGCATCGGCAAGACCGTCATCGAGCTGCGGAAGTAGTGCTACGTCATGAAAGAGCGCGAGCGGAGCGAGCGAGCCGAAGCGGCTGTCCAGGCACTGGACGCCGGCGCGCTCCCGACCGGAGGGTGGGCACCGTGCGGATGTACCCGGAGCCGACGGGCGAGGTGCGCATGAGTCTGTCTTTGCGCTTCGCCGCCGGATCGCACAAAGGCATGATCCGGGAGGGGAACGAGGACTCCGGTTACGCCGGCCCGCGCCTCCTCGCGATCGCCGACGGCATGGGGGGCCAGGCCGCGGGTGAGGTGGCGAGCTCCGAGGTCATCTCGACGCTCGTCACCCTCGACGACGACGTGCCGGGCTCGGACATCCTGACGTCCCTGGGCACCGCCGTGCAGCGGGCCAACGACCAGCTGCGCATGATGGTCGAGGAAGACCCCCAGCTCGAAGGCATGGGGACCACCCTGACCGCCCTCCTGTGGACGGGCCAGCGCCTCGGCCTCGTGCACGTCGGCGACTCGCGCGCGTACCTCCTGCGGGACGGCGTCCTCACGCAGATCACCCAGGACCACACCTGGGTGCAGCGCCTCGTCGACGAGGGCCGCATCACCGAGGAAGAGGCCACCACCCACCCGCAGCGGTCCCTCCTCATGCGCGCCCTGGGCAGCGGCGACCACGTCGAGCCCGACCTGTCGATCCGTGAAGTCCGCGCGGGTGACCGGTATTTGATCTGCTCGGACGGTCTCTCCGGAGTGGTCTCGCACCAGACCATGGAGGACACCCTCGCGTCCTACCAGGGCCCGCAGGAGACCGTGCAGGAGCTCATCCAGCTCGCGCTGCGCGGCGGCGGCCCGGACAACATCACGGTGATCATCGCCGACGTCCTGGACATCGACAGCGGCGACACCCTCGCCGGCCAGCTGTCCGACACCCCCGTGGTCGTCGGCGCGGTCGCCGAGAACCAGCTCCAGGCGCAGGACGACGGCGCCATGCAGACGCCCGCGGGACGGGCCTCCGGGCTCGGCCGCCCGGTCCCGCCGCAGGCCCCTCACGGGCAGGGTGGCGGCTTCGGCCCGCCCGGCAGCGGCGACACCACGGGGTACGTCCCCGAGGGCAGCTTCGGGGCGTACGACGACGATGACTTCGTGAAGCCCGGCGGCGGCCGCAAGTGGCTCAAGAGATCCCTCTACGGAGTGCTCGCGCTCGCCGTCATCGGCGGCGGTCTCTACGGCGGCTATCGCTGGACGCAGACGCAGTACTACGTGGGCACGAAGGACGAGCACATCGCCCTGTACCGCGGCATCGACCAGGACCTGGCCTGGGTCAGCCTGTCGAAGGTCGAGAAGGACCACCCCGAGATCGAACTCAAGTACCTGCCGCCGTACCAGCGCAAGCAGGTCGAGGGGACGATTCCCGAGGACAACCTCGGCGACGCCAAGAGCAAGATCGAGGAGCTCGGCGTGCAGGCCTCCGCCTGCAAGAAGGACGCCGAGCGCCGCGAGGTCGAGCGCGAGAACAACGCCAAGACCGGCGAAGGCGAAGCGGGCGGCACGACCGGGCTGCGCAAGGCGCCGACTCCGAACCCGACCGACCCGTCGTCCGGCACGAACAAGGACGACAAGAACAGCACCACCGACAAGAACAAGTCCAAGACCGCACCGACTCCCACACCCGGCCCCAGCCTCTCCGAGGATGAGCAGAAGCTGGTCCCGCTGTGCGGTAAGCAGTAAGCAGCCGTTGGGGGCCTCTGCACGCCATGAGCAGTACTACACACACGTCGACGATCGGCGCGATCGGAGCGCCGAGCAGGCGCAACACCGAGCTCGCGCTGCTCGCGTTCGCGGTCGTCATCCCGCTGTTCGCCTACATCAACGTAGGCCTGGCGCTCGACGGCAAGCTGCCGTCCGGCATGCTCGGCTACGGCATCGGGCTCGGCCTGCTCGCCGGCGTCGGCCACATCGTCGTACGCAAGTTCGCCGCGTACGCGGACCCACTGCTGCTGCCGCTGGCGACGCTGCTGAACGGCCTCGGGCTCGTCATCATCTGGCGCCTCGACCAGTCGGAGAAGCTCCAGCAGCGCAAGAACTTCGTCGAGGCCGCGCCGAACCAGCTGATGTACTCGGCGATCGGCGTCGCACTCTTCGTGGGCGTCCTGCTCCTCCTCAAGGACCACCGCGTCCTGCAGCGCTACACCTACATCTCCATGGTCGGCGCCCTGATCCTGCTGCTCCTGCCGCTCGTGCCGGGCCTCGGCATGAACGTGTTCGGTGCCAAGATCTGGATCAGCGTCGGTGGTTTCTCCATTCAGCCGGGCGAGTTCGCGAAGATCGTCATCGCGATCTTCTTCGCCGGTTATCTGATGGTGAAGCGTGACGCGCTCGCCCTGGCCAGCCGCCGCTTCATGGGGCTCTACCTGCCGCGCGGACGCGACCTCGGCCCGATCATCGTCGTCTGGGCGATGTCGATCCTCATCCTCGTCTTCGAGACCGACCTCGGTACGTCGCTGCTGTTCTTCGGCATGTTCGTCGTGATGCTCTACGTCGCCACCGAGCGCACCAGCTGGATCGTGTTCGGTCTGCTGATGTCCGCTGTCGGCGCGGTCGGCGTGGCCTCTTTCGAGCCCCACGTGCAGCAGCGTGTGGACGCCTGGCTCGACCCGTTCTCGGACACGGTGATCCTGCAGAACAGTGACCAGATCGCCCAGTCCCTGATGGCCTTCGGCTCCGGCGGTGTCCTCGGCACCGGCCTCGGACAGGGCAACTCCGACCTCATCGGCTTCGCCGCCAACTCCGACTTCATCCTCGCCACCTTCGGCGAGGAGATGGGTCTGGCCGGTGTGATGGCGATCCTGCTGATCTACGGCCTGATCGTGGAGCGCGGCATCCGCACGGCGCTCGCCGCCCGCGACCCGTTCGGCAAGCTCCTGGCGATCGGCCTCTCCGGAGCCTTCGCCATCCAGGTCTTCGTCGTCGCGGGCGGCGTCATGGGCCTGATCCCGCTGACCGGTATGACCATGCCCTTCCTGGCGTACGGCGGTTCCTCCGTCATCGCCAACTGGGCCCTCATCGGCATCCTGCTCCGGATCAGCGACACCGCTCGCCGTCCCGCCCCGTCCCCCGCCCCGAATCCCGACGCCGAGATGACCCAGGTGGTCCGACCGTGAACAAGCCCCTGCGCCGGATCGCGATCTTCTGTGGGCTGCTCGTCCTCGCCCTGCTCGCCCGGGACAACTGGCTCCAGTACGTCCAGGCCGACACCCTGGCCAAGCACGAGAAGAACCGCCGCGTCACCATCGAGCGCTACTCCCAGCCGCGCGGCGACATCATCGTCGACGGCAAGCCCATCACCGGCTCCAAGGCCACTCCGGGCAGCGACCTGAAGTACAAGCGCACCTGGAAGGACGGGCCCATGTGGGCCCCCGTCACCGGTTACTCCTCGCAGCGCATCGGCGCCAGCCAGCTGGAGAGCATCGACGACGGCATCCTCACCGGCAACGACGACCGGCTCTTCTTCCGCCGCACGCTCGACATGCTGACCGGCGAGAAGAAGGAGGGCGGCAATGTCGTCACGACCCTCAACTCCGCCGCGCAGAAGGCCGCGTACGAAGGCCTGAAGGGCCGCGGCAAGGGCGCCGTCGCCGCGATCGACCCGTCGACGGGCGCGATCCTGGCGCTGGCCTCCACGCCGTCGTACGACCCGGGTGACTTCGCAGGCAACACCGACGACGAGGCCCAGAAGTTCCTCGACCTCGACAAGGACAAGGACAAGCCGCTGGTCAACCGCGCGCTGCGCGAGACCTACCCGCCCGGCTCCACCTTCAAGGTGGTCACGGCGGCGGCCGCCCTGGAGCACGGCCTCTACAACAGCATCGACGAGAAGACGGACTCGCCGCTGCCGTGGACGATGCCGAACACCACGACGCCGCTGAAGAACGAGAACAACATCCCCTGCAAGAACGTCTCGCTGCGTGAGGCGCTTCGCATCTCCTGCAACACCGTCTTCGGCAAGATCGGTTCCGATCTCGGCAAGGACAAGATGCTGGAGACGGCGAAGAAGTTCGGCTTCAACGAGCAGCAGTTCGTCCCGGTCCGCTCCAACGCCTCCAACTTCCCCGAGGAGATGGACAAGCCGCAGACCGCGCTGTCCTCCATCGGCCAGTTCGAGACCGCCACGACGCCCCTGCAGATGGCCATGGTCACCGCGGCGATCGCCAACGACGGCACGCTCATGGAGCCGTACATGGTCAGCGAGCTGCAGGCACGCAACCTCGACGTCATCGAGAAGCACTCGCCCAAGGAGATGAGCGAGCCGCTCTCGAAGGAGAACGCCCAGAAGCTCCAGGAAATGATGGAGACGGTCGTCAAGACGGGCACCGGAACCAAGGCGCAGATCCCCGGCGTCACCGTCGGAGGCAAGACGGGTACGGCGCAGCACGGCGTCGCGAACAGCGAGAACCCGTACGCCTGGTTCATCTCGTACGCGAAGACGGACTCCGGCTCGCCGGTCGCCGTCGCCGTGGTGGTCGAGGACAGCGACGCCGGCCGGGAAGACATCTCCGGTGGTGGCCTCGCGGCGCCCATCGCCAAGGACGTGATGAAGGCAGTCATCGAAAGCAAGAAGTGACCCCCGTCACGGCCCCTCAACAACGGTGCACGTTGCGGTACCGGTCCGGTATCGGGTGACGGTCGCGGCCGGGTCACGTAAGTGGAGCCGGGTACCGTATGCCCGGACAGCACACCGCCGGACCACACAACGGTGCGGTCGGGACCGACGGAGAGGGCTGGAATAGCTATGGAAGAGCCGCGTCGCCTCGGCGGCCGGTACGAGCTGGGCCAGGTGCTCGGCCGTGGTGGGATGGCGGAGGTCTACCTCGCGCACGACACCCGCCTCGGTCGCACCGTGGCGGTGAAGACGCTGCGGGTCGACCTCGCCCGCGACCCGTCGTTCCAGGCCCGGTTCCGCCGTGAGGCCCAGTCTGCCGCCTCGCTCAACCACCCGGCGATCGTCGCGGTCTACGACACCGGCGAGGACTACGTGGACGGGGTCTCCATCCCGTACATCGTGATGGAGTACGTCGACGGTTCCACCCTGCGCGAGCTCCTGCACTCCGGCCGCAAGCTGCTCCCCGAGCGGGCCATGGAGATGACGATCGGCATCCTCCAGGCCCTGGAGTACTCGCACCGCAACGGCATCGTGCACCGCGACATCAAGCCGGCGAACGTCATGCTGACGCGGAACGGCCAGGTCAAGGTCATGGACTTCGGCATCGCCCGCGCCATGGGCGAGTCCGGCATGACGATGACGCAGACCGCCGCGGTCATCGGCACGGCGCAGTACCTCTCACCGGAGCAGGCCAAGGGCGAGCAGGTCGACGCCCGTTCGGACCTCTACTCCACCGGCTGTCTCCTCTACGAACTGCTCACGGTCCGGCCGCCCTTCGTGGGCGACTCCCCGGTCGCGGTGGCCTATCAGCACGTACGGGAAGAGCCGCAGGCCCCGAGCGTCTTCGACAACGAGATCACGCCCGAGATGGACGCGATCGTCCTCAAGGCGCTCACGAAGGACCCGGACTACCGCTACCAGTCGGCCGACGAGATGCGCGCCGACATCGAGGCCTGCCTCGACGGCCAGCCCGTCGCCGCCACGGCCGCCATGGGCGCCGTCGGCTACGGCGGGGCCGAGGGCTACGGAGCCGACCAGCAGACCGCGATGCTCCGCCCGCAGAACGGCGGCGGCCAGACGTCGATGATGCCGCCGGTCAACCCGGACGACGGGGGTTACGACGAGGGCCGCGGCCGCCGCCAGAAGAAGAGCAACACGTCGACGTGGCTGCTCGTCATCGCCGGTGTCCTGGTCCTGGTGGGCGCGATCCTCATCGGGAAGTACACCTTCGGCGGGGACGGCGGGGGCGACGGGACCATCAAGGCCCCGAAGCTCATCGGCGAGACCGAGACCGAGGCGAAGCGGTCGGCCAAGAACGTCGGCCTGGAGCTGGAGGTCGGCGAGCGCAAGGCGTGCGCGAAGTTCCCGAAGGGTGAGATCTGCTCCCAGGACCCGGGCGTGAACGCCGACGTCAAGAAGGGCGACACCATCACGGTGACCGTCTCGACGGGCACGCCGAAGATCACCGTTCCGGACGTCCAGGGCCTGAGCTTCGAAGAAGCCAAGAGCCAGCTTGAGGACAAGGGCTTCACGGACATCAAGAAGGAACTGCAGGAGTCCGACCGGTCCGCAGGCACGGTCATCGGCCAGGACCCGGAGGGCGACACCAAGGCGGAGAAGAGCGAGACCATCACGCTCACCGTCGCCCAGGAGAAGAAGCTGGTCAGCGTCCCCGACGTGACCGGTCTCGACTACGCGGCCGCCGAGAAGCAGATCAAGGCGAACGGCCTCACGGCCGCCCGCCAGGACGTCGCCAGCGAGGACGTCGACGAGGGCAAGGTCATCAAGACCACGCCCGCCGCCGGCACGCAGGCCGAGCCCGGCTCCACGGTCAACGTCCAGGTCGCCAAGGAGGCCGAGGAGGCCACCGTGCCGCCCCTGACCGGCCAGAAGCTGAAGGACGCCCGCAAGGCCATCGAGGACGCGGGTCTGACGGTCGGTTCCATCACGGGGCCGCAGGACGACGACGCACTCGTGGTCCTCTCCACGCCGAACGCCGGCGAGAAGGCGGAGCCGGGCACCGCGGTCAACCTGACCACCGCGGGCGGCGGCGGAGGCAACGGCGACAACGGTGGCGGCGGAGACGGCGGATTCGGCGGCATCATCGGCGGCATGTCGGACCGGGACAACCGCGACCACAGGGGCCGGGACGAGTGGGGCGATCCCTTCGGGGACTGACCACGGCCTGACCCCGGCTGAGAACAGCAGCCTATGAAGGAGCCCCGGTACCGCTGAGCGGTACCGGGGCTCTTTTATGTGCGCGCGACGGTACTACTTCAGCTCCGCCGGCGGCGTCCGCTTGCTGTCGACCTTCTCGATCCGCTCCAGTTCGCCCCACACCACGTACCGGTGGCGCGACGTGTAGACCGGCGTGCAGGTCGTCAGCGTGATGTAGCGGCCCGCCTTCTTCGCGCCCGATTCCTTCGGGATCGGGTCGAGGACCTTCACGTTGTACTTCGAGGTCTCGGGCAGCGTCGCGTACACCTTGTAGACGTACCACTTGTCCCGGGACTCGAAGACGATCGCGTCGCCCTTCTTGATCTTGTCGATCTTGTGGAACTTCGCGCCGTGGCCGTCGCGGTGCGCGGCCAGTGAGAAGTTGCCCTTCTTGTCCTGGGGAAGGGCCGACTTGACCGGCTTCTTGTAGTAGCCCGCGATGCCGTCGTTGAGGAGCTTGCTGTCGGTGCCCGCCTTGACGAGGATCTCGCCGTCGCCCATCGCGGGTACGTGGAGGAAACCGATGCCGTCCTTGGTGTCGAGGCCGCCCGGGCCGCGGCCTTCCGCCCAGTGGTCGCGCACCTGGTCGCCCTGGCGGTGCGCCTCGCGGTCCGCTATGACGTTCGTCCACCAGAGCGAGTAGGCGACGAAGAGGCCGAGGACGAGGCCCGCGGTGATGAGGAGTTCACCGAAGACGCTGACCGCCGTGGCGACGGGGCCGCGGCGCCGTGGTGCGGGAGCGGGGGAGTCGGCCGGCGCCTCGGCCTGCTTCTCGTCGTCGGTCGTGGCTGCCACTCGATCTGCCCCGTTCTCACCGTTCTCGTTCACGGTTCTAGTTCACGAGCGCGCTCGGTTTTCCCTTGTCGCGCGGTCGTTCCTCGACCATCTTGCCCCAGACGATCAGTCGATACTTACTCGTGAATTCCGGGGTACAGGTGGTCAGTGTGATGTACCGGCCGGGTTTGGTGAAGCCCGAACCCGGCGGAACGGGGCCGATCACGCTCGTGTTGCTCGGCTGGGTCTGCGGCAGGATGCTCGCCATCTTGTAGACGAAGTACTTGTCCTGCGTCTCCACGACGATGGGGTCGCCCGGCTCCAGCCGGTTGATGTAGCGGAACGGCTCGCCGTGCGTGTTGCGGTGGCCCGCGACCGCGAAGTTTCCCGTCCTGGCGTCCGGCATCGCGGTCTTGGTGGCGCCCTCGTTGTAGTGCCCGACCATGCCGCGGTCGAGGACCTTCTGCTTGTCGATGCCCTCGGCGACCGGCACGACGACGTCGAGACGCGGAATGTGCAGGAGCGCGAAGCCCTGCCCCGGCTCAAAGGTCCCGGGCTTGCCCTCGCCCTTGGCCCAGCTCTCCTGGAGGTCGTGCTTGGCGCCGTCCGCCTGCTGCTGGGCACGGATGTTCGTCCACCACAGCTGGTACGTGACGAAAAGGAGCATCAGGACGCCGACGGTGATGAAGACCTCGCCGAGCCCCCGGCTGATCACCGCTCCCGGCGACGGCCTGCGGGCACGCTCCGCGCGGCGGGCCTCGACACGCGTGAGGGGCACGCCCGGGCGGGGCTCCACGGGGCGCGTGGCCCCCTTCTTGGCGGCCTTGCGGCGGGCGGCCCTGCCCTCCGTGGGACGGTCGGGGGCCGGTTCGGCTATTCGCCGCGTGTCGGCGGTCCGCAGCGCCATCGTCTCGTCGTCCCGGACCGGCTCGTACGGCGGCACGGGCTGCTCGGGGGTGTACGCGCCGTACAACTCCTGGTACGTGGGCTCACTCTGCGGCTCCGGCTCCGGCTCCCGGTCGGTCGGCTCCGCGGGCGCGCTGCGGAACCACGGAGACGGGTGCTCCCCCGGGGGCGGACCCGTCCGCGGGTCGTACGAGCCTCCGGAGGAGCCGCGCTCGGGGCCCGGCGCCGTCACGCCGTGGCCCTGCCCACCACCGGGGCGAGCCCGCTCGATCGGGCGACGGCGCCGGTGTCGCCGCACTCCGCCAGCCAGTTGGCGAGCATGAGGTGGCCGTGTTCGGTGAGGACCGACTCGGGATGGAACTGCACGCCTTCGACGGCGAGTTCGCGGTGGCGCAGACCCATGATGATGCCGTCCTCCGTACGCGCGGTGACCTCCAGCTCCGCCGGTACGGTGGCGGGCTCGGCGGCCAGCGAGTGGTAGCGGGTCGCCGTGAACGGGGAGGGCAGGCCCGCGAAGACGCCCTTGCCCTCGTGGCGGACGGACGAGGTCTTGCCGTGCAGGAGCTCCGGGGCGCGGTCCACCACGCCGCCGTACGCCACCGCCATCGACTGCATGCCGAGGCAGACCCCGAAGACGGGCACGCCGGTGGCGGCGCAGTGCCGCACCATCTCGACGCAGACGCCCGCCTGTTCCGGGGCGCCGGGCCCCGGCGACAGCAGTACGCCGTCGAAGCCGTCCTGCGCGTGCCGCAGCTCGACCTCGTCGTTGCGCAGCACCTCGCATTCGGCACCCAGCTGGTAGAGGTACTGGACGAGGTTGAAGACGAAGCTGTCGTAGTTGTCGACGACGAGGATGCGGCTGCGGGCGCCGCCGGCGGTGCTCACTGGCCGTCCACGGTGACGTCGTTGAAGGGCAGCAGCGGCTCAGCCCACGGGAAGACGTACTGGAACAGCACATAGACCACCGCGAGGACGAGCACCAGGGAAATCAGTGCCCTCACCCATGCGTTTCCCGGCAGATGCCGCCAGATCCAGCCGTACATGCCGTCCCTTCCGTCGCGTACGACCCGGCCTCCCGGGCCGTACCGCACCAGACTAACGGCGCAGTGCCTCCGGTTTCCCTGCCTCCACGGGCTGGGTCGCGTCGAGATGCGCCCAGGCGATCAGCCGGTGACTGTGGCCCCACTCCGGTTCACAGGTCGTGAGCGTGAGGTAATGGCCCGGGCCGTCGTAGCCGGATTTGCGCGGCACGGGATCGATGACGTCGATGTCGCCGGGGAGCGTCTTGTACGGCTTCTTGTCGATGCGGTACGTGAACCAGGTCGCGCCGTCGGTCAGGACGACGGCGTCGCCCGGGCGCAGTTTCGGGAAGTCCTTGAAGGGGTCGCCGTGGGTGCGGCGGTGGCCCGCCACGGCGAAGTTGCCCTTCTGGCCGAGCCGGGCGGTGGACGCGTAGTGGCCGAGGCCCTTCTTGAGGACGTCGGTGCCGGTGCCGTGGAGCACCGGCTTGTTCCACGTGAAACCGAAGCGCGGGATGTACATGACGGCGAAGGCCTTGCCGTCCTTGTAGGGGGCGGGCGCCTGCGGCGAGGTCTCGGCCGGCTTCTCGTCCGACTTCTCGGCCGGCTCCTCGTCCGTCCCCGTCGAGACCGCGCCCTGCGCCCACCGGTCCTGCAACTCGTCGATCTGGCTGTCCATGGCGTTGTCGGCCTTCACGCCGGTCCAGAACAGGACGTACACGACGAAGAGCACGATCAACGTGCCGACGGTGATGCACAGTTCGCTGAACGTCCTGACAAGCGCGCGCACCGACACAGGACGACCCCTCCCGGGTGCTACTCCACAGGCTTCGCGTGGTGGAGATCCACTGTGCCCGAGTAGCCGGGAAGAGTCACCGCCCCGTCGTCGTCCACTTTCCAGCCGAGCCCGTACGCGTTGACGTACAGCATGTAGTTCTGGATCTCGGGGGACGCCGAGAGCGCGGTCCTGAGCTTGTCGGGGTCGCCGACGGCCGTCACCTTGTACGGCGGGGAGTAGACGCGGCCCTGGAGGATCAGGGTGTTGCCGACGCAGCGCACGGCGCTCGTGGAGATCAGGCGCTGGTCCATGACCTTGATGCCCTTGGCGCCGCCCTGCCAGAGCGCGTTGACCACGGCCTGGAGGTCCTGCTGGTGGATGACCAGGTCGTTGGGCTGGGGCTCGGGGTAGCCGGGGAGCTTGGCGGTGGCGTTGGGCGGGGCGTCGGCGAGGGTGACGGTGATCGCCTTGCCGCTGAGCTTCTTGGTGCCGGCGTTCTCTTCGAGCGCCTTGAGCCGGGCCCCGTCCGCCTTGGTGCCGCCGCCGTCGCGCTCGGCGAGCGCTTCGACGTCGTCGCGGAGGGCGCCGTTGGACTCGTCGAGCTTGCCGTTCTTGTGGCTGCGCTCCTGGATGAGGTCGGAGAGTTTCAGCAGGGACGCGTCGGTACGGATGTTGGTGCCCTTGGCCGTGTTGAAACTGGTGAAGAAGATCAGCCCGGCGAGTGCGAAAACAGCACCCGTAAGCACCCGAACCGGACGCCATCGGGGGCGACGACCGGCACCTTTGTGAGGGTCGGCAGAATTGCTCAACGTACCCTTATCTCCTTCAGCGCCTTGGAAGCACTACGCTAACGGACGCCCGGGGGAGGCTTCAGCTCCTTAGTAGTGCCCCGCCAGGCGCCAGACCCCAGTTACCTGCGCGGCCACGCAGCGCATCGACAGGAGAGACCCTCGTGCCGAAGTCACGTATCCGCAAGAAGGCTGACGACTACACCCCGCCGCCCGCCAAGAAGGCGACGAACATCAAGCTGACGAATCGCAGCTGGGTGGCTCCGGTGATGCTGGCGATGTTCCTCATCGGGCTCGCCTGGATCGTCGTCTTCTATGTCACGGACGGCAAGCTTCCGATCGACCCGCTGGGCAACTGGAACATCGTGGTCGGCTTCGGCTTCATCGCGGCCGGCTTCGGCGTCTCCACTCAGTGGAAGTAGCTCGCCGGCCAGTGAAGAACGCTCGCCGGTCGGGGGAAGCAGCTCGCCGGAAGCAAGTCCTGCCCTGAGTTATCCACAGCGCTATCCACATGAGTGGAAAAAGGCTGAAGATCTGTGGATAACCCTCAGCCGGTTGACGCCGGTGTGACTGACCCACTGGGTCTCTCCCCTCGTCCGCCCCTTGTCCTTCCTGGGAAAACCCAGGCCAGCGACAAGGGGCACGGTTGTTCCCACAGCATGCACAAGATCCGGCACACGCTGTGGACAACCCTGTACGTCAGGTGAGCTCAGCGGTCCGGACGAGGACCATGACCACAGCCGCGACGACCACCAGCGCACAGCTGCCGTACTGAATGAGGTTCCGCCGCTCGCGGGGCGCGTGGACCATCGCGTAACCGACGATGACGCCCCCGACGAGCCCGCCGACGTGGGCCTGCCAGGCGATGTTGGGCCACCAGAAGGTGATCACCATGTTGATCGCCAGCAGTGCGATGACCGGCCGCATGTCGTAGTTCAGGCGCCGCATCAGGATGGCGGTCGCGCCGAACAGACCGAAGATCGCTCCGGACGCCCCCACCGAGGGCCGGAACGGCTCTTCGAGCAGATACGTCAGCGCGCTGCCCGCGAGGCCCGAGACCAGGTAGAGCGCGAAGTAGCGAACGCGGCCGAGGGCGGCTTCGAGCGGGCCGCCGATCCACCACAGGCTGAGCATGTTGAAGGCGATGTGCATGTAGCTGCTGTGCAGGAACATCGCCGTCACGAGGCGGTACCACTGCCCCTCGGCGACACCCTCGACCGTGCCGAATTCCGGCACGAAGGCCCGTCCGAGCAGGTCGAACCGGTCGGTGAAGCGATCCCCGACCGCGAGCTGCACCAGGAACAGGGCGAGATTCAGCCCGACCAGGATCTTGGTGACCAGGCGGGGGTCGGCGGTGACCGCACCGCCCGCGACCGTGCGCGGCTGGGTGGCCGTCGGCGCGTGGCCCGTGCCGGAGCCGGTGCGGACGCACTCGGGGCACTGAAAGCCGACCGAGGCGCTGATCATGCACTCGGGGCAGATGGGTCGCTCGCAGCGCGTGCAACTGATACCGGTCTCACGGTCCGGATGCCGGTAGCAGCCGGGGAGGCCCGACGCACCCTGTGGCTCCTGCGGGCTGCCTGGCGCCTGGTCCATGGGGTCCCCTCAATCTCCGTACGAAGGCACTGTGACGGCACACGTGGCAACGCGCCGCCCCGCCCTTCCTTACGGATGGGCGGGGCGGTTTGGTTCCCTCGCGAAAACGCGCGGTCGCGTGGGTCAGGCGTCGCGGGTCTCGATGACCACGGACTCGATGACCACGTCGTTGACCGGACGGTCGGTGCGCGGGTTGGTCTGGGCGCCCGCGATGGCGTCCACGACCTTCTTGCCGGCGTCGTTGGCGACCTCGCCGAAGATCGTGTGCTTGCCGGTCAGCCACGCCGTGGGCGCGACAGTCACGAAGAACTGCGAGCCGTTGGTGCCCGGGCCTGCGTTGGCCATCGCCAGGAGGTAGGGCTTGGTGAAGGCGAGGTCCGGGTGGAACTCGTCCTCGAACTCGTAGCCCGGGCCGCCCGTGCCGTTGCCCAGCGGGTCGCCGCCCTGGATCATGAAGCCGCTGATCACGCGGTGGAAGACCGTGCCGTCGTACAGGCGGTCCGTGGTCTTCTTGCCGGTCGCGGGGTGGACCCACTCGCGCTCGCCCTGAGCGAGCTCGACAAAGTTCTTGACCGTCTTGGGCGCGTGATGCGGCAGAAGCCGGACCTCGATGTCGCCCTGGTTGGTCTTCAGGGTGGCGTAAAGCTGCTCAGCCACGATCTGCCTTCCGTTGTCTTCTGTGACACCCCGATCCTCGCACGGACCGGATTGGGACGAGTAGCCACCGACTGGGCGCGCGCCGAAGCGATCCATGGCATTGTCGGCCGGGAACTCTTCTTGCACCAATTGGATCGAATTGAACGGAACAGGCCGGCCGATCACCTGAACAGAGATCCTTTCCCTGTACAGAGAGTGGATCGGAACCGGAGGGGAACCGGATCAGAGATTGGCCGGCGTCAGCTCCCGTGACCCGGATGCCCGCCCTCGCATGCCTTGGAGCGATCCGGAAGGCATGATCGCTGAAAGGGTGGAAAGGTGACATACCTATACGCCACCGAGGAGGAGGATCCCGTGACCCGCATCGACAGCGTGCGCGCCGCGACCGGCTCTGCCAAGGACAGCGTGCGTCACGCCGCGGACGCGGTGGCGCCATACGCCGACACGGCCAAGGACCGGGCCACCCACTACGCCCACGAAGCGCGCGTACGGCTCGCACCCAAGGTGTCGCTTGCCGCCCAGCAGGCCGCAGAGCAGGCTCGTGTGGCCGCCGAGCAAGCCCGTGTCCAGTACAGCGCCCACGTCGCCCCCCGTGTCGAGCAGGCCCGCACGCATGTGCCGCCGAAGGTCGACCACGCCGCGCACGAAGCCGCCGTCCGCACCCGCAAGGCCGCCCGTCAGGCCGCCGACTACTCCAGGCCCCGTATCGAGCAGGCGGTCGCCGCCGCACAGCCCGTGCGCGACGAAGCCACGTCCCGTGGCACGGCGGCGCTCGCCGCGCTGCGCGGGCAGGTCTCGGCGAAGGAGATCCAGCGCCTGGCCCGCAAGCACCAGCGGCGCGCTCGGGCGGGCCGTCTCGCCAAGAGGCTCGCCGTCGTCGGCATCCTCGCGGGCGGCGCCGTGGCCGCCTGGAAGTGGTGGGACAAGCAGGCCAACCCCGACTGGCTGGTCGAGCCGCCCGCGGCCACGGAGGTCCCGGACAGCACGCCGCTGACCTCCGTCGACGGCAGCGGTCAGGCGGCCCTGGACCCCGAGGTGCAGGCCAAGCAGGCCGAGGCGGAGGCTGGAAACGCCGAGAACGCCAAGAACGCCGAGAACACAGACCGGGACAAGCGAAGCTGACGCCGCGTCCGTGCACTCCGTAGGGCGGAGGCCATTCGGTCTCCGCCCCGCGTTGTTTCACGTGAAACAACGACCCACTCCGCCCCGCGCCGCCCGCGCAGTCGCGGGTTGGCGCCCGCCGAAACGGGAACTGCACCTGGCATGGCTGCGAACGAAAGCTTGAACCACGACGAGGCCCCCGTACTGGAGGCCCTGGAGCGGTACCACGAAGCCGACGAGCTCGCCTTCACGCCGCCCGGCCACAAGCAGGCCCGCGGCGCCGACCCACGGGTCACCAAGGTGCTCGGAGAAGCGGTGTTCCTCGGCGACGTGCTCGCCAGTGGCGGGCTCGACGACCGACTGAGCCGCCAGCAGATCCTGGAACGCGCCCAGCGGCTGATGGCCGACGCCGTGCACGCCGAGCACACCTATTTCTCCACGTGCGGCAGCTCCCTGTCCGTCAAGGCGGCCATGCTGACGGTGACGGCGCCGCACCGCCGTCTCCTGGTCGGCCGTGACGCCCACAAGTCCGTCATCGCGGGCCTGATCCTGTCGGGCGTCGAGCCCGTCTGGGTGAGCCCCGCCTGGGACCCGGAGCGTCACCTCGCCCACCCGCCCACGGCCGAGTCGTTCGAGGAAGCCTTCGAGGCCCACCCCGACGCCGACGGCGCCCTGGTCACCAGCCCTACGCCCTACGGCTCCACCGCCGACCTGAACGGCATCGCCGACGTGTGCCACCGGCGCGGCAAGCCCCTCATCGTCGACGAGGCATGGGGCGCCCATCTGCCCTTCCACGACGAGCTGCCGACCTGGGCGATGGACGCGGGCGCGGACATCTGCGTCACCAGCGTCCACAAAATGGGCAGCGGCCTGGAACAGGGCTCGGTCTTCCACCTCCAGGGCGACCTCATCGACCCCGCCGTCCTCGCTTCCCGGGCCGACCTGCTGGGCACCACCAGCCCCTCCGTCCTGCTCTACGCGGGGCTCGACGGCTGGCGCCGCCAGATGGTCCAGCACGGCGAGCAGCTCCTCGACGACGCCCTCCGCCTGGCCGCCGACACCCGCGCGGCGATCAGTGACATCGACGGTCTGCACGTCGACGGTGCCGAGGACTACTGCGGCCCCGGTCGAGCGGCCGATCTCGACCCGCTGCCCGTCGTGATCGACCTCTCCGCGCTGGGGACCACCGGATACCGCGCCGCCGACTGGCTGCGCACCCGGCACCACATCGACATGCACCTCTTCGACCACCGCCGGATCAGCGCCCAGCTCACCTACGCCGATGACGAGGCCTCCGTCGCGCGCCTCCTGGACGCGCTGCGCGACCTGTCCCGGCACGCCGCCGACCTCACCGACGCACCCGGGGTCGACGTCCCCGACCCCGACGAGCTGCGGATGAAGCAGGCGTCGCTGCCACGAGACGCCTACTTCGCCGACCTTGAGGACGTGCCCGTGGAGGAGGCGGCGGGACGCATCGCCGCGGAGATGATCACGCCGTACCCGCCCGGGATTCCCGTGGTCCTGCCCGGCGAGCGCCTGACGGAACCCGTCCTGAACTACCTGCGCTCGGGCGTACGAGCCGGCATGAACCTCCCGGACGCCGCCGACAGCTCGCTGACCACCGTCCGCGTCACCGCCTGACCATGGGCACGGACCAGGACATCTCGGCCTTCACCGCGCTCACGAACCCTGCCATGTACGTGGTCACCGCGGCCGTGGACGGGCAGCGCGCGGGCTGCCTGATCGGCTTCGCGAGCCAGTGCTCCCTCCAGCCGGCCCGCTTCGCCGTGTGGCTCTCCAAGGCCAACCACACCTACCGCCTCGCCCGGTCGGCACGCACCCTCGCGGTCCACCTGCTGCCCCGGCACCGGCACGACCTCGCGGAGCGGTTCGGGGCCCTCTGCAGCGACCGGACGGACAAGTTCTCCGACCTGGACTGGCACGAGGGACCGGACGGGGCCGTGATCCTCTCCGATGCCCTCGCCTGGTTCGTCGGACGCGTCCACGACCGGTTCGACGGCGGCGACCACGTCGCTTTCGTACTCGACCCGATCGCCGCCCACACCACGGCCTGCGCCGACGAACAGCCACCGCCTCTGTTCGCCCTGCTCGACGCGGACGACATCACCGCCGGCCACCCGGCCTGACGCCCGCCCCACCCCCTACGCCAAAAACCCCTCTGACCAGTGTTTCCACAGGTCAGAGGGGTTTTACGGGGGTGGAGCCTAGGGGAGTCGAACCCCTGACATCTGCCATGCAAAGACAGCGCTCTACCAACTGAGCTAAGGCCCCGCTTGCGATACGTCGAACCGGAAGAACCACGTCCCGGCGTGCATCGCAGACCAGAGTACCGGGTCACCCCCCCGATCCCGCAAAAGGATTGGGGCTCCCGGTCCACGACCACGCTCCGTAAGATGCTCGACGTGGTTCGCGGCAGCGAACCGCGGTCTTAGGGGAAGCGATGGGGAGACGCACATGGACGCCGCACAGCAGGACACCACCGCGAGAGCACGAGAGCTCCAGCGGAACTGGTACGGGGAGCCGCTGGGGGCGCTCTTCCGTCGCCTCATCGACGATCTGGGACTGAACCAGGCACGCCTCGCCGGAGTCCTCGGCCTGTCCGCGCCCATGCTGTCCCAGCTGATGAGCGGACAGCGCGCCAAGATCGGAAACCCCGCCGTCGTCCAGCGCGTCCAGCTCCTCCAGGAACTGGCGGGCCAGGTCGCGGACGGCAGTGTCAGCGCCGCCGAGGCCACCGACCGCATGGACGAGATCAAGAAGTCCCAGGGCGGCTCCGTCCTCACCAACACCGCGCAAACGGCGACCAGTTCGGGCGCGCCCACGGTGAAGCGCGTGGTGCGCGAGATCCAGTCACTGCTGCGCTCCGTCGCGGCGGCCGGCGACATCATCGATGCCGCCGACTCCCTCGCCCCGACCCACCCGGAACTGGCAGAGTTCCTCCGGGTGTACGGCGCCGGGCGCACCGCGGACGCGGTCGCCCACTACGAGGCGCACCAGAGCTGAGCCGTCGACCGGGCCGCCGCGCGGCCCGGAAGGGGAGCGGAGCGCGACCATGGGTGAGGTCTTCGCCGGCCGGTACGAACTGGTCGACCCGATCGGACGCGGGGGAGTCGGAGCGGTCTGGCGCGCCTGGGACCACCGGCGACACCGGTACGTGGCCGCCAAGGTCCTGCAACAGAGCGACGCGCACTCCTTGTTGAGGTTCGTACGGGAGCAGGCCCTGCGGATCGACCACCCTCATGTGCTCGCGCCCGCCAGCTGGGCCGCCGACGACGACAAGGTCCTGTTCACCATGGACCTGATCGGCGGCGGCTCACTGGCGCACGTCATCGGGGACTACGGCCCACTGCCGCCCCGCTTCGTCTGCGCCCTCCTCGACCAACTCCTCTCCGGCCTCGCGGCCGTCCACGCCGAAGGCGTCGTCCACCGCGACATCAAGCCCGCCAACATCCTGCTGGAAGCCACCGGCGCCGGGCGCCCGCATCTGCGCCTGTCCGACTTCGGCATCTCGATGCGCAAGGGCGAGCCCCGGCTGACCGAGACGGACTACGTGGTGGGGACGCCCGGCTACTTCGCCCCCGAGCAGATGCTGGGAGCCGAACCGGACTTCACCGCCGACCTCTTCGCAGTCGGCCTGGTCGCCCTCTACCTCCTGGAAGGCGCCAAGCCGGACGCCAAAGCGCTGATCGAGTACTTCGCCGAACACGGCACGCCGCAGGCCCCGCAGGGCGTGCCCGAGCCCCTCTGGCAGGTCATCGCCACCCTTCTCCAGCCGAACCCCCAGGCACGCTTCCGGACCGCCACGGGGGCGCGCAAGGCGCTGGCATCGGCCACGGAGATGCTGCCCGAGCCGGGTCCGGACGACGAACTCATCGAGATCTTCGACCAACTCCCCCCGCTGCCCACGGGTTTCGGCCCCGAGGGCCCTCTCACTGCCACACCGCGCCCGGGCTCCGCACCTCGCCATGCGCGCCCCACGCCTGGGGCCCGGCCGCTTGGGACCCGGCCACCTGGCACGGCCTCTGCACCACCTCCGCCCCTGGCCCCACCCCAGGCTCCGGCTCCGGCTCCGCGCCCGCATCCCACCCCGACGCCAGGTCAGAAACCTCAGGAGTCACAGCCCACGCCGTCCGTCGCCTCACGCCTGGGCAGCGGCGGCTTCCATCTGCCACCTCCCCCACAACCTCCCCAGCCGTCGACTCCCCCCACGCCCACGCCCACGCCGATGCCGATATCCCTACCGCCACCTGCACCCGATCCCACCGTCACCTCCGCGTCCTGCGCGCCGCCACGCGCTCACGCTCCTGCTCATCCATACACCGCTCACGCCGCCCAGGTTCCACCCCCGAACCACCCCATTCCCCATCCCCAACCCGCGGCTCCCTCCCCCTCCACTCCGCTGAAGCGCCCTGGGCCGCCCGCGAAGGTGGCGGCGCCGATGCTGCTCATAGCGTTGGCCTGCCTAGCCGTCGGCGTCTGGGCACTCACGCAGCTCTGACCGTTGAGTCGAGGCCCGATGGCGGACCCGATAGCGAGGCCCGATGGCGAGGTCCGATAGCGAGGCCCGATTACCGCCCGCCTCACCAGCCCCGTGGCGGCCCGAACTGCGCGGCCAGGGGTGCCGGTGCCGCCGCCGATGCTGATCCCGCCTCCGATGCCCTCGCCGCCCTGCGCCGCGCGATCAGCGTCCACAAGCCGAGGATCCCCAGCAGGACCACTCCCGTCCCGATCCCCCCGGCGGCGATGACCACCATCAGCCCGTCGTCGTCCCCGCCGGAACGCGCACCGGCCCCGGACGCCGTCTCTCCGCGCCTCGCCGCCGCCGTGTCCCGCTCCGTGACGCCGAAGTTCTCGGCGGGCTCGGGCGTCCCCGCGTACGAGGGCCCGGGCCGCGGCGACCCGTCGACGTCCACCCGTAGCGTCAGTTCCAGCGGGGCGTCGCCGAACCTCTCCGCGACGTCCGGGCTGAGGTGGACCGCCAGGTAGTACCAGCCGGCGAAGCGCATGGCGGCGACTTCGTCGGTGAGGGCGAAGCGGTTCTCGTACGCGACCGGCGGCAACGGGTCCAGGGCCGTCGACTTCTGCCTGCCGTCGTACGCGGTGTCAACGTCGTCGACCTGCGCACGTGCCGGGTTGGAGAGAGACATGACCAACGCGGACGAGACATACCCGGCGTCCCGAGCCATCCCACGATCCACTCGACCCGAACTGCCGAGCTCCGCCGAGACCGAGAGTTGCTGCCCCCAGTCGACCGGCACACGGTAGAAGAGGGTCTCCCCAGGCACGATGGCGGCCCCCCACACCCCTTTCTCCAGCCCTCGGGCCTTGTTGAAGCTCGTGCCACCCTCGCGTGGCTTCCGCTCCCCCGACGGCAGTACAGGAGCAGCGGAGTTCCATGTCTCCGGCGGAGCGGTCGCGCTCCCCTTCCGCAGCGCGGGTTCTGACGCGACGTGCAGTTCCAGATCCCAGTTCTCCGGGGCAGCGCTGGAGGCTCTGGTCCGCTCGACGAGCACGTAATACGTACCGGCGCCTCTACAGCTCTTCTCGTCGGGGCCGACCCTGCGCGCCGCCGTGGCCGTGATCGGGCGGGGGCTCTCCGAAGAGCCGAAGCGTGCCTCTTCAGCCTCCATAGGGCTGCAGTTGTTGCCGTCGGCGTCCTGCACGGACGCCTCGACCCCGTCGGCGTAGGAGACCCTGGTGCCGGGCTTCGGGACAGCGGTGACCGAGACGTACACACTGTCCTGCGCCCTGAGCTCCAGGCGGTAAAAACGCTGCCCCACGCGCGGGAGGGAGCTTTTGTACGTCTTACCGGGACTGAGCCGTCGCCCCTCGACGTTGCTCGTCGCTCCCTCGACCATCTCCGCGCCCTCGGCAAAGGCGTACGGGCGCGGTGACGGCCCTGTCGCCCCGGCCTGCCCGGAACCCACTGCCACCACGCACAACGCCGCGACCACGGCCACCACCGGAGCAGCCCGGCCCCGAGCCGGAGCAACCCCACCCCAGCCTCGTCCCGCCGCCCCCAGACCCCCGCCTCCGCCCCCGCTCAGCCTCCGCTTCCGCCGCCCCATCACGCGCCACCCCTCGCCGCGAACCCAGCCGTCCCACCCATCCCGACCGTCCTGCCCGCCGACCGCCGCGCGGACACCACCACGAGCCCACCACCGACGCAACCGCGCCACCCACACATTTGCGTACGCAACCGCAGCATTCGCGAACACAAACAAAGAAGGACAGAGGTCCGCGCGCAGCACAAAGCCCCGGCCGCAAAAGCGACCGGGGCCTGTAAGTGACTGTTGTCGATACTCACGAACCCGTGGGCACGGAGTCAGTCGCCTCCGTCCACAGATCCTGCTCGGCGCGATCCGCCTGGATCTGGCGGTACACGAGGAGCCCGCCGATGGCGGCCAGTGCGACCAGGAGAAGCTTCTTCACCGCGCGACCTCGTCTTTCCTTGACGTAGGGGACTTCTGGCGCCCGACTATACACACCGAGCGATATCGATCGGTGACCTGGATCTGGCTCAACTCCCGCCCTGTGTAGCGCAGTCGAAACGGACCTCGGGACTCCGCCCCAGCCCCGCCCCGACTGTGACTTTCGCCGCTTTGCCCCTTTCTCGGCGCCCTTGCGGCCATCCGGGTGGTGTTCATCTGAACATCCACGCGCCACGAGCGTCGGTCCACCACTCTCAGCCGCACATACACATCATGAGGAAAGTACGCAAATCGCCCAACCCGAATTGAGGGGCCATGACCGGCAACAAGGCCATGAAGCTGTGGACCACGATCGTCACCGCCTTCCTCGCGCTCTTCGCCGCGCTGGGACTCACCACGACGGCCACCGCGGCCACGGCGGTACAGGAGACCACGAACGCACGCAACGCCACGGCGTGCGTGACCGCGCCGATGACGGCCCTCTGGACGGCAGCGTACGAACGGTCCCTGCCCCCGACGATGAAGCAGCGCATCCGCGCCGAGGCCCACGGCTCATCCCCCAGCTGCCGGCACCTCCCGCCCACGGAGATGGACACGGACACCGAGACCGAGTCCCCCGCGCATGAGCCGGCCCTCGCCTCAGAGCCGTAACCCAGGCCCCGCGGCCAGGGCACGCGCCCTCGTAAACCTCAGAAGCCCCCCGGCCACCACAGGCCGGGGGGCTCCTTCATGCCCGGCCCAGATGGATGCCCGGCTCCGAGCACACCCACGCCCCACAGGCAACACCAGGCCAGCCCGGGCCACACCACGCGACGCCCAAGGGCCTAGCACCCCTCCAGCAACCCCTGGAAACGCCAGAACCCCCAACCGTGACCGGCTGGGGGTTCTGTGCTGGTGGGGCTAACAGGATTTGAACCTGTGGCCTCATCCTTATCAGGGATGCGCTCTAACCAACTGAGCTATAGCCCCGCCGCGCTGCGGAGTGTGTGTCCCGCGCGCTGACCTCTGAAGATTAGCGCACCTGGGCGCCAGTCCCAAAATCGATACCCACGCGCGGGGGAGGCACGGCTACGAGAGGACTACTCGTCCTCGGCCAGGGTCAGCTCGACGCCGCCCACGAAGCCCGCGGAGAGGTTGTAGATGAAGGCGCCCAGCGTCGCCAGAGCCGTCGCCAGGACGACGTCGATGACCGCGATGATCGACGTGAAGAGCAGGACGCGCGGCAGCGACAGGA
This sequence comes from Streptomyces sp. NPDC050732, assembly GCF_040654255.1. Taxonomy (NCBI): domain Bacteria; kingdom Bacillati; phylum Actinomycetota; class Actinomycetes; order Kitasatosporales; family Streptomycetaceae; genus Streptomyces; species Streptomyces sp. NPDC050732. The sequence continues at coordinate 280,415 of NZ_JBFAHP010000002.1, forward strand.
AGGACTGCAGGTCGAAGCCGTTGGACTCGTTCGAGCCCGTCGCTTCTGAGATCGTGCCGCCGACCGTCGAGAAGACACCCATCGCGTCCATGACCATCCACAGGACGGCCGCCGCGACGATCGTGCAGATGCCGAGCGCGATGGAGAGCAGGAAGCTGACCTTCATCACCGACCAGGGGTCGGCCTTGGCCACCCGGAGCCGCGCCTTGCGCGTGCGCGGCGTGGTGCGCGCCCCGGTGCGTGGCCGACGCACACCGGTCTGCGCGCCCTGCTGATACGCCTGCGGCGGATGGTACGGCTGGGACGACTGCTCCTTGGGCTGTCGCTCCCCGGGCAGCGCCCCGCCGGCTCCGCCCGCCCCGCCCGCCTTCTTTTTCTTGCCCTTGCCTGCCGTGTACGAGGCGTCGTACTGGTCAGCGGCCTGACCAGTGGTCTCTGGCCCTCGGGTGTCCGTCACAGTCCCCCCCTGGGATCCATGAGACTCGTCGGAGTCGTGTGCATCAGTGGCGGAGCCACGGGCACCTTCCGTGCCGGTAGTGCCGGTCCTATTCGCCCCGGCGCCCGTGGCTCCACTCACGATGACTCACTCCTCGCGCTACTCGGCCGAGGAGTCCGTGCCCTCGTCCGTACCGGCGGCCGGCTCGGCACCGTCCGATTCGTCGACGACGATGTCCCCGTCGACTTCTTCGGCCTCGCGCCCGGCCTCGGCGTTACGAGCGATACCGACCACGGCATCGCGCTTGCCCAGGTTGATCAGTTGGACGCCCATGGTGTCACGGCCCGTCTCCCTGATCTCGTTGACTCGCGTACGAATCACACCGCCGGACAGCGTAATGGCGAGGATCTCGTCGGTCTCCTCGACCACCAGGGCGCCGACGAGCGAGCCGCGGTCCTCCACGATCTTGGCGGCCTTGATGCCGAGGCCACCGCGACCCTGGACGCGGTACTCGTCGACGTTGGTCCGCTTCGCGTACCCACCGTCGGTGGCGGTGAACACGAACGTACCTGGACGAACGACATTCATCGAGAGCAGTTCGTCGCCGTCGCGGAAACTCATTCCCTTGACGCCCGAAGTGGCGCGGCCCATCGGGCGCAGCGCGTCGTCCGTTGCGGTGAACCGGATCGACTGGGCCTTCTTGCTGATGAGCAGCAGATCGTCCTCGGCCGAGACGAGCTCGGCGCCGATCAGTTCGTCGTCCGAACCGTCATCGGTCTCACGGAGGTTGATGGCGATGACGCCTCCGGAGCGAGGCGAGTCGTAGTCCTTGAGGGGGGTCTTCTTGACCAGGCCGCCCTTGGTGGCGAGCACCAGGTAGGGCACCGCTTCGTAGTCGCGGATCGCGAGGATCTCGGCGATCTGCTCGTCCGGCTGGAAGGCGAGGAGGTTGGCGACGTGCTGGCCACGGGCCTCGCGGCCGGCGTCGGGCAGTTCGTACGCCTTCGCGCGGTAGACGCGGCCCTTGTTCGTGAAGAACAGCAGCCAGTGGTGCGTCGTCGACACGAAGAAGTGGTCGACGATGTCGTCCTGCTTCAGTTTCGTGCCGCGCACGCCCTTGCCGCCGCGCTTCTGCGAGCGGTAGTCCTCGGTCTTGGTGCGCTTGATGTAGCCGCCGCGCGTGATGGTGACGACGATGTCCTCTTCGGCGATCAGGTCCTCCATGGACATGTCGCCGTCGAAGGGCACCAGGGCGGAGCGACGGTCCTCGCCGAACTTGTCGACGATCGCCGCGAGCTCGTCGCTGATGATCTGACGCTGCTTCAGGGGAGAGGCCAGGATCGAGTTGTACTCGTTGATCTTCGCCTGGAGCTCGTCGTGCTCGGCGACGATCTTCTGGCGCTCCAGGGCGGCGAGCCGGCGCAGCTGCATCTCAAGGATGGCGTTGGCCTGGATCTCGTCGATCGAGAGGAGGCCCATGAGGCCCTCGCGCGCGATGTCGACGGTCTGGCTGCCGCGGATGAGCGCGATGACCTCGTCGATGGCGTCCAGCGCCTTGAGGAGGCCGCGCAGGATGTGCGCCCGCTCCTCGGCCTTGCGCAGCCGGAACTTCGTGCGCCGGACGATGACCTCGACCTGGTGCGTCACCCAGTGGCGGATGAACGCGTCCAGCGAGAGGGTGCGCGGCACACCGTCGACCAGGGCCAGCATGTTGGCGCTGAAGTTCGACTGCAGGTCGGTGTGCTTGTAGAGGTTGTTCAGGACGACCTTGGCGACCGCGTCACGCTTCAGGACGATGACGAGGCGCTGACCGGTGCGCGAGGACGACTCGTCGCGGACGTCGGCGATGCCGCCGACCTTGCCGTCCTTGACCAGGTCGGCGATCTTCTGCGCGAGGTTGTCGGGGTTGGTCTGGTAGGGGAGTTCGGTGACCACCAGGCACTGGCGGTTCTGGATCTCCTCGACCGCGACGACCGCGCGCATCGTGATGGAGCCGCGGCCCGTGCGGTACGCCTCCTCGATGCCCTTGCGGCCCACTACCAGGGCACCGGTCGGGAAGTCGGGGCCCTTGATGCGCTCGATGAGGGCGTCGAGCAGCTCCTCGTGCGAGGCGTCGGGGTGCTCCAGGGCCCACTGCGCGCCCGCCGCGACCTCGCGGAGGTTGTGCGGCGGGATGTTGGTGGCCATGCCGACCGCGATGCCCGCGGAGCCGTTGATCAGCAGGTTCGGGAAGCGCGCCGGCAGGACCGTCGGCTCCTGGTTGCGGCCGTCGTAGTTGTCCGTGAAGTCGACGGTCTCCTCGTCGATGTCACGGACCATCTCCATGGCCAGCGGCGCCATCTTGCACTCGGTGTACCGCATGGCGGCCGCCGGGTCGTTGCCCGGGGAACCGAAGTTGCCGTTGGAGTCCACCAGCGGCATCCGCATCGACCACGGCTGGGCGAGGCGCACCAGGGCGTCGTAGATGGAGGAGTCGCCGTGCGGGTGGTACGTGCCCATGACGTCGCCGACGACGCGGGCGCACTTGTAGAAGCCCTTCTCGGGGCGGTAGCCGCCGTCGTACATCGCGTACAGGACGCGGCGGTGGACGGGCTTCAGACCGTCGCGTACGTCGGGCAGCGCGCGGGACACGATGACGGACATCGCGTAATCGAGGTACGAGCGCTGCATCTCCGTTTCGAGCCCGACGGGCTCGACACGCATGCCCACACCAGGAACGACGGGTTCCTCTTCGGGCGTCACAGGGGTGTTCTCGTCGGCCATTGCTGGTCAAAGTCCTTTCGAGGTGCGGCTTGTACGGGCCGACTCAGATGTCGAGGAAACGGACGTCCTTGGCATTGCGCTGGATGAACGAGCGCCGTGCCTCGACGTCCTCTCCCATCAGCACCGAGAAGAGGTCGTCGGCCTGTGCCGCGTCGTCCAGGGTCACCTGGCCGAGCACGCGGTGCTCCTGGTCCATCGTCGTGATGCGGAGCTCCTCGGCGTTCATCTCGCCGAGACCCTTGAAGCGCTGGACCGAGTCGTCCCTGATGCGCTTGCCGGCCTGGCGGCCGAGCTCCACCAGGGCGTCGCGCTCTCGGTCGGAGTACGCGTACTGGAAGTCGTCCCGCGACCACTTGATCTTGTAGAGCGGCGGGCGCGAGAGGTAGATGTGCCCGTGCTCGACCAGCGGCCGCATGAAGCGGAAGAGGAATGTCAGGAGCAGCGTGTTGATGTGCTGGCCGTCGACGTCGGCGTCCGCCATCAGGATGATCTTGTGATAGCGGAGCTTCTCGATGTCGAAGTCCTCGTGCACACCGGTGCCGAAGGCCGAGATGAGGGCCTGGACTTCCTGGTTGTGCAGGATCTTGTCGACGCGCGCCTTCTCGACGTTCAGGATCTTGCCTCGGATGGGCAGGATCGCCTGGTACATCGGGTCGCGGCCGGACTTCGCCGAACCACCGGCGGAGTCACCCTCGACGATGAAGATCTCGCACTTCGTGGGGTCGTTCGACTGGCAGTCGCTGAGCTTGCCGGGCAGGGACGCCGTCTCCAGGAGGCCCTTGCGGCGGGTCAGGTCGCGCGCCTTGCGGGCGGCCACGCGCGCGGTGGCGGCCTGGATGCCCTTGCGGATGATGTCCGCGGCCTCGTTCGGGTTCCGGTCGAACCAGTCCGTGAGGTGCTCGTGGACGACCTTCTGGACGAAGGTCTTCGCCTCCGTGTTGCCCAGCTTGGTCTTCGTCTGGCCCTCGAACTGGGGCTCGCCGAGCTTGACCGAGATGATCGCCGTCAGGCCCTCGCGGACGTCCTCGCCCGTGAGGTTGTCGTCCTTCTCGCGGAGGAGCTTCTTCTCGCGCGCGTAGCGGTTCACGAGGCCTGTCAGCGCGGCCCTGAAGCCCTCTTCGTGCGTACCGCCCTCGTGCGTGTGGATCGTGTTCGCGAAGGAGTACACACCCTCGGTGTACTGCGAGTTCCACTGCATCGCGATCTCGACCGAGAGCATGCGCTCCTTGTCCTCGGCCTCGACGTCGATGACGGTCGGGTGAACGACCTCACCCTTGCGCGAGTTGAGGTACTTCACGAAGTCGACGATGCCGCCTTCGTAGTGGTACGTCACCGTGCGGGGCTCGGCGGCCTCGTCGTCGGTCGCCTCGGCCGAGTCGGCGCCCGCCGTGGCCTTCGCCGAGTCGCGCTCATCAGTGAGTTTGATCGTCAAACCCTTGTTGAGGAACGCCATCTCCTGGAAGCGCCGCGCCAGCGTCTCGAAGGAGTACTCGGTCGTCTCGAAGACGTCCGGGTCGGCCCAGAAGGTGACCGTGGTGCCCGACTCATCGACCCGCTCGTGCTTGGACAGCGGGGCCGTCGGCACACCCTGCTTGTAGTCCTGGGTCCAGCGGTAGCCGTCGCGCTTGATGTCGACGGCGAGCTTGGTCGAGAGAGCGTTCACCACGGAGACGCCGACGCCGTGCAGACCACCGGAGACGGCGTAGCCACCGCCGCCGAACTTGCCGCCCGCGTGCAGCACGGTCAGGACGACCTCGACGGCGGGCTTCTTCTCCACGGGGTGCATGTCGACCGGGATGCCTCGGCCGTTGTCGACCACGCGCACGCCGCCGTCCGGGAGGATCGTGACGTCGATCGTGTCCGCGTGGCCGGCGAGGGCCTCGTCCACGGAGTTGTCCACGACTTCCTGCACCAGGTGGTGCAGGCCGCGCTCACCGGTAGAACCGATGTACATGCCGGGTCGCTTGCGGACCGCGTCCAGACCCTCGAGGACGGTGATCGCGCTGGCGTCGTACGAGGGCGGTGCCTCGACGTTCTCGCCGGCGGCGGTGGACGGGATGTTCTCGTTGGGGTTGCCGGAATCGGCCACGAAGCGCCCTTTCTGGCACAGCACAAGCCAAGCTCCCGGCGGTGGCCGGAGCGGCTGCGTCGTTCAGCAATAGTCAGCGTTGCTCGGTGCGTCCCACAAGTGGGGCGGGATTAGCTTCCAGTCTACCGGTAGCGCTGACAGTGATGGGGGTTTGCCGGTACCTGAGTCCTCATGTGCCGCCCTGAACCGGCCTCGGCCGACTCCCCATATGCGGCCCAGGGCTCCAGAACGCTCACAGCGGCACTCAGCGCTTCGAGCCGTCAACCGCCAGCAACCGTCACCGACGGGCTCAGCCGTAGGTGTCGCCGGGGCCTGTGCTACCGGGTGCGCGCAAGGGGCCGAAGCGGCGCGGGGGGCCTCCGGGGCCGAGCACCTTGATGAGGCGCACGGTGCCGTGGCCCAGGTCCTCGTTGAGGCGTGCGACCAGCTGGGGGGCCATGAGACGCAGCTGGGTGGCCCACGCCGTGGAGTCGCACTGCACGGTCAGGACGCGCTCGTCCTCGTCGTACCGCTGCGGTACGCAGTGGTTGGCCAGGTCGTCGCCGACGATCTGCGGCCAGCGGCCCATCACGCCGCCCACCGCGGCCGGCGTCTCCCAGCCGCGCTCGGTGATCAGACGGTTGATCGCGGAACCGAGCGGCAGCGGATCGCGCCCGTCGGCGCGCGCGCCGGACCGCAGTCCGCCGCGCCGGGCCTGCTTCTTCTGCTGCGCGGCGTCCCCACGCGCGCGTGCCTGTTCCTTGGCAGCACGCAGGGCGACCCTGGCGAGGTCGACGCCGGAGGGCTCGGGTGTCTTCGGGGTCCCCGCGGCAGTGTCCTTGGGGGCGCCCTCGGCAGGCTCCTGGGCGCTCATACGCGGTCCACCGCGCCGTCCGCCACCGTGAACCGTGTGCCGGTGAGCACTCCCGGCACGTCGTCGTCGACCGCGGCGGTGACCAGCACCTGTTCACCGGGGGCCACCAGCTCCGCGAGCCGCTCCCTGCGGCGGGCGTCCAGCTCCGCGAAGACGTCGTCGAGTACGAGCACCGGCTCGTTGCCCTCGGCCCTGAGCAGGTCGTACGAGGCCAGGCGCAGCGACAGGGCGTACGACCAGGACTCGCCGTGGCTCGCGTACCCCTTCGCGGGGAGCTGTCCCAGCTTCAGCAGCAGGTCGTCACGGTGCGGGCCGATCAGGGTGACGCCCCGCTCGATCTCCTGTTTGCGGGCCTCTTCGAGGGCGGCGATCAGCTGCTCGTAGAGCGCCTCGCGGGTGTGTCCGTCGCCGGGTGCCGACGGCTTGTACTCCAGGGAGACGGGGCCGCCGCCGGGCGCCAGCTGTTCGTACGCCTTGTCGGCCAGCGGCTGCAGCGCGGAGATCAGGTCGAGCCGCTGGGCGAGCAGCTCGGCTCCCGTGCGCGCGAGGTGCTGGTCCCAGACGTCGAGCGTGGAGAGGTCCATGGAGCGGCCGCCGTGGCGCCTGGCGAGCGCTGCCGACTTCAGGAGGGTGTTGCGCTGCTTCAGGACCCGGTCGTAGTCGGACCGGACCCCGGCCATGCGCGGGGAGCGGGCGGTGATCAGCTCGTCGAGGAAGCGCCGGCGCTCACCGGGGTCGCCCTTGATCAGCGCGAGGTCCTCCGGCGCGAACAGCACCGTGCGGACGATGCCCAGCACGTCGCGCGGTCTGACCTGCGACGATCTGTTGATGCGGGCGCGGTTGGCGCGTCCGGGGTTGAGTTCGAGCTCGACGAGCTGGGATCGCTCGCCCTGCGTGACGGCGGCCCGGATGACGGCGCGCTCCGCGCCCATACGGACGAGCGGGGCGTCCGAGGAGACCCGGTGGCTGCCGAGCGTGGCGAGATAGCCGACGGCCTCGACGAGGTTGGTCTTGCCCTGTCCGTTCGGGCCCACGAACGCGGTGACGCCCGGGTCGAGAGGGACCTCGACCCGGGCGTACGAGCGGAAGTCGGCCAGCGAGAGATGCGTGACGTGCATGGTGTGCGCCGACCTCCCCCGGCCTACTTCACTTGCTGAGAGGCCTGTGCACAACGGCTGCGGTTGCGCACAGGCTGTGGATCAGTGCTCGCTCTTGGACTCCACCGCGTGGCCGCCGAACTGGTTGCGCAGCGCGGCGATCATCTTCATCTGCGGCGAGTCGTCCTGGCGCGAGGCGAACCGGGCGAAGAGCGAGGCCGTGATCGCGGGCAGCGGCACGGCGTTGTCGATGGCGGCCTCCACCGTCCACCGGCCCTCTCCGGAGTCCTGTGCGAAGCCGCGCAGCTTCTCCAGGTGCTCGTCGTCGTCCAGGGCGTTGACCGCGAGGTCGAGCAGCCAGGAACGGATGACCGTGCCCTCCTGCCAGGAGCGGAAGACCTCACGGACGTCCGTGACCGAGTCGACCTTCTCCAGGAGCTCCCAGCCCTCGGCGTAGGCCTGCATCATGGCGTACTCGATGCCGTTGTGGACCATCTTCGCGAAGTGGCCCGCTCCGACCTTGCCCGCGTGCACGGAGCCGAAGTCGCCCTCGGGCTTCAGGGCGTCGAAGATGGGCTGCACCTTGGCGACGTCGTCCTTGTCGCCGCCGTACATCAGGGCGTAGCCGTTCTTGAGGCCCCAGACGCCGCCGGAGACGCCGCAGTCGACGAAGCCGATGCCCTTGGCCTTCAGTTCCTCGGCGTGCTTCTCGTCGTCGGTCCAGCGGGAGTTTCCGCCGTCCACGACGACGTCACCGGGCTGCAGCAGCTCGGAGAGTTCGTCGATGGTGGACTGGGTCGCGGCCCCTGCCGGGACCATCACCCACACCACTCGCGGGCCCTTGAGTTTGCCCACAAGCTCTTCGAGGCTGGGGACATCCGCGAGGTCCGGGTTGCGGTCGTATCCGATGACGGTGTGACCTGCGCGGCGGATGCGCTCGCGCATGTTGCCGCCCATCTTGCCGAGGCCGACGAGACCGAGCTCCATCAGAGGTTCCTTCACTAGCGAGGTGGCGTTACGGCACTTTCGTACCTGCGTCCGAGCCTACGCCCGGACGCACGCTCACACCTGTGGGCTCAGCCGCTCAGACGTACAGGCATGATCAGGTACTTGTAGGCCTCGTCCGCCTCGGCGTCCACGGCCGGCTTGCCGCTCAGCAGCGCGGGCTTCGTCGACGTGGTGAAGGAGAGCTGGGCGACCGGCGAGTCGATGGCGCTCAGACCGTCGAGCAGGAACGTCGGGTTGAAGGCGATGGAGATGTCGTCGCCGTCCAGCTGGGCGTCGACCCTTTCCACAGCCTGTGCGTCGTCGCTGGAGCCCGCCTCCAGGATCAGCACGCCCTGCTCGAAGCTGAGCCGCACCGGAGTGTTGCGCTCGGCCACCAGGGCCACACGCTTGACGGCCTCTACGAAGGGGGCGGTTTCGATCACCGCGACCGAGTTGAACTCGGTGGGGAACAGCGTGCGGTACTTCGGCAGGTCGCCCTCAAGGAGACGCGTCGTCGTACGCCGACCGGCGCCCTCGAAGCCGATGAGGCCCTCGCCGGCACCCGAGCCGGACAGGGCCAGGGTGACCGTGTCGCCGCTCGTGAGGGCCTTGGCGGTGTCCAGGAGCGTCTTGGCGGGCACCAGGGCCACCGCGGACGCCTCGGGGTTCTCCGGCTTCCACAGGAACTCACGGACCGCGAAGCGGTAGCGGTCGGTGGAGGCCAGGGTGACCGTGTCGCCCTCGATCTCGATGCGCACACCGGTCAGCACCGGCAGCGTGTCGTCGCGGCCTGCGGCGATGGCCACCTGGGAGGCGGCGGAGGCGAAGACCTCACCGGGGACGGTGCCCGTGGCGGTCGGCATCTGCGGCAGCGCGGGGTACTCCTCCACAGGAAGCGTGTGGAGTGTGAAGCGCGAGGAGCCGCAGACGACCGTCGCCCGTACACCGTCTGTGGAGATCTCCACCGGGCGGTTGGGGAGGGCGCGGCAGATGTCCGCGAGCAGCCGGCCCGACACGAGGACGGTGCCTTCCTCGTCGATCTCGGCGTCCACCGAGACGCGTGCCGAGACCTCGTAGTCGAAGCTCGACAGGCTCAGTGCGCCTTCCTCGGCCTTCAGCAGCAGGCCTGCGAGGACGGGCGCAGGCGGCCGGGCCGGGAGGCTGCGCGCCGCCCAGGCCACCGCCTCCGCGAGTACGTCGCGTTCAACCCGGATCTTCACCTAAGCCGCCCTCCTGCTGTTGCTGGCTGCTCTCGCCCGCTGGGCCTGTGGCCCTCGTCGTCTGACTCGGTGTCTCTCAGCCATGCCGTGGGAAGGACACCGGGGACCAGTCTGACGCACTGCACTGACAGTCGGTGCCTGTCGGGGTCAAGTCGTGCCGAGCGGTGTCGGAGCTCCGGAGCGAGAGTTGTGCACAGCCCCAGCTTCGAAACCATTTCCCCGGTCTCTCTAGTTGGGAGTAGTAGTAGGGGCTGTGGAAACCGTGGATAACCGCGAAAGCGCTGGTCAGGCCCGGTTTTTTATCCACTGACCCTGTGGGCGGCACCGGTGGACAACCAGGTGTTTCTGTGGACGGGCGAAAGTTCTGCACACCCGGTGCACAGGCAGGGGCCACTTCTCCCCAGCGCTGTCCCCAGCTTTACCCAGCTTCCCCACAGGCCAACCGACCACCTTGGTGTGACGCCTTTCACTCGACCCGGTGAGAAGGCGCGTCACGTTGCCGAACAGTGGACAGGCGTGTGGAGAAGCTGGGGAAAGCTGGGGACAACGACCCCGAGCCTGTGGGCCGCCGGTGGACAACTCCATGCACACCCTGTGGACGAGATTTTCCTCCACAGCCTGTGGACAGTCTCCGTCCACGAATCCACAGACACCTGACCTGGACTGATGATCTCTCAGCAGCGCCCCCTGTGGACAGTGTCTGGACAACTTCCCCCTCCCCAGGGTGTGGAAGGGAAAAAGTCGGCAGATCTGTGGAGAACAGCCGCCTGATCAGGGGAAATCGAACAGCGAAGAACCGCATGCACGCGTGCCGACATCAAAAAGGCGCCCCAGGAGGAGTCCTGGAGCGCCCTCAGCGACGTTCTACAGAGGCTGTCAGCCGTTCTTGATGCGGTTCGTGAGCTCGGTGACTTGGTTGTAGATCGAGCGTCGCTCAGCCATCAGCGCGCGGATCTTGCGGTCCGCGTGCATGACCGTCGTGTGGTCGCGGCCGCCGAACTGCGCCCCGATCTTCGGCAAGGAGAGGTCGGTCAGCTCCCGGCACAGGTACATGGCGATCTGGCGCGCCGTCACCAGCACGCGGCTGCGCGAGGATCCGCACAGGTCGTCCACCGTCAGCCCGAAGTAGTCGGCCGTCGCCGCCATGATGGCCGGCGCGGTGATCTCCGGAGCCGCGTCCTCACCGCCGGGGATGAGGTCCTTGAGGACGATCTCCGTGAGACCCAGGTCCACGGGCTGCCGATTGAGCGACGCGAACGCGGTGACCCGGATCAGCGCGCCCTCCAGCTCACGGATGTTCCGCGAGATGCGCGAGGCGATGAACTCCAGGACCTCCGGGGGGGCGTTGAGCTGCTCCTGCACCGCCTTCTTACGGAGGATCGCGATACGCGTCTCCAGCTCCGGCGGCTGGACGTCGGTGATCAGACCCCACTCGAAGCGGTTGCGCAGCCGGTCCTCAAGGGTGACCAGCTGCTTGGGCGGCCGGTCACTGGAGAGCACGATCTGCTTGTTCGCGTTGTGGAGCGTGTTGAAGGTGTGGAAGAACTCCTCCTGCGTCGACTCCTTGTCCGCGAGGAACTGGATGTCGTCGACGAGCAGGATGTCCATCTCGCGGTAGCGCTTGCGGAAGCTGTCGCCCTTGCCGTCGCGGATGGAGTTGATGAACTCGTTCGTGAACTCCTCCGAGCTCACGTAGCGCACGCGCGTGCCGGGGTACAGGCTGCGGGCGTAGTGCCCGATCGCGTGCAGCAGATGCGTTTTGCCGAGACCCGACTCCCCGTAGATGAAGAGGGGGTTGTACGCCTTCGCGGGCGCCTCCGCGACAGCGACCGCGGCCGCGTGTGCGAAACGGTTCGACGCGCCGATGACGAAGGTGTCGAAGAGGTACTTCGGGTTGAGGCGCGCGGTGGGCTCACCGGGGCCCGTGGCGGGCGCCGGCTGCGCGGCCAGCGGCCCGGGGGCGCCGCTCGACGAGGTGGGGCCGACAGGACCGCCCCGGTGGACGCCGCCGCCGCGCGGCCCGCCGGGCGGCTCGGACATGTCGTGGCGCTCGCGCCGGTCCTGCGGCTCGGGACGCCGCTGCTCGTACGGCGAACGGTCCTGCGGAGGCTGCGAGCGGTAGTCGTGCTGCGGCTGCTGGACCGGGTTCGCGTACGGATCACGGTCGGGGTAGGCGAGCCGCGGCTGCTGCCAGCCGTAGTCGTCCTGCGGCTGCGGCCAGGCGCCGGGGCCCGGGCGCTGGTACTCCGGGTAGGCCGGGCGCGCGGTCGGCAGCTGGTCGGACCGGGAGTCGCCCTGGTGTTCGTCCGCGGGGCGACGGCCGTAGTTCTCGTACGTCTCACGCCCCTGGCCGGAGGTGGGCGGCAGCTCGGGCTCTTCGTAGCGCTGCTGCTGGTGGTTGTGCTGTTGCTGTGTGTGCTGGTGCTGCATGGGCGGCGTCGGCGGGCCCGCGGGTTCACCCACGGAGTCGTCGACGGTGATGGCGATGCGGATCGGGCGTCCGCATTCGCGGCTCAGCGTCTCGCTGACCACCGGGGCCAGGCGGCCTTCCAGTACGCCCTTGGCGAATTCGTTCGGAACGGCGAGCAGGGCGGTGTCGGCCACGAGCGCCAGGGGCTGGCAGCTCCGGAGCCACCGCTCGTCCTTCGCCTCGACTCCCTGCCCGCGGCCCTCACCCAGCAGATGTTCCAGAACTCGTGGCCACACTGCGGCAAGATCGGCAGGTACGTCAGCCACAGGGCACGCTCTCTCACGGGGTCCCACGAACGTGTGGTTCGCGGGACGGAAATCGGGATGGGGAGGGGGAAGGGAACGAATCGGAGTTCCGTCACGGTAGTCAGGGCGACGGCTGCGGTTCAAGTTGTTGTCCACAGGCTGTGCACAGTGTCTCCCCTCGTTGGCCGGTTTGACCGGATGGCGTAGCCCCGCGTACCGTGACCAGGTCGAGTTGTCGATGGCTGCTGCCGCCTGCCTCCGATGGGCAAAGATCACGATCTGTGATTGTGAAGCGGTGCACTCGGTGCGTATTCGCGAGCTTCTCGTGGGCGCACGGTGACAGCCAGGCGATGTCCCGCCACCAACGAATCATTTCTGGAGCCCCCGAGTGAGCAAGCGCACCTTCCAGCCGAACAACCGTCGTCGCGCCAAGACCCACGGCTTCCGGCTGCGCATGCGCACCCGTGCCGGCCGCGCGATTCTCGCGTCCCGCCGTGGCAAGGGTCGCGCCCGCCTGTCCGCCTGATCTCGATCAGGTCATGACGTCGTGCTGCCTACCGAGCATCGGCTGAGGCGGCGCGAAGACTTCGCGACCGCGGTACGCCGAGGACGCCGGGCCGGACGCCCGCTTCTCGTCGTCCATCTACGTAGCGGTGCAACGGACCCGCACGTGCCAGGGGAGAACCTTCCCCCGACACGTGCGGGTTTCGTCGTGAGCAAGGCCGTGGGTGGAGCGGTCGTACGCAACACCGTGAAGCGCAGACTCCGTCACCTCATGCGCGACCGGTTGGCCCTGGTGCCCCCCGGTAGCCTGGTAGTAGTACGAGCGCTGCCCGGAGCGGGTGACGCCGACCATGCACAGCTGGCCCGAGACCTGGACGCCGCCTTGCAGCGGCTGCTGGGAGGGGGCGCGCGATGAAGTACCCGCTGCTGGCTCTGATCAAGCTGTACCAGTGGACGATCAGTCCGCTTCTGGGCCCGGTGTGCAAGTACTACCCATCGTGTTCCCGTTACGGCTACCTGGCCATCGACCGGCACGGTGCGATCAAGGGAACGGCGCTCACCGGCTGGCGCATCCTGCGGTGCAATCCGTGGTCGCTCGGTGGTGTCGACCATGTTCCGCCGCGCAAGCGTCCGCGGTGGCACGAGATGCTGCGCGCCGCCTGGCGCGAACGCAAGGGCGGGCCCTCCGCCGCAAGCGCGCCGACCGGGGAGATCCCCCCGGGGTCGGCCGCCGAGACCGAGACCCCGTCCCATGCTCAAGGAGCCTGATTAGTGGACACGATTGCCAGTCTCTTCAGCTTTATCACGACACCAGTCTCGTGGGTCATCGTCCAGTTCCACTCGGTGTACGGGAAGCTCTTCGGCCCCGACACGGGCTGGGCCTGGGGCCTGTCCATCGTGTCCCTGGTGATCCTGATCCGGATCTGCCTGATCCCGCTCTTCGTGAAGCAGATCAAGGCCACTCGGGCGATGCAGACGCTGCAGCCCGAGATGAAGAAGATCCAGGAGCGCTACAAGAGCGACAAGCAGCGCCAGTCCGAAGAGATGATGAAGCTGTACAAGGAGTCGGGTACCAACCCGCTCTCCTCGTGCCTTCCCATCCTGGCGCAGTCGCCGTTCTTCTTCGCCCTGTACCACGTGCTCAACGGCATCGCGACGGGCAAGGAGATCGGCGTCATCGACGGCCCGCTCCTGGAGAGCGCGCGTAAGGCGCACATCTTCGGGGCCCCGCTGGCCGCGAAGTTCATGGACAGCGCCGACAAGGTCGCCTCGCTCGGTGCCACGCTGACCGACGTCCGCGTCGTCACCGCCCTCATGATCGTCCTGATGTCGGCCTCGCAGTTCTTCACCCAGCGCCAGCTGATGACGAAGAACGTCGACACCACGGTCAAGACGCCGTTCATGCAGCAGCAGAAGATGCTGATGTACGTCTTCCCGATCATGTTCGCCATCTTCGGCATCAACTTCCCCGTGGGTGTCCTCGTCTACTGGCTGACCACCAACGTGTGGACCATGGGCCAGCAGATGTTCGTGATCCGCAGGAACCCCACCCCGGGCTCCAAGGCCCAGGCCGCCTTCCTGGAGCGCCTGCAGAAGCAGGTCACGCACAACAAGAAGGTGCGCGGGCGCGGCAACACGAACGTGATCAAGGCGATCGTCGCCAAGGGCCGGGACCGCAACGAGTTCGAGCGGAAGTTCATCAACGGTCTGACCAAGGCAGGTCTCGCGGCTCAGGCCGACGGCACCGTGGTGGAGAGTGACACCTCCGTCGTCACCGAGACCGAGGACGGCACTCCCGGCGGCGCCCCGAAGCGGCAGCAGCCCAAGCGCCAGAGCAAGTCCAAGCGTCAGGCAGCCCCCACGCAGGCCGCGGGCGGCGCCACCAAGGCGGAGGAGCCCGCCGACGCGAAGACGTCGCTGGAGAAAACCGCGGCCGAGCCCGCAGGTGACTCCGGCGCCTCCCCCCAGACCAAGCAGGCCGGTGGCAACAACAAGCAGGGCAACAAGCCCGGCTCCGGTCAGCGCAGCCGTGCCAAGTCGGGACAGCAGCGCAAGGGCCAGCAGCGGCCCAAGCACCCGTCCTCCAAGAAGTAGAAGGAGCCCATCCCGTGACGGAAGGCACCACCACCTCCGCCGCAGCTGAGGCCGGCGACACCCTCACCCGCCTTGAGCAGGAGGGGGAGATCGCGGCGGACTACCTTGAGGGTCTGCTGGACATCGCCGACCTCGATGGCGACATCGACATGGATGTCGAGGCCGACCGTGCCGCTGTGTCGATCATCAGCGACAGCGGCAGCCGTGACCTGCAGAAGCTGGTCGGCCGTGACGGTGAGGTTCTGGAGGCCCTCCAGGAGCTCACGCGTCTCGCCGTGCACCGTGAGACCGGTGACCGCAGCCGCCTGATGCTGGACATCGGTGGCTACCGCGCCAAGAAGCGCGAGGAGCTCTCGGAGCTGGGCGCCAAGGCCGCGGCCGAGGTGAAGAGCAGCGGTGAACCGGCCAGGCTTGAGCCGATGACGCCGTTCGAGCGCAAGGTCGTGCACGACGCGGTCAAGGCCGCCGGCCTGCGCAGCGAGTCCGAGGGCGAGGAGCCGCAGCGCTTCGTCGTCGTACTCCCCGCCTGATCGCGCCCCAGCGTTTTCCGGCCCCGTCTGTTCGCAGGCGGGGCCGGTCTTTGTCAGCCTGATGAACAGCCACCGACAGACAGCCACCCCAGTGCGGTACGGAAGGACGGTCCCCGTGACGGAGGCAGCGGAGCTCCCCCCGGCGCCGGAAGAAGCCCGGACGGTATTCGGTGATCGCTTCTCGGACGCGGTCCGGTACGCGGAACTGCTGGCCGACGCGGGCGTCCAGCGCGGCCTGATCGGTCCCCGCGAAGTGCCGCGGCTGTGGGAGCGGCACCTGCTGAACTGCGCCGTGCTGTCCGAGGTCGTGCCTGAAGGCGTCACGGTGTGCGATGTCGGCTCCGGTGCCGGGCTGCCGGGCATCCCGCTGGCCCTCGTCCGGCCGGACCTGAAGATCACGCTCCTTGAGCCGTTGCTGCGGCGCACGAACTTCCTCACCGAAGTCGTCGAACTGCTCGGTCTCGACCATGTGACGGTCGTGCGAGGCCGGGCCGAGGAAGTGCTCGGCAAGCTTCCTCCCGTCCACGTGGTGACCGCGCGGGCCGTGGCTCCGCTGGACCGCCTGGCGGCCTGGGGCGTCCCGCTGCTGCGCCCGTACGGAGAGATGCTGCTCCTCAAGGGAGACACCGCAGAGGAAGAGGTCAAGGCGGCAGGCGCCGCCCTGAGCAAGCTCGGCGCCGTGGACACCTCCGTGCTGCACGTCGGTGAGGGAGTGGTGGACCCGCTGTCCACCGTCGTACGGGTCGAGGTCGGGGAGAGCCCCGGCGGTGTGCGCTTCGCGGCGAAGCGCGCCAAGGCCGCTCGCACCGGACGCACGCGCCGGCGCCGCTGAGCCTTCACGGCCATGTGTTCGTGCCGTCATTGATCCGTCCTGACGACGAGCCGTACTCCACAAAAGCTGTCAAACGTACGCATACCGGGGTGTCGCACCAGCGGCACCCCGGCTTCCGTGCATCGTGTTTCACGTGAAACGTCGCTCACTGCTGCATGGCATCATCAATCGCGGCCGCGCTGCGGAACCTCGCGACCGTCGACCACTCGGTTCCCTCGATAAGGGCACGGAGTTGTCCACAGAGGTGGATTCATCCACAGAAGACCGGGCCTCGCTGGTTCATGACCCTCAAAGCATGGGAGGCTCTGTTCATTGCGAGCCTGATGTCGAGGAGAGTGAATCGTTGCGGTCCGACGCCAACATCGCGGGACCGATGACCGATCCGGTCCCCGGTCCCCGTACCGAATCGGCGGGGGAGGATGTTTCACGTGAAACACCGACCCCGATGGACGACACACCCATCGGTCGTGCTGCCCAACTTGCGGTGGAAGCACTCGGCCGCGCAGGCGAGGGCCTGCCCCGCCCCGAGCAGACCCGCGTCATGGTGGTCGCCAACCAGAAGGGCGGGGTGGGCAAGACGACGACGACCGTCAATCTCGCCGCCTCGCTCGCCCTGCACGGCGCACGCGTCCTGGTGATCGACCTCGACCCACAGGGCAACGCCTCGACAGCGCTCGGTATCGACCACCACGCCGAGGTGCCGTCCATCTACGACGTACTGGTCGAGAGCAAGCCGCTCGCCGGGGTCGTCCAGCCGGTCCCCGACGTGGAGGGTCTCTTCTGCGCCCCAGCGACCATCGATCTCGCCGGTGCGGAGATCGAGCTCGTGTCGCTGGTGGCACGGGAGAGCCGACTGCAGCGGGCTATCCAGGCATACGAGCAGCCGCTGGACTACATCCTCATCGACTGCCCGCCGTCGCTCGGCCTGCTGACAGTCAACGCCATGGTGGCCGGCGCGGAGGTGCTGATCCCCATCCAGTGCGAGTACTACGCACTGGAAGGACTCGGCCAGCTCCTGCGCAACGTCGACCTGGTGCGGGGACACCTCAACCCGAACCTGCACGTGTCGACGATCCTGCTGACCATGTACGACGGCAGGACCCGGCTCGCCTCCCAGGTGGCGGACGAGGTGCGCAACCACTTCGGCGACGAGGTCCTGCGGACGAGCATCCCGCGGTCGGTCCGTATCTCCGAGGCCCCGAGTTACGGCCAGACGGTGCTCACCTACGATCCAGGATCGAGCGGTGCCCTCTCGTACTTCGAAGCAGCACGCGAGATCGCGCTGCGCGGAGTCGGAGTGCGCTACGACGTCCAGCACGCCCACATGGGCGCTCAGAACGACCAGCACAGCATGACGGAGGGGATGCAGTGAGCGAGCGACGCAGAGGACTGGGGCGAGGCCTCGGTGCCTTGATCCCTGCGGCCCCGACGGAGAAGCAGCCCCCGCAGAGCACGAGCGGAGCCTCCACGTCTCCCTCGGCGGTGCCGGTGCTGACCGCCGAGCGAGGCGTGGCGGCCGCGAAGGTGACGGCACTCCCGCAGAGCCCTGTTTCACGTGAAACAGTGGAGCCGCCACAGCAAGCCGCGGAGACGCCGGAGAACCAGTCAGTGGCCGGCGCGTACTTCGCCGAGCTGCCGCTCGACTCCATCTCCCCCAACCCGCAGCAGCCGCGCGTGGTCTTCGACGAGGACGCTCTCGCCGAGCTGGTGACCTCCATCAAGGAGGTCGGCCTTCTCCAGCCGGTCGTCGTACGGCAGCTGGGCCCCGCACGCTACGAGCTCATCATGGGCGAGCGGCGCTGGCGGGCCTGCCGTGAGGCGGGCCTGGAGCGCATCCCCGCCATCGTGCGGGCCACGGACGACGAGAAGCTCCTCCTGGACGCGCTGCTGGAGAACCTGCACCGCGCCCAGCTGAACCCGCTGGAAGAGGCCGCCGCCTACGACCAGCTACTCAAGGACTTCAACTGCACGCACGACCAGCTGGCGGACCGCATCGGCCGGTCCCGCCCGCAGGTCTCCAACACCCTGCGTCTGCTGAAGCTTTCGCCGACGGTGCAGAACCGGGTCGCGGCCGGAGTCCTCTCCGCGGGGCACGCCCGAGCGCTGCTCTCCGTCGAGGACTCGGAGGAGCAGGACCGCCTCGCCCACCGGATCGTGGCCGAAGGGCTCTCGGTGCGTGCCGTCGAGGAGATCGTGACCCTGATGGGTTCGCGGCCGCAGCGCGCTCCGAAGGCGAAGGGACCGCGCGCCGGTGCCCGGCTGTCGCCGGCGCTGAGCACCCTCGCCACCCGGCTCTCCGACCGGTTCGAGACCCGGGTGAGGGTGGACCTGGGCCAGAAGAAGGGGAAGATCGTCGTTGACTTCGCCTCTCTTGAGGACCTGGAGCGCATCCTCAGCACGCTGGCTCCGGGCGAGGGCCCGGTCCTGAAGAACGGGCTGGCCGAAGACGATTCGGACGAAGCCTCCGAGGACGACAAGGCCTGACCCACAGGGACAGCAGCGCCGCGAAAGCGGGCCGTGTCCGGTCTGTACCGGAACACGGCCCGCTCTTTGCTTTCTGGCGGTTTCGATGCAATCTCATCGTGGATACGATGCGTTCAGGTATGGCGCATCCACCTGGCGGCACCTCATTGGGGAGGCGGGGGCCATGCGATCGATGAGCCGCACCGGACTGATGACAGCGGGCCTCGGGCTGGGAGCGGTCGGCGGCTTCGTCGGCAGCCTGCTCAAGGAACGCAGCGCGCTGACAGCCGCCCGTAGTGCGGCGGCCGATGGAAGTGAGGAACCGCCTTCATGGGGCGTCGGCTCGTACCGCTCACACTGGACAACCTCCCGGACCTTCCCAAGCGTTGCAGGACCTGCGTCTTCTGGGAGTTGGACCCGGTCAGTGGCGAAGCGGCGGTAAAGGCAGGAACTCCCGACCTGGAGAAGGAGGCGTGGATCTCCGCCGTCCTCCTGGAGTGGGGCTCCTGCGGCCGGGTCGTCTACGTGGACGACGTACCGGTGGGCTTCGTGCTCTACGCACCCCCGGCCTACGTCCCCCGCTCCACGGCGTTCCCCACGAGCCCCGTGTCGCCGGATGCCGTTCAGCTGATGACAGCGTGGATCATGCCCGGCTACCAAGGACAGGGGCTTGGGCGGGTGATCGTGCAGACCGTGGCGAAGGATCTGCTGCGCAGAGGGTTCAAGGCGATCGAGGCCTTCGGGGACGCGCGGTGGGAGAAGCCGGCGTGTGTGCTGCCCGCGGAGCACCTTCTGGCGGTGGGCTTCAAGACGGTCCGCCCACACCCCTCCTATCCGAGGCTGAGGCTCGAACTGCGTACGACGCTCTCCTGGAAGGAAGACGTCGAGCTGGCGCTCGACCGGCTGCTGGGAGCAGTGCAGAAAGAGCCGGCGCTCCGGCCGCTGTGAACCGAGGATCCGGGGGTGGGGGCCCACGAGGGGCCTCGGGACGCTGTCCTCAGGACGATTCTCCGTAGTGGGCGGCCATCGCGGCTGCGCGGTCGCGCAGGGACGCGCGCACTGACTCCGGGGCCAGGGCTTCCGCGTCCGTGCCGAGTTGCCACAGCGCCCATTCGGCATGTCGTGAGTCCTGGTAGGTCACCTGCAGCCGCAGTCGGCCGTCTGCGTCGGGTTCTTCCGCGCGGACGGCCAGCGCGGTGTCCAGCAACTCCTCGCGTCGCGCCGGGTCCACCCGCACCAACACGGTGATGTGGGCGCTGTCCGAGAGGAACTGCGCGGAGCGTTCCCGCCAGATCCTGTCCAGGTCGACCTGGGCCGGTCGCTGCGCCGCCTCGGAGAGTGCCTCGGCGGCCAGTACCCGCGTCAGGCGGTAGGTGCGGTCCGCGCCGGCTCTCGTGGCCAGCAGGTAGGCCCGGTCGCGAACGGTGACCAGGCCGATCGGGTCCACCGTGCGCCATTGTGGCGCCTGGCCCGTGGCCGCGTAGTGGATGCGCAGCTTGCGCCCTGCGAGCACCGCACGCCGCACTTCGATCATCGCGCTGTCGACCACCTCTTCGGAGGCCAGCCGGCGGGAGAGCAGGTCGGTCTCGGGGTCCACGAGGAATCGTTGGGCCGCGTCGCTCGCGGTGGCCCGGTGGCTTTCGGGCAGTGCGTCGACCACCTTCCGCATGGCCGAGGCGAGCGCCGAGCTGAGGCCGAACACCTGCTCGCCGCGCCCCGAACCGGCGGTCAGCAGAGCAAGGGCCTCGTCGTGGTTCAGGCCGGTGAGTTCGGTCCGGAAGCCGGGCGACAACGCGAAACCGCCGTGTCGGCCGCGTTCGGCGTAGACCGGGACACCGGCCGTGGACAGCGCCTCGATATCGCGCAGCACGGTGCGGGTGGATACCTCCAGCTCGCGGGCGAGTGTGTCCGCCGTCAGCCGACCTCGCTGACGCAGCAGCAGCACCAGCGAGACCAACCGGTCGGCGCGCATGCGGGAACGTTATCGAAATACGTGACCAAGGATGTCGTGAATTGTTGCGAGGCTCTGTGCCACGACGTCGAAGCCGGCGGCTGATGAGCCGATGGCCGTACGTACCCCCGTGATGCGAATGGAGCTGACGTGGCAATGGAACGAACGGCGATCAACCCGGTGACGTGGTCGGTCGAGATGGGGTTCAACCAGGGTGAAGTCGTCTCAGGGCATACCCGGACGCTGTTCATCTCGGGGCAGACCGCGATGAGCGACGAGGGCAAGCCTCAGCATGAGGGCGACATGGCGGCACAGTTGGCGCTGAGCGCCGACAACCTGGAGGCGGTGCTCAGTGAAGCCGGCATGTCGCTCGCGAACATCGTCCGGCTGAACGTCTACACGACCGATGTCGATCTGCTCTTCCAGCACTACGACGTGCTGGCAGGGCGGCTGGGAGCCGCCGGGGTGGCGCCGACCACCACGATGCTCGGGGTGACGCGGCTGGCGATCCCGGGTCAGCTGGTCGAGCTTGAGGGGACAGCTGTCGCGTGATGTGAATCGCCGAGTATCCGGCCGCTGAAAGGCGAATGGACCAGCCCCTCGGGGACTGGTCCATTCGTGTTTCACGTGAAACATCGCCACTGACTACTCGGCGATGAAGTCCTCCAGGTCCCTCACGATGGCCGCCTTCGGCTTGGCGCCGACGATGGTCTTGGCGACCTCGCCGCCCTTGTAGACGTTCAAGGTCGGGATCGACATGACGCCGTACTTGGCGGCTGTGCCGGGGTTCTGGTCGATGTTGAGCTTGACGATCTCGATCTTGTCGCCGTACTCCTCCGCGATGGCCTCCAGGGAGGGGGCGATCTGGCGGCACGGGCCGCACCAGTCGGCCCAGAAGTCCACCAGTACGGGCTTGTCGCTCTTCAGGACGTCTTCCTCAAAGGAGTCGTCCGTCACGTTCTTCAGGTTGCCGGCCACTGCGGCTCCTCATTTCTCGGGGTGGGGCGGGTCGAAGTAAAGATCAGACGCTGGCGGTCGGCGTCTTCTCGGGCTCGGGGGCCTCGGCGTCGGACAGCGCCGCCAGGAAGCGCTCGGCGTCGAGAGCGGCGGAGCAGCCGGTGCCCGCCGCCGTGATCGCCTGACGGTACGTGTGGTCGACCACGTCGCCGGCGCCGAAGACACCGGTCAGGTTCGTCCGGGTGGAGGGCGCGTCGACCTTCAGGTAGCCCTCGTCGTCCAGCTGCAGCTGGCCCTTGAAGAGCTCCGTGCGCGGGTCGTGGCCGATCGCGATGAACAGGCCCGTCACCGGCAGGTCGGACGTCTCGCCGGTCTTCAGGTTGCGCAGCGTCAGGCCGGAGAGCTTCTGCTCGCCCTTGATCTCGGCGACCTCGCTGTCCCAGACGAACTTGATCTTCGGGTCGGCGAAGGCGCGGTCCTGCATCGCCTTGGAGGCACGCAGAGTGTCGCGGCGGTGCACGATCGTGACGGACTTGGCGAAGCGCGAGAGGAAGGTGGCCTCCTCCATCGCGGTGTCGCCGCCGCCGATCACGGCGATGTCCTGGTCCTTGAAGAAGAACCCGTCGCAGGTGGCGCACCAGGAGACGCCGCGTCCGGAGAGGGCGTCCTCGTTCGGCAGGCCGAGCTTGCGGTGCTGGGAGCCGGTGGTGACGATGACGGTCTTCGCGTGGTGCACGGTGCCGGCGGTGTCCGTCACGGTCTTGATCTCACCGGTGAGGTCGACAGCGACGACGTCGTCGGGGACGAGCTCGGCACCGAAGCGCTCGGCCTGGGCCCGCATGTTGTCCATGAGCTCGGGGCCCATGACACCGTCCTGGAAGCCCGGGAAGTTCTCCACCTCGGTGGTGTTCATCAGCGCACCGCCGGCGGTGACGGCGCCCTCGAACACCAGCGGCTTCAGCGACGCGCGCGCGGTGTAGAGCGCCGCCGTGTAGCCGGCGGGCCCGGAGCCGATGATGATCACGTTACGGACGTCGGTCACGGCTTGATTCCTCGTCTCTGGGGACTGCTGCGTACTGCTGCGGGTGCCTGTCTCAGGACTCTCACCCCACCCAACGGATCCTACGGGGCTTGCATTCCCGGACGTGTCCGAGCGCACGGAAGTGTGTCAGGACGAGGAGTGCCATGGGCCACAGGACCGTCGGCCGTGGCGTCAGCCCTGCGGGTAGGCGTGCGTCGCGAGGACCTTGCCCGCGGCGGGTGAGGATTTGCCCACGCAGGCGGCGTCGACGACGTACGCCGACACCTTGGTGCTGTCCGAGTCATGGGGCACGACGACGAGGTAGGCACGCTTGCCCTCGTACGAGCCCTCTTCGGCGGCGAGTGGTGTCTTGGTCCCGATGCCGCGCTGGATACAGTCCGGCACCTGGGCCGCCCGCAGCGGAGAGGTCTTCTTGGGGGACTGTGGGCTGGAGCGGGTGTCGATCCCGCCGGTCTCCTTGACGGAGTTCTTCTTGAGGAGATCCGCGACGCGGCCCTCAAGCTGTCCTTCGGAGAAGGAGTTCGCCGTGTCCCGTCGGTCCGGGGGCGTTCCGGCCGTCCCTCCGGAGTCGCCGCCCATGGTCTGGATCAGCAGAGTGCCGAGGCCGATGGCGGCCGCGGTGAAGACGGCGCCGAGCACCGTGGTGCGTCGACGTGTGGGACGCAGGCGGCTGCCGCGCCCCGGGCCGGTGGCCGCACGGGAATGTCCTGCGGGGCGGTCCGTGGCCCCTGACGGGCTGGAGGCGGACGTTGTTTCACGTGAAA
The DNA here is from genome assembly GCF_040654255.1 of Streptomyces sp. NPDC050732. Lineage (NCBI taxonomy): Bacteria > Bacillati > Actinomycetota > Actinomycetes > Kitasatosporales > Streptomycetaceae > Streptomyces > Streptomyces sp. NPDC050732. Next base: position 303,712 of record NZ_JBFAHP010000002.1, read on the forward strand.
CACGCGCGGCGGCGGCCGCCGAGTGGCCAGTGGACGAAGAAGCAGCGACGCTCACGGACTCGGACACCGTGTCCTCAGAAGGAAGTCCTTCGGGGCTGGTGGAGTCCAGCAGCGCTTCGGCGGCGAGCGCCGCGTCGATGCGTCCGGCGACGTCGTCCGGCATGCGCGGAGGACCCGGCAGCGTACCGAGCATGCCCCGGATCTCCTCCAGGGAGGCGTAGACGTCGGCACAGAGCTCACAGCTGTCCAGGTGCCGTCGCACGTCGCTCGTGCGCGCAGGGGGGAGCAGGCCTTCGGTCAGATCGGAGATCTCGGCGACGTCCGGGTGCCCGCCCGCCGAGTCGGTCGCGGTTGTCACGCTCGCCCACCTCCGCCCTTCACGGCAGTTGAATCGCTTGGTCCTGCGTCCCGTGGCCCTGCTGCCGGTGGGACGGATGTCCCCTGCGTCCGGTTCCTTCCCCGGCCGGGCTTCTTACTCCCCTCTTCGGCGCCGCGGTCCTCGTCGCCGGGAGGCGGGCCCGTCCGCAGATGAGTGAGCAACGGCAGCAGTCTGGCTCTGCCGCGCGCGCAGCGGCTCTTGACCGTGCCCGTGGGGATGTCGAGGACGCGGGCGGCCTCGGCCACCGGGTAACCCTGCATGTCGACCAGCACGAGAGCGGCGCGTTGGTCGTGGGGAAGGGTGCCGAGAGCCTCCAGGAGCTCCCGGTGGAGGTCGCGCCGCTCGACCGGAGCCGCGGCCGACTCCTCGGGCTCCAGGAGCTGCTCAAGGCGCTCGGTGTCGTCGATCGGTGAGGTCTTGCGGGAGGCCGCCTTGCGCGCTCTGTCGAGGCAGGCGTTCACGGTGATGCGGTGCAGCCACGTCGTCACCGCGGACTGACCCCGGAACGTGTGCGCCGCGCGGTAGGCGGAGACCAAGGCGTCCTGCACCGCGTCAGCGGCCTCCTCGCGGTCTCCGAGGGTGCGCAGCGCGACGGCCCACAGTCGGTCGCGGTGGCGCCGCACCAGCTCGCCGAAGGCGTCCTTGTCGCCGGCGACATGAGCGGCGAGGAGGTCCTGATCGCTCAGGTCACCGTGCGCGGCGCTGTCCACCGTCGAACCCCCTCCCCCGGTGAGCTGTGGCGGGCCGATCCCTCAGCCCTTGAGCTGCACGTCCTTGATGGCTTGCTTGTACCCCGCCCCGTAGTACCCGTCGACGCCGGAGTTCGGGACTTCGGTCACCCAGAGGAGCACGAACTGCGACTTCACGGCCTTCTTGCCCTTGATCTTCACGGTGGTGCCGGACGTGGTGGCCGTGCCGATCTTCTTCATGGACGCGATGTCCGTCGAGGGGGACAGCGAATCCGTGGCGTACAGCGAGACCGTGGTGCGGTCGCCCCCGTACAGAAGGGACACCGACGCCTCGGAGACCTCCTGCTCCGAGCCGAGGTCGTAGACGATACCGACACCGGGCTTGAACGGGGCGAGCCGCGGCCCCTCCTTGAAGGTCTTCGTGCGCCAGAGCGAGGCGCGGTCCTTGTCGAAGGTGTGCGGGACGTTCTCCGGGTCCTGGGCGTTGCCCTCCAGGACGAGCTCCTGGCCGTTCTTGATGCTGACCGGCTTCTTGGGCTGGGGCTGTCCCTTGTCACCACCCGTCGTGGTGTTCGTCTTGCCCGGGTCGCTGGACTTCTCGCGGTCCATCAGGGCGTCCGCCAGCTGCCAGCTGCCGAGGCCGAGCGCGGCGATGAGCAGCGCGGAGACACCCCACTTGAGGGCCCTGCCGGTACGGCTCTGCAGCGGGGGCGGCGGGGTGGGCACGGGCTGAGTGATCCCCGGGTGGGCCGCGGGGCGGCCGTACGTGCCCTGCTGGTAGGTGGTGCGCTGGTACTCGGGCGGCGCGGTGAACGCGGGCTCAGGCGGGCGGATGCGGGGCATCTCACCGATGGCCTTCACCAGCTCCTCCGGCGTCGTGCACGGAGGTTCCTGGCGTGAAGCGGTCGCGCCGTCGTTGACGAGCGCGCGCATGGCGAGCTCCGACAGGCCCCGGTGGACGCCTGCGCGCACCTGGTCGGGCGCGATGAGCCCGACGCCCTTGGGCAGCCCGGAGAGGCCGTACGCGTCGTTCTCGTACGGCCAGCGCTGGGTCAGGGCGGCGTACAGGAGAGCGCCGATCGCCTCCGTGTCCGTGCGCTGCGGGGTCTCGGAGCTGATGCCGCGCAGCGCGGCGTTCACGGCGAGGCCGCGGATGCGGTACTGGCCCGTGGAGGTGCGCAGCACGGCGCTCGGGGTGAGCCGCAGGTGCGCGAGGCCCTCACGGTGCGCGGCGGCCATGGCCTGGGAGACCTGGCTGACGAGCTGGTAGGCGTCGTGTGCCTCAAGCGGGCTCGCCGCGAGGAGCGCGGTGAGCTCTGTGGCGTCCGGGAGCCACTCGTGGACGACGTAGACGAGTTCGTTCTCCTCGACGGCGTCCAGTACCTGTACGAAGCGCGGGTCGCCGAGCAGCGCCGAGGAACGGGCCGCCGCGAGGACCGAGCGGGCCCGCGGGTGGTCGGCGGGCAGAAGATGCACGCCGACAGCGCGGCGCAACTTCTCGTCGACCGCACGCCAACTGCTGAAACCGTCCAGACGGGTGACGCACTCTTCGAGCCGATAGCGTCTGGCGAGCTTGTGGCCACTGTGCAGTTCTGGGGGTGAGGACGCCTTAGGGCTCGTGGACCTGTCTGTCTCCGCCGCCTCTTCGTCTGCTGCCGTGTCCCGCTCCCGGGTCTGGGCCTCCCCGTCGGCCGTGGGCTGCTCCGCCTTGGCGGTCAGCGGCTCGTCACCGCTGTTGTCTGCCACGTCGACGGCAGCCGTGCTCCGTTCCGCCACCGTCGTTCCTGCCTCCCCATCCATTGCGCTTCGTCAGACGCCAAAGCCAATTGTGCCCACAGTCCGGCGCTATGCACGACACACGGTGGCCGGCGATGGTTGTGCGAACCTGCTGATCTCACCGACCGAGACGGCCGCGGACCATTCCGACCATGGAGTTGAGCTCCTCGATACGCATGCGCTTGGCGGCGATGAAGTAGACACCGAGCAGTACGGCACCGCCCGCGATCAGTGCGGCCAGCGAGCCGACCACGCCCTGTCCGAGCCCCTGCGTGACCGCGTACGCGGCACCGCCGCCGAGCAGCGCCGCGGGCAGCGAGGCGATACCGAGCCTGGCGTACGTACGCAGGACGCGAGAGCCGTCCAGGTCGCCGCCGAGCCGCTTCCGCAGCCGGCGCCAGGCGACACCCACGCCGATGGCGTACGCGAGGCCGTAGACGGCCGCCATGCCGGTGACGGCCCAGCGGGTCGGCAGAACGAAGTAGCAGGCCGCGGAGGCGGCGGCGTTCACGGCGGCGACGATGACCGTGTTGTAGAACGGCGTCCGCGTGTCCTCGTAGGCGTAGAAGGCACGCAGCACGACGTACTGCACGGAGTAGGGGATCAGGCCGAGGCCGAAGGCCATCAGCATGAAGCCCATGTTCGTGGCCTGCGGGCTGCCCGAGGAGCCGAAGATCAGGGTGCACATCGGGATGCCGAGCGCGACGAACCCGAAGGCGATCGGCACGATCGCGACAGCCGTCGTGCGCAGTCCCTGGGAGATGTCGTCACGGACGGAGCCGGTGTCCCCGTCGTTCGCGGAGCGGGCCAGCCTCGGCAGCAGCGCCGCCATCAGGGAGACCGTGATGATGGCCTGCGGGAGCCCCCAGATGAGCTGGGCGTTGGCGTAGGCCGCGAAACCGATGCCGCCCGTCTCGGGCTGGTCGACCGTGGCGGCGGTGGCCAGCTGGGTGACGACGAGGGCGCCCGCCTGGTTCGCCAGCACGAACAGGATCGTCCACTTGGCGAGCTTGGCGGCCTTGCCCAGGCCGTGGCCCTTCCAGTCGAAGCGCGGACGGAGCTTGAAACCGGTCTCGCGCAGGTACGGGATCATCGCCAGGGCCTGTACGACGAGACCGAGGAGGACACCGACGCCGAGGAGGCGCTCGGCCTCCGGCGGGATGCTCTGCACGGCCATGCCGGACGTCTCCGCCGTCCCGTAGACCCAGATGAACATGCCGAGCGTGGCGATGATGACGATGTTGTTCAGGACCGGCGTCCACATCATCGCGCCGAACCTGCCGCGGACGTTGAGGATCTGGCCCATCACCACGTGGATGCCCATGAAGAAGATCGAGGGCAGGAAGTAGCGCAGCAGGGTGGTGCCGACGTCGGTCGCCGCCGCGTTGTTGGCGACGGGAACGGACATCACCCGCACGAGTTGCGGGGCCAGCACGATGCCGAGGACGGTGAGCGCGGCGAGCGCCACCGTGACGAGCGTCAGCAAGCGATTGGCGTACGCCTCGCCGCCGTCCTCGTCCTCCTTCATGGAGCGCACCAGCTGCGGCACGAACACCGAGTTGAGGCCGCCGCCCACGGTGAGGATGTAGATCATCGTGGGGATCTGGTAGACGACCTGGAAGGTGTCGCCGAGCAGACCGACGCCGAGCGCCGAGACGATCAGGGCGGAGCGGATGAAGCCGGTGAGCCGCGAGACCAGTGTGCCCGCGGCCATGAGTGCGCTGGACTTCAGCAGGCTCGCCGCGCGGCCGCCGGACTTGGCAGCGGGCGCGGGCGCAGGCGCGGGTGCCTGGGCGGGAGCGGGCGCAGGGGCGGCCGCCGGGCCCGGCACGAGCGGCTGCTCGACGGCGGGCGGATAGCCGCCGTCGGTGGGCTGCTGGTAGCCGTCCCCCTGCTGATAGCCATGGTCCTGCTGGTAGGCGTTTCCCTGGGGGTAGCCGGTGCCTTGGGGGTAGCCGCCTTGCTGGTACTCGCCCTGCGGGTGCTGGTCCTGCGGGTACTGGCCTTGTTGGTAGCCGCCCTGCTGATAGCCACCCTGCTGGTACTCGTCCTGCTGGTAGGCGCTCTGCTGACCGTACCCACCGGCCTGCTGGTCGCGGAAGAGGTGAGCGAAGGCGTCCGGCTCGTGGTACTCCTCGCCGGCCTGGGTGACCAGGTCGTCGACGCCCACGAACTGCGTCGTGCGGGCATCGTCGCCGTAGGGGAGATGCCGGGTCGGCCCCTCCGGCTCGGGAGCCGGGGGCTGGGCCCACACGCGCGGGTCGGGGGCGTGCTCCGGGGTGGGCGGCTGGGCGTAGAGCGGCTGCTGCTGATAGGTCCCGGGCGGCGGCGGGGGGTGCGCCGCACGGTCGTAGAGCGCCTCGGTCACCGGATCCTGGGCGGAGAGGTCCTGCGCCCGGTAGGGATCCTGGTCATAGGCGTCCTGGAGATACACGTCCGGCGCCGGCTGCGGCGGCACCTGCCCGTGCTCGGGGGAGCCGGGCGGCGGGCCCTCGGACGAGGCGGAACCGCCCGCGCCCTGGCCACGGTCACCGTCGTACGGCGCGTTCATGGTTACCCCACCTCATCGTCCCCGGGCCCACCGGCCACGACATCGCTCAACGGTCCACTCTCTCACCCGTGTCCGACGGGTCGGTGCTTTCGGGAGCGGTGTCCGGTGTCGGGTCACTCGGCTGCTCGGGGTCGTCCGTCCCGGGCCCGCTGCCGGACTCGCCGTCGGGGCCCGCCTCCGGGCCGTCGTCCGATCCCTGCTCCGGTTCCTGGCCCGGGCCCTCCTGGGCCAGCTTGCGGGCCGCCCGCTTGCGCTGGGTGTACATCCGGAACCCGGCGAGCACGAGCAGCAGGAGACCGCCCGCGATGACCAGCATCACGGTGAGGGTGACTTCGGTGACGTTGACGTCGAAGCGCACGACGTCTCCGTAGGGCTTGCCGTCCTCCGTATAGAGCCGCGCGTACACAGGGACGGGACCGTTGGCGTTGGCGGTGGTCGTGAACTTCACGGACTGGGAGTGGCCGCCCGCGATCTTGATCGGCTTCTCTTCGAACTGCCCGTCGCCGATCTTCAGACGCGTGGGGTTCTGCGAGTACAGCCGCAGGACGAGATGGTCGACGCCCTGCACGAGGTTGTTCTGCACCGACACGGGGATGGTGGCGCTGCGGCCGGACAGCTTCGCGTCGGACCTCTGGATCAGGGACACCTGCTTGGTGAGACTTCGCAGATAGCCCTTGACGCTGTCCTGATAGGCCGCCGCCTCCGCCGCGCGACCGCGCCAGGACGTCGACATCCCCCGGTCTATGGCGCGCCCGAAGGGGGTGACCACGCGGTCCTTCTCGGTGAGGATCACCTGGAAGCTCTCCAGCTGGTCCTGGGTGGCCTGGATGGTCACGAAGGACTTCCGCGGCAGCTCCTGCTTGCGCAGCGAGGCGGGGTACGCCCCGGCCGACGGAACCTGGGTGGTCGCCTGCGGATCAGGCTTGGCCTTGGCGGCGGCGGTCAGGCTCTCGGGCTGCGACCACTTTCCGTCGGAGAGGGCGCTCAGCGCCTTCTCCATGGCCTGGGCCTGGCTGGCGGAGGGCATGCGCTGCGGCGCGACGACGATGCTCCGCTGGTTGTCCGGGTCCTGCAGGTTGATCATGAGGCTCTGGGCGAGGAACTCCTGGACGGCGAGCGTGGAGTTCCCGGCGTCCGTCATGTCCCCCTGGAAAGCCGTGGAGAGACGGGAGTCGGCCACCACGGCGGTCGTTCCGCCGCCGATGGGCCGGGCTGCGGTCGGCGAGTACGACAGACCGCCGGTCTCACGAAGGCTGTCGCTGCGGGCGATCACCGTATGAGCGCCCGCGGAGGTGGCGACATCGACGATCGAGGGATCGACCGCCCCGTCGGCGGGCCACGCGAAGTCCGTCGTCGGTTTCACCTGCAAGATCGTCGTCACCGTCTTGGCGCCCACCTCGGTGGCTTCCTTCAGGTGCCCGAGAGAGCCACCGACCGCCTTGCCGGTGTGGGCGAGGGACGCCAGGTCGGGGTCGGCGAAGGGCAGCGCGACGACCTTCTTGCCCTTGACGGCGGCCTGGAGGTCGTTGAGCCACTGATTGGCGACGGACTGGTGCTTGCCCGCCCTGCTCGTCTTCCCGTCGGGGTTCTCGATCCGGTAGCTCTTCGTCATGGCCTCGACCGAGGCGAGCAGGTCCGGATCGATGACCCACGTGACGTCGTGGCGGCTGCCGAGGGACAGGAGCTGCTCCAGGCGTCCGCCCGGGGCGAGCTCGTCGGCCAGGTCGTCGTTCTTGAAGACGGGCGTCTGCTGGTCGTCGGACCCGGTCTTCGCCGTGAGGTGGGTGGAGGTGGTGAGCGGCCACAGATACGTGGTCTTCGTCTTCGTGCCGGCGGCGTCGGGCTGCCACGGCAGGAAGGTGCGCTCGATGCCGAGCACCTGCGGGTAGGGCTGGGCGGCGCTCTGCCCGGTGAGGGCGACACCCAGCTGGTAGACGCCGTCGGCGCCGAGGGACAGCGCCTTCACCGGTACGGAGATGCTGAAGTCCTGCCGCACGCCCGGTGCGAGCCTGGAGATCTTCTCGACGTACTTCCCGCCGATCTCCCTGCCCTCGCCTCCCGGCTGGAAGCCCGTGCGCTTCGCCGCGCTGTCGATGGCGCTGCGACTGCTGAGGGGCGTGCCGACACGCAGTCCGACCTGGGCGCCGGTCACCGTCTGTTTGCCGTTGTTGGTGACCGTGCCCGAAACGGTGAGTGTGTCGCCCTCACCGGGGGCGGTGGGGGTGAGCGAGTCCAGGGACACGTCGACGGTACGGGAGCCGGTGGCGTCGGCCTTCGCGCCCGCCACGGCCGTGCCGGTCTGCGTGCTCGGCACGGCGGCCTGCGCCACGGGCCCTGCCGGGGCCTGCAGGAGGCCGGCCAGCAATGGGGTACCCACCAGCAGTGCTGCGGTGCGCCGCAGCCACCGGCGGGCAGGTGAGGGGCTCGTCCCCGGGAAGTCTGCCGCCTCGGCCACGCGTTCGCCCGTCCCTCGTCGTCAGTGGTCGTCGGTTGTGCGTCCACGCATGGTAACGATGCGCGCTGTGGCGAAGTGCCGCGGACTGCTCCACGTGATCAGAAGCGGACCGCTCCACGTGTTCAGGAGGCGGGCGAAGCGGCGGCACGAGCCCTGTGGGGCCGGGCGGGAATCGGGTCGGCCGCGGGCGCCCCGGGCACGTACCCTTTTCTGTTGTGCCGAACGCCAATGAAGAGAACCCCAGCGCACTGAGCCAGGTGCAGCGCCGCGCGGTCAGCGAACTGCTCCGCGTGTCCCCTGTCGCGGACGACCTCGCCCGCCGTTTCCAGGAGGCCGGGTTCTCCCTCGCCCTGGTCGGCGGTTCGGTCAGGGACGCCCTTCTGGGCCGGCTCGGCAACGACCTGGACTTCACGACCGACGCCCGCCCCGAGGACGTACTGAAGATCGTCCGGCCGTGGGCAGACGCGGTGTGGGAGGTCGGGATCGCCTTCGGCACGGTCGGCAGCCAGAAGGACGCCCGCGTCGGAGACGCCGACGTGAGCTTCCAGGTCGAGGTCACGACGTACCGCTCGGAGGCGTACGACAGGACCTCGCGCAAGCCCGAGGTGTCCTACGGCGACTCCATCGAGGAAGACCTCGTGCGCCGTGACTTCACGGTGAACGCGATGGCCGTGGCGCTCCCCGAGAAGGAGTTCGTCGACCCGCACGGTGGGCTGGAGGACCTGGCGGAGCGTGTCCTGCGCACCCCCGGCACTCCCGAGGAGTCCTTCTCCGACGACCCGCTGCGCATGCTGCGGGCCGCGCGCTTCGCCGCTCAGCTGGACTTCGAGGTGGCGCCGGACGTCGTCGCCGCGATGAAGGCGATGGCCGAGCGCATCGACATCGTCTCCGCGGAGCGGGTCAGGGACGAATTGAACAAACTGATCCTCTCCGCACATCCGCGCAAGGGTCTCGCCCTCCTCGTGGAGACGGGCCTCGCCGAGCGGATCCTGCCGGAGCTGCCCGCACTGCGTCTGGAGCGGGACGAGCACCACCGCCACAAGGACGTGTACGACCACTCGCTGATCGTCCTTGAGCAGGCGATGGCCCTGGAGAAGGACGGCCCCGACCTGACGCTGCGGCTCGCGGCGCTGCTGCACGACATCGGCAAGCCGCGGACACGGCGCTTCGAGAGCGACGGCCGTGTCTCCTTCCACCACCACGAGGTGGTCGGCGCCAAGATGGTCAAGAAGCGGATGACGGCGCTCAAGTACTCCAACGAGCTGGTGAAGGACGTCTCGCGCCTGGTCGAGCTCCACCTGCGCTTCCACGGCTACGGCACGGGAGAGTGGACGGATTCGGCCGTACGCCGCTACGTACGCGACGCGGGCCCGCTCCTGGACCGCCTGCACAAGCTGACCCGCTCGGACTGCACCACGCGCAACAAGCGCAAGGCGAACGCCCTGTCGCGCGCGTACGACGGCCTGGAGGAGCGCATCGCCCGCCTCCAGGAGCAGGAGGAGCTGGACTCGATCCGCCCCGACCTCGACGGCAACGCCATCATGGAGATCCTGGACGTGGGCCCGGGCCCGGTGATCGGCAAGGCCTACAAGTTCCTGCTGGAACTGCGACTGGAGAACGGGCCGATGGGGCGGGACGCGGCGGCCGCGGCGCTCAAGGAGTGGTGGGCCGCGCAGGACTGAGGGGGACCAGTGGGTGTTTCACGTGAAACATCCGCCCGGAAACGCCGAGGGGCGTTGTTTCACGTGAAACCGTGAAACAACGCCCCTCGGCGTTCTTCTACTAGGCCTTCTTCAGGCAGAGCACGACGTCGTGCCCCTTGCCCTGCTGGTAGTAGGCGATCTCGGAGTTCTTGACAGTCTGGCACTTGTTGCTGTCGCTGGTGCCGTCGAACTTCTCGACGACCTTGAACTCGGAGTCGCTCGAAGAGCAGTCGACTTCCTTGAGCTTCGGCGAGAACTGCGTGCCTTCGTTGTGCATGCAGCTGCCGACCGCAGCGGATTCCGCGTCACTCTTGCCGAGGTACCACTTGCCGACGGCTATGAGAATCGCGACCAGGACGAAGCCACCGATGCGCAGGAGCAGCTTCTTGCCGCGCCCGCGGGGAGCAGCCGGCGCCGGGGGGACGGGTCCGCCCTGGTTGTAGGGCGGGTACGGCTGCGGCACGCCCGGCTGGCCCTGGTGCTGCGGGTACGGGGCCGTCGGGGCCTGCTGACCCTGCGCGGCGCCACCCTGGGGCTGGCCATAGGGGTTCTGGCCCTGGGGCGGGTACGGAGTCTGGCCCTGGGGCGGCGGAGTGGTCACTTTTGGGGGTCCCCCTCGAACGAGAGCGCGATGGCGCGAATACGACGCCCGTAAGTTATCCGGGTGGGGTCGTATCTCTGAAGCCCAGAGGGACTCTGTGGCATTGATGTGACACTTATTGCGCGTCAAAACGGGCCATAGCCCCAGCAATTGCCGCGTAGAGCAGGGCTACGCCGATGACCAGCGGGGCCGACCGCCCGTCAGGCGGCAGTACCAGCGCGGCCACTCCCGCCGCGCCGACGAACGCGACGTTGAAGAGGACATCGTAGAGGGAGAAGATTCGGCCGCGGAAGCCGTCGGCCACCGCGGACTGCACCACCGTGTCCGTGGCGATCTTCGCGCCCTGGGTCGTCAGGCCGAGGATGAAGGCGGCGACGAGGAGGGGGAGGGGCGCGAAGGAGAGTCCGAGCGCCGGTTCGAGGATCGCCGCCGCTCCCGCGCAGGCCACGATCCAGCCGCCCGCCCCCAGCCGCCCCACCGCCGCGGGCGTCACCAGGGCCGCCACGAAGAACCCCGCGCCGGAGAACCCCACGGCCAGGCCGAGCAGGGCGAGCCCGTCGGACTCCGTCGACGACCAGGCGTACCGGCAGAGCATCAGGACCATGACCGTCAGCGCGCCGTAGCAGAACCGCATCACCGTCATCGCGGCCAGCGCGCGGGCGGCCGCGGGACGCTGCAGCAGGTGCCGTACCCCCGCCTGCAGCCCGCGTGCCGTGCCCGCGAGGGCGGTCGCGAGCCGAGGCCGCACCAGGTCGGGGTCCGGGCCGAGCAGTGCACGGGCCATGCGCAGGGAGGCGAGGGCCGCGCAGAGGTACAGGGCGGCCCCGAGGAGCACCACCGCCGCGTCCGAGTCCGGTCCCACCAGGCGTACGACGAAGGCGAGTCCGCCGCCCAGGGTCGCGGCGAGCGTCCCCGCGGTCGGCGAGAGGGAGTTCGCGATGACCAGGCGGTCGGCGTCGACCACCCGGGGCAGCGCGGCCGAGAGGCCGGCCAGGACGAAGCGGTTGACGGCGGTGACGCAGAGGGCGGAGACGTAGAAGAGCCAGTCGGCGACGTCGCTCAGCATCAGCACGGCAGTCGCGGACGCCAGGGCGGCCCGCAGGAGATTGCCGTACAGGAAGACCTGGCGGCGCTGCCAGCGGTCGAGGAGGACGCCTGCGAACGGGCCGATCAGCGAGTAGGGAAGGAGCAGCACCGCCATGGCGGAGGCGATCGCTCCGGGCGAGGCCTGCTTCTCCGGGGAGAAGACGACGTAGGTGGCGAGCGCGACCTGGTAGACGCCGTCGGCCCCCTGGGAGATCAGCCGTACGGCGAGGAGCCGCCGGAAGTCCCGCAGGCGCAGCAGTATCCGCAGGTCACCGACGACAGCCATGGGGCCAAGCCTCACATATGAGGAGGGTCCCCGGGCGGAATGCCCGGGGACCCTCGACAAGCGACAAGGAGAGAGCTGTTTAGCGCTCGACCTCGCCCTTGATGAACTTCTCGACGTTGTCGTAGGCCTCGTCGTCGAAGTACTGGACCGGCGGGGACTTCATGAAGTACGACGACGCGGAGAGGATCGGGCCGCCGACACCGCGGTCCTTGGCGATCTTCGCGGCGCGGAGAGCGTCGATGATGACACCCGCGGAGTTCGGGGAGTCCCAGACCTCCAGCTTGTACTCCAGGTTCAGCGGGACGTCGCCGAAGGCGCGGCCCTCAAGGCGGACGTACGCCCACTTGCGGTCGTCGAGCCACGCGACGTAGTCCGACGGGCCGATGTGGACGTTCTTCTCGCCCATCTCGCGGTCGGGGATCTGCGAGGTGACGGCCTGCGTCTTCGAGATCTTCTTCGACTCCAGGCGGTCGCGCTCCAACATGTTCTTGAAGTCCATGTTGCCGCCGACGTTCAGCTGCATGGTGCGCTCAAGACGGACACCGCGGTCCTCGAAGAGCTTCGCCATCACACGGTGCGTGATGGTGGCGCCGACCTGCGACTTGATGTCGTCGCCGACGATCGGGACACCGGCCTCGGTGAACTTGTCCGCCCACTCCTTGGTGCCGGCGATGAAGACCGGCAGGGCGTTGACGAACGCGACCTTGGCGTCGATGGCGCACTGCGCGTAGAACTTCGCGGCGTCCTCGGAACCGACGGGCAGGTAGCAGACGAGGACGTCGACCTTGCGGTCCTTGAGGATCTGGACGATGTCGACCGGGGCCTCGGCGGACTCCTCGATGGTCTGGCGGTAGTACTTGCCCAGACCGTCGAGGGTGTGGCCACGCTGGACCGTGACGCCCTTGTTCGGCACGTCGCAGATCTTGATGGTGTTGTTCTCGCTGGCACCGATGGCGTCCGAGAGGTCGAGGCCGACCTTCTTCGCGTCGACGTCGAAGGCGGCGACGAACTCGACGTCACCGACGTGATACTCGCCGAACTGGACGTGCATCAGGCCCGGGACCTTCGTGTCCGGGTCGGCGTCCTTGTAGTACTCGACGCCCTGGACCAGCGAGGCGGCGCAGTTGCCCACGCCGACGATGGCTACGCGAACCGAACCCATTCCGGTTGCTCCCTGTGTGATCTCGGTATTCGGGATGAAACCCCGCGAAATGCTGGGTCTCACTTATTGGGGTCATCGGACGGATCCGGCGGCGGGTTGGTCTCCCGCCGCCGGGGCAGGCCCGTCGACTCCCCAGATGTGTTGTTCTGCTGAGCGGAGCTTCCGGGGGCGGACCGTTGCTGGTCCCGCCCCGCCCGCTCGCTCTCGATGAGCTCGTTCAGCCAGCGCACTTCGCGCTCCACGGACTCCATGCCGTGCCGCTGAAGTTCGAGCGTGTAGTCGTCGAGGCGCTCCCGGGTACGGGCCAGGGAGGCGCGCATCTTCTCCAAGCGCTCTTCGAGGCGGCTGCGGCGGCCTTCGAGCACCCGCATCCGCACGTCTCGCGAGGTCTGCCCGAAGAAGGCGAAGCGGGCGGCGAAGTGCTCGTCCTCGTACGCGTCGGGGCCGGTCTGCGAGAGCAGGTCCTCGAAGTGCTCCTTACCTTCCGCCGTCAACCGATAGACGATCTTGGCGCGACGCCCCGCGAGCGGAGCCGCCAGGGCGTCTTCGGGGCTGCCGCCCGACTCCTCGATCAACCAGCCGTTGGCGACCAGCGTCTTGAGGCAGGGGTAGAGCGTCCCGTAGCTGAAGGCGCGGAACACTCCCAGCGATGTATTGAGGCGTTTACGCAGCTCATAGCCGTGCATCGGGGACTCTCTGAGCAGCCCGAGCACGGCGAATTCCAGGATGCCGGAGCGCCTGCTCATCTTCGCCTCCCGTCTGCCACGGTCCCTCAGTACGGCCTTTATGCCGAGCTGATGTATCGACTCGATACATCGAGACGATAGAACGGCGATCCGGTTGAGACAAGAGGGGGCACGGTGAACGGCGTCACATCACCGATTCGTAGGAAGTAACTTGCCTGTTTTGGGGTGAACTTCGGCTCTACGAGGGTTTTGACGGTGCGTAGTCTGTGCGCCATGCATGCCGCCGGGAACCAAGTGACGCATGAGAGCGTCGTCGTCCCTGGTGTAGTGCGGGTGGGTTCCGGAACGGACGCATCCGCATTTCGGGGGGACCGGAAACCAGCCGCCGTTTCCAGGCGTGGACAGCTGCGCCTGCCCGAGGAGTAATCGTTCGATGAGCGAGCACCGTCGCAAACCGCCGCAGCCGCAGGGCGGCGGACGCGCCGCGGCCAGGCGCGGCGCCCCAGGAGCGCCGTCGGGCCGCCGCGCGGCCCCGCGGAGCGACACAGGATCGTCCTCTTCTTATGGAGCGTCCGGTCCTTCCTACGGGGCCTCCGGTTCCGGGGCCCCCGACGAGGGGGGCCGTACCTACGGCGGCCGCGCCGAGGCCCGGCGCGCCGCGCAGCGCAGCGGCTCCGTCGGCACGGGTGGCAGCCGTCGCAGGGCGCCCGACGGGGGTGGGCGCGGTGCCGGTGGCGGCCGTCGTGGCGGTGGCGGGGGCGGAGCCGGTGGCCCGGGCGGGGCGGGGCGCGGCAGGGGCCGTGGCGCCGAGCCTCCGCGCAAGAAGCGGTTCATCGACTACCCGCGCGCGGGCAGGAGCGGCGCCCGCCGCTGGGTCCCGTCGTGGCGTCTGGTCACCGGCACGTTCATCGGCTTCCTCGGCAGCTTGATGGCCGTCGCCGGCATCGCGTACGCCCTGGTGGAGGTGCCGGAGGTCGACAAGGCGGCCAAGGCCCAGAACAACGTCTACTACTGGGCCGACGGCAAGCAGATGGTCGCTACCGGTGGTGAGCGCAACCGCCAGATCATCGACTACGACGACATCCCTCCGGAGATGCGCTACGCCGTCATGTCGGCGGAGAACAAGACGTTCGAGAAGGACAAGGGCGTCGACCCCATGGGCATCACGCGTGCCCTGGTCAACATGGCCAAGGGCGGGCAGACCCAGGGTGGCTCCACGATCACCCAGCAGTACGTGAAGAACGCGCGTCTCGGTGATCAGTCGCAGACGTTCAGCAGGAAGTTCAAAGAGCTCTTCATCTCCATAAAGGTCGGCCAGCAGGTCTCCAAGGAAGACATCATGGCGGGGTACCTCAACACCGCCTATTACGGGCGTGGGGCCTACGGCATCCAGGCGGCCGCGCGGGCGTACTTCGGCAAGGAAGCCAGCGAGCTGGACCCCAGCCAGTGCGCACTCCTCGCGACGGTGCTCAAGGGCGCCACGTACTACGACCCCGCCGGTTACCCCGAGATCGACCCCGCCGCCAACAAGGACGACAACACCGCCCGCGCCAAGAAGCGCTGGAAGTGGATCCTTGACGAGGAGGTCAAGGACGGCCACCTGACCGCGGAGCGGCGGGCCAAGTACACGACGTTCCCCAAGCTGCAGAACCCGCGCTCGAACGTGGACCTGGCAGGTCAGACCGGCTACCTCGTGGACCTGGCCAAGGCGTACGTCATCAGGAACACCAACATCACCGCCGAGCAGCTCCAGCAGGGTGGCTACGAGATCCACACGACCTTCGACAGGACGAAGGTCAAGGAGCTCGAAAAGGCGGTGAACAAGGTCCGCAAGGAGAAGATCAAGCCGAAGCTGCGTCCGGAGAAGGACACGCACGTCCAGTTCGGCGGCGCCTCCGTGGACCCGAAGGACGGCGCGATCAAGGCCATCTACGGCGGTGAGGACGCGACCAAGCACTTCACCAACAACGCGGACCAGACCGGTGCTCAGGTCGGTTCGACGTACAAGCCCTTCGTGCTGGCCGCCGCATTCAAGTACGGCGTGCGTGACCCGGACGGGCCGGAACAGCAGACCGAGATCGAGCGCACCATCGTCAACCCGAAGAGCCTGTACAGCGGCAAGAACGAGCTCAAGATCCAGAAGTACAACGGGCAGGTCTGGACGGACCGCGACGGCAAGCAGTGGAACCAGAAGAACGACGGAAACCAGTCCTACAACCCTCCCAGCTACCAGATCGATCTCCGTGAGGCGATGAGGGAGTCGGTCAACTCGGCCTATGTGCAGCTCGGCATGGACGTCGGCCTGGAGAAGGTGAAGGAGGCCGCCATGGACGCCGGCCTCAAGGACGACAGCTCCATGGCCGGTGCCACCTACCCGTCCTTCTCGCTCGGCACCTCCTCGCCGAGCGCCATCCGGATGGCCGGGGCGTACTCCACCTTCGCGGCGAGCGGCAAGCAGAACGAGCCGTACTCGGTCACGGAGGTCGAGCACGAGGGCGACACGGTCTACCGGCACGAGAAGGCGCCCAAGCGGGCCTTCGACCCGGAGGTCGCCGACAACGTCACCGACGTGCTGCGTACCGTCGTGGACAAGGGCACGGGTACCTCGGCCCAGCTCTCCGGCCGTCAGGTCGCCGGCAAGACCGGTACGACCGACGGCAACAAGTCGGCCTGGTTCGTCGGCTACACCCCGCAGCTGTCGACGGCGGTGAGCATGTACCGGCTCGACGACGACGAGACCAACAAGAAGCGCAAGTTCCTGGAGATGTTCGGCACGGGCGGCGAGAAGAAGATCCACGGCGCCTCGTTCCCCGCGCAGATCTGGCAGGACTACATGGAGCAGGCGCTCAAGGGCAAGCCCGTGGTGAACTTCCCGGTGCCCGGGCCGATCGGCAAGGTCGTCGGCGAGACTCCGCCCCCGCCGCCGTCCCCGACGGAGACCGAGGAGGAGCCGGAGAAGACCACCTCACCGACGCCCACGGAGTCCGAGTCCTCGAAGCCTCCGACGGAGACCCCCGACCCCGGCGAGTCCTGTGAACCGCTGGACTGGGACTGCAACCACGACGGCGGCCAGGAGAACGGCGGTGCCGCCGACGGCGGCGTCGACGGCGGACCCGGCGGGGAGTCGCCGACACCGACGGATGATCCTGCCGGTGGGGCAGGCAACAACGGCAACCAGAACGGGGGCGGCGGTGGCTTCATCGCCGGCCCGAGGGGCTGAGCCGGTCCCGCCGGGATGACCCGGCGGACCACCGAAGACTCCCCCGCGGATGTTTCACGTGAAACGAGGGCCGTCGCACCGATGGGTGCGGCGGCCCTCTCCGTGTTCTCAGACGCGTACGGCAGGATGTCGGGCATGCCCAGTGCAGACCCCAGCGCAGAGACGCCGCGCACGAGCACGTACGAGCCCGTGAGCCAGGAGCCGGAGCCGGTACGGCCCACGAAGGAGGACGAGGTCGCCCGGGCCGGCAGCGAGCTCATCGGGGGCCCGGTCGGCCGGAGAGTGCTGTTCGCAGCGACGTGGTGGACTCCCGTGCGCGTCATCGCACTCGTGGCGCTCGGGATGTTCGCACTCGGAATGATCCAGAAGATGCCGTGCTACAACGGCGCGTGGTTCTTCGGAGCGAGCTCGCAGTACACGCACGCGTGTTACTCCGACATCCCGCACCTCTACCAGGGACGCGGCTTCGCCGACGGTCTCGTGCCGTACTTCGACAAGCTGCCCGGTGACATGGAGTACCTCGAATACCCGGTCCTCACCGGAGTGTTCATGGAAGTGGCCTCCTGGGTCACTCCGGGCAGCGGCTCCATCCAGCACCAGGAAAAGATCTACTGGATGGTCAATGCCGGGATACTGATGGCC
Organism: Streptomyces sp. NPDC050732; assembly: GCF_040654255.1. Lineage (NCBI taxonomy): Bacteria > Bacillati > Actinomycetota > Actinomycetes > Kitasatosporales > Streptomycetaceae > Streptomyces > Streptomyces sp. NPDC050732. The sequence goes on from NZ_JBFAHP010000002.1 coordinate 320,948, forward strand.
TGCACCGCGGTCATCGCCGTGTGCGTCGCGCGCACCCATCGGCGCCGTCCCTGGGACGCTCTGCTCGTCGCTCTCGCCCCGGCCTTCGCACTGACGGCCACCATCAACTGGGACCTCCTCGCCGTGGCTCTCACGGCCGCCGCGATGCTGATGTGGGCACGCGCGCGTGCGCTGGCATTCGGTGTGCTTCTCGGGCTCGCGACGGCCGCCAAGCTCTACCCCGTGCTCATCCTCGGGCCGCTGCTGATCCTGTGCTGGCGCGCGGGCAGATGGCGGCAGTTCGGGACCGCGCTGCTCGGCACGGCGGGCGCCTGGCTGCTCGTCAATCTGCCGGTGATGCTGCTCGCGAGCGACGGCTGGTCGAAGTTCTACACGTTCAGCCAGGAGCGTGGCGTCGACTTCGGGTCCTTCTGGCTGATCCTCTCCCAGCGCATGGACTCGCCGCTGACCACCGACACGGTGAACACCCTGGCGGCGGTGATGATGCTCCTCGCCTGCCTGGGCATCGGCGCGCTCGGCCTCATGGCACCGCGCCGCCCCCGCTTCGCGCAGCTCGCCTTCCTGGTGGTCGCGGCCTTCATCCTCACCAACAAGGTCTACTCGCCACAGTACGTCCTGTGGCTGATCCCCCTCGCCGCGCTCGCCCGGCCGCGCTGGCGCGACTTCCTCGTCTGGCAGGCGTGCGAGGTCACGTACTTCCTCGGGATCTGGATGTACTTGGCGTACACGACGAGCGGAGACGCCCACAAGGGCCTGCCGACCGAGGGCTACCAACTGGCCATCGCCGTGCATCTGCTGGGAACGCTGTATCTGTGTGCTGTGGTCGTACGCGACATCCTGATGCCGGAGCGGGACGTGGTGCGCCAGGCCGGTGACGACGACCCCTCAGGGGGTGCCCTGGACGGTGCGCGGGACGTCTTCGTCCTGGGGGCCGAGGACCGTGGGACGCGGACCGCGATGCGCTCCGCCGATGCGCCCGCCGTGCGGTGGGGCTCGTCGACCGATCTCTCGCACTGAGGCTCGCGGGGGGCGGTCGGGGCACTGCCCGTTCGCTCTGAGCGAACGCGCGCGCACTCGGCACGCGGAAGGGCCGGTGCGACTCATCGTCGTACCGGCCCTTCCGCGTGCTGGAGCGGTCTCAGTCCGCCTCAGCGGCCTAGGGGCCGCCTCAGCGGTCGACCATCCGGTCGAACTGCGTGGTGGTGTGCCGCAGGTGGGCCACCAGCTCCTCGCCGACCTTCGGCTCCGGCGCGTCGGAGGGGACGAAGAGGATCGAGACCTGCATGTGCGGCGGCTCCGCGAACCAGCGCTGCTTGCCCGCCCAGACGAACGGCGACAGGTTGCGGTTGACCGTCGCGAGACCCGCGCGGGCCACGCCCTTGGCGCGCGGCATCATGCCGTGCAGCGCCTTCGGGGCCTCCAGGCCGACACCGTGCGAGGTGCCGCCGGCGACCACGACCAGCCAGCCGTCGGACGCGGCCTTCTGCTGGCGGTACCCGAAGCGGTCCCCCTTCGCGACGGCGGTGACATCGAGGACGGCACCGCGGTACTCGGTCGCCTCGTGGTCGCCCAACCAGAGGTTCGTGCCGATGCGGGCACGGAAGCGGGTCTGCGGGAACTGCTGCTGCAGACGGGCGAGTTCATGAGCCTTCAGGTGGCTGACGAACATCGTGTGCAGCGGCAGCCGGGCCGCGCGAAGGCGGTCCATCCAGCCGATGACCTCCTCGACGGCGTCCGAGCCGTCGGTGCGGTCCAGCGGCAGGTGGATCGCGAAACCTTCGAGGCGTACGTCCTCGATGGCGGCGTGCAGCTGCGGAAGCTCCTGCTCGCTGACGCCGTGGCGCTTCATCGAGGACATGACCTCGATGACGACGCGGGCGCCCACGAGGCCGTGCACGCCGTCGAGCGACGACACGGACCGGACGACGCGGTCGGGCAGCGGCACCGGCTCCTCGCCCCGCCGGAAGGGCGTCAGGACCAGCAGGTCACCGCTGAACCAGTCCTTGATCCGGGCGGCCTCGTAGGTGGTGCCCACGGCGAGGATGTCGGAGCCGAAACGCGTTGCTTCCTCGGCGAGGCGCTCATGACCGAAGCCGTAGCCGTTGCCCTTGCAGACCGGGACGATGCCCGGGAACTGCTCCAGCAGGTGCTTCTGGTGTGCCCGCCAGCGCGCGGTGTCGACATAGAGCGTGAGCGCCATGGCTGGATCCCGGAACCTTTCTCGTGTCTGCGGTGTATCAGAGTTATGGAAGGAAATTGTGCGGGATCAGCGGCGCGACATGTAGATGTCGAGCGCCTTGTGCAGCAGCTTGTTGAGCGGGAAGTCCCACTCGCCGATGTACTCGGCGGCCTCACCGCCGGTGCCGACCTTGAACTGGATCAGACCGAAGAGGTGGTCCGTCTCGTCCAGCGAGTCGGAGATGCCGCGCAGGTCATAGACGGTCGCACCCATCGCGTACGCATCGCGGAGCATCCGCCACTGCATCGCGTTCGAGGGCCTGACCTCACGCCCGATGTTGTCCGACGCGCCGTAGGAGTACCAGACGTGCCCGCCGACGACCAGCATCGTCGCGGCCGACAGGTTCACGCCGTTGTGCCGCGCGAAGTACAGCCGCATGCGGTTGGGGTCCTCGGAGTTGAGGGCCTGCCACATCTGCTGGAAGTAGCCGAGGGGCCGCGGGCGGAACTTGTCGCGCACCGCGGTGATCTCATAGAGCCGCTGCCACTCGGGGAGGTCGTAGTAGCCGCCCTGGACGACCTCGACACCGGCCTTCTCGGCCTTCTTGATGTTGCGCCGCCACAGCTGGTTGAAGCCCTTCTGGACCTCGTCCAGGGAGCGGTTGGCCAGCGGCACCTGGAAGACGAAGCGGGGCTGCACGTCACCGAAGCCGGCGCCGCCGTCCTCCCCCTGCTGCCACCCCATCCGGCGCAGCCGGTCGGAGACCTCGAAGGCCCGCGGCTCGATGTACGTCGCCTCGACGTCCCGCAGCCGCTTCACGTCCGGGTTCTGGATTCCGGCCTTGATCGCCGGAGCGTCCCAGCGGCGGATCACGACCGGCGGACCCATCTTCACGGAGAAGGCGCCCTGCTGCTTCAGATGCGCCAGCATCGGCTGCAGCCACTCGTCGAGGTTCGGGGCGTACCAGTTGATCACCGGGCCCTCGGGCAGGTACGCGAGATAACGCTTCAGCTTGGGCAGCTGTCGGTAGAGCACCAGGCCGGCACCGACGAGCTGGCCGGTCCTGTCGTCGAACCAGCCCAGGTTCTCCGAGCGCCATTCGCTCTTCACGTCAGCCCATGCGGGGACCTGGCAATGACTCGCCGACGGCAGTGTCTGGATATACGCCAGATGCTGCTCGCGACTGATGGTCCTCAGGGTCAGACTCATTCGGGGCGCTCCTCGGGCTGGTGTGTCCCCATGGGTACAGGGGCTCCGGCTCTCGCGCCGAAGCCTACTGCGCCCCGCGAGCGCCCCGTCTGGGCGTACGGAACTCGGGCCCCCGGCCGCGCGGTGCGGCCGGGGTGCCGCGAGGCCGTCAGCCGACGATTCCGCCGAAGAGTCCGCCGTGTGCCATGCCCAGGAAGAAGCCGATCGCCGAAGCGCCGAGGCCCAGGATCAGGCCGAAGCGTTCACGGGTCGTCGCCGAGATGAGCTGGCCGTACGCACCCGTGGCGATCCCGATCAGGCCGGCCCACGAGCTGATCAGATGGAGGTTGTGGAACATCGCCGTCACGAAGGCGATCGCCCCGAGCACCAGGGTCACGCCGAGCAGCGCGTCCTGGAGCGGATGGGACTTTCCGTCCGTGGCGAAGAGGGAAGTGGCGGTGTTCGGTCGCATTGCTTGTGCCATGTGAGGCACCTCCTGCGGAAGGCGGCGCATCGTAGCGCCATACACACCCGATGTGTACAGATTCTGCCCGTCCCCCGCCGGATTTCAACCGGAAGCCTCGGTGCGGGTACTCTGTACCGTCTGCACCGGTGTCTGCCCTGGCCACAGCATAAGCCCCCGCTCGCGGGAGCCGATTGTCAGTGGCGGCCGATACCGTTGCGTACGCATCACGACCCTCCTGCCACGGAACGACCGTGGCCGCTGAGTCCAAAGGAGGTGGGTTCCACATGCGTCACTACGAAGTGATGGTCATCCTCGACCCCGATCTCGAGGAGCGCGCTGTCTCCCCGCTGATCGAGAACTTCCTCTCCGTCGTCCGTGAGGGCAACGGAAAGGTCGAGAAGGTCGACACCTGGGGCCGTCGTCGTCTGTCCTACGAGATCAAGAAGAAGCCCGAGGGCATCTACTCGGTCATCGACCTGCAGGCCGAGCCTGCGGTCGTCAAGGAGCTCGACCGACAGATGAACCTGAACGAGTCGGTCCTCCGGACCAAGGTCCTCCGTCCCGAGATGCACTGAGCTTTCTAGCTCAGCGGCACCCGGGAATCGAGTAGCAGCAACAAGCAGCCAGCAGCAAACCCGCCGAGAGGTTCCCCCATGGCAGGCGAGACCGTCATCACGGTCGTCGGCAATCTTGTCGACGACCCCGAGCTGCGCTTCACCCCCTCCGGTGCGGCGGTCGCGAAGTTCCGTGTCGCGTCCACCCCCCGCATCTTTGACAAGCAGACCAATGAGTGGAAGGACGGCGAAGGCCTGTTCCTGACCTGCTCGGTCTGGCGTCAGGCGGCGGAGAACGTCGCGGAGTCGCTCCAGCGAGGCATGCGCGTCATCGTGCAGGGCCGGCTGAAGCAGCGGTCCTACGAGGACCGTGAGGGCATCAAGCGCACGGTCTACGAGCTGGACGTCGAGGAAGTCGGCGCCAGCCTGAAGAACGCCACGGCCAAGGTCACCAAGACCACCGGTCGAGGCGGCCAGGGCGGTTACGGCGGCGGTGGCGGCGGCCAGCAGGGCGGCGGCTGGGGCGGTGGCTCCGGCGGCGGTCAGCAGCAGGGCGGCGGCGGTGCTCCCGCCGACGACCCCTGGGCGACCGGTGCGCCGGCCGGCGGCGGCCAGCAGCAGGGCGGCGGCGGTGGCGGCTGGGGCGGAAGCTCCGGCGGCTCCGGTGGCGGCTACTCGGACGAGCCCCCCTTCTAAGCCCCAGGGCCTGGACCCCAGGGTTTTCAGGCCTCCGGGCCGAGGGTGGGCCGTAACCCCACTTCTTGATCACACAGGAGAAACACCATGGCGAAGCCGCCTGTGCGCAAGCCTAAGAAGAAGGTCTGCGCTTTCTGCAAGGACAAGGTCACGTACGTGGACTACAAGGACACGAACATGCTGCGGAAGTTCATTTCCGACCGCGGCAAGATCCGTGCCCGCCGCGTGACCGGCAACTGCACGCAGCACCAGCGTGACGTCGCCACGGCCGTGAAGAACAGCCGTGAGATGGCGCTGCTGCCCTACACGTCCACCGCGCGATAAGGGAAGGGTGACCGACTAATGAAGATCATCCTCACCCACGAGGTCTCCGGCCTCGGCACCGCCGGCGAGGTCGTAGACGTCAAGGACGGCTACGCCCGCAACTACCTGATCCCGCGGAACTTCGCGATCCGCTGGACCAAGGGTGGCGAGAAGGACGTCGAGCAGATTCGTCGTGCTCGCAAGATCCACGAGATCGCGACCATCGAGCAGGCCAACGAGATCAAGGCCCAGCTCGAAGGCGTCAAGGTCCGCCTGGCCGTCCGCTCCGGCGACGCCGGTCGTCTCTTCGGTTCCGTCACCCCGGCCGACATCGCTTCGGCGATCGAGGCTGCCGGTGGTCCGAAGGTCGACAAGCGCCGTGTCGAGCTGGGCGCGCCGATCAAGACCCTGGGCGCCCACGCGACGTCCGTGCGTCTGCACCCCGAGGTTGCCGCGAAGGTCAACGTCGAGGTCGTCTCCGCCTAAGCACTGCGCTTGGCAGAGCTGAAGCAATCGTTGGGCCGCACCCTTTGGGGGGGGGGCCAACCTGGTTACCCGGATAGGGAGAGGGGGGGGGAGGGGAAGAGGGTGTGTGATGCGGGGTTGATATCGGGGGTGGGCGG